>CAUJJX010000372.1 GCA_963205165.1 Pseudomonadota bacterium | reverse complement strand
TGGCTCGGCCGTGCCCAGGCCCTCGCTGCCGCCGACCGCGTGCCCTACCGCGTGCTCGAACCCGTCTCGGTCCACGGTAACGGCGGCACCGACAACCTGCTCGTCCACGGCGACAACCTCGACGCCCTCAAGGCCCTGCTGCCGTTCTACCGCGGCCGGGTGAAGTGCATCTTCATCGATCCGCCGTACAACACCCGCAGCGCCTTCGAGCACTACGACGACAACCTCGAACACGCGCAGTGGCTTTCGATGATGGTCCCGCGGCTCGTGCTGCTGCGGGAGCTGCTGGCGGAGGACGGGTCGATCTGGGTGCACCTCGATGACAACGAGGGGCACTACAACAAGGTGCTGCTTGACGAGGTCTTTGGTCGCTCCAACTTCATCGCCGACATCGCATGGCAGAAGTCGTATGCAGTTCGCAGCAACGCCGAGTTCTTTTCTACGGCTGTAGAGCACATCTGTGTCTTCGCAAAATCACGCAGCTCGCTGCGCGTCGCGAAGTTCTCGCGTTCCGAAGAACAACGGGCGCGATTCTCGAACCCTGACAACGATGTTCGTGGTGAATGGCAGTCGATAACGATGACCATCAGCCTAATGTCCGGTGCCAGGGGGCGTCAGTTTGAGAGAACAGGGGTTTCGGCGAACGTGTACGAAGTTACTTCTCCGAGTGGAGCGCGCTTCTTACCGCCCGCCCGACGATGCTGGAGCCGGAACCCTGACGAGTTCGCACGGCTGGATGCCGACGGACGAATTTGGTGGGGACTTCGCGGAGACAGCCCACCGCGAATGAAGATGTTCCTTGCGGAGTCGGCGGACGAAGTCATACCAACTACCTTGTGGGCATCGGGCGAGCAGTTCGGTTTCAATCAAGACGGCATTCGAGAGCTTCGGGCTCTTGGGCTGGAGTTTCCGACACCAAAGCCCGAGCGCTTGATCTCACGCGTGCTTGAGCTGACAACCAAACCCAACGACCTCGTCCTCGACTCCTTCCTCGGCAGCGGCACCACGGCCGCCGTCGCCCACAAGATGGGCCGCCGCTGGATCGGCATCGAGATGGGCGAGCACGCCGCGACGCACTGCGTGCCGCGGCTGGAGAAGGTGATCGCGGGCGAGCAGGGCGGCGTGTCGCAGGCCGTGGGGTGGACGGGCGGCGGCGGCTTCCGGCTCGTGCGGCTGGGCGCCCCGATGTTCACGGCCGACGGCGGCATCCACCCGGACGTGCGCTTCCCGACGCTCGCCGGCTTCGTGTGGATGCAGGAGACGGGCGCGGCTCACGCCGGCCCGTGGGATTCGCCGCTGCTCGGCGTGCACGAGGGCCGCGCGATCTACCTGCTGTTCAACGGCATCCTGGGCGACCGCCGGCCGGCGTCGGGCAACGTGCTCACGAGCGAGGTGCTCGCGGCCATCGAACAGCTCGCACCGCACGCGGGGCCGAAGACGATCTACGGCGAAGCCTGCCGCCTCGGCCCCGCGCGCCTCGCGGCGGCCGGCGTGACGTTCCGCCAGATTCCCTACGACGTGAAGGCGCGCTGAAGACGCGGCAGCGCGTGCTAGCCTCGGCTTCCCTCGCGCATCCGATCCGGAGATCACCATGTTGCTCACCGCTGTCCTGATGCCTGCACCGGAGGGTGGTTTCACGGCCCTCAACCCGGAAACCGGCACGACGTCCGAGGGCGAATCGATGGACGAGGCGCTCGCGAATCTCCGCGAGGCGACGGCGCTCTATCTCGAGGAGTTTCCGATCGCGCCCCCGGCCCGATCGCTCGTGACGACGATCGAAGTCGCCACGGCGGATGCCTAGCCTTCCGCATGTTTCGGGGCAGGCAGTGATCCGCGCGTTGCGCCGGCTCGGCTTCGAGGTCGTCCGGCAGAAGGGCAGTCACATCGTGCTGCGCCGTGGCGGTGTCGGCTGCGTCGTGCCCGATCACGTCGAGCTGAAGGTCGGCACGCTCGCCGGCATCCTGAAACAGGCCGGTGTTTCCGCCGACGCCTTTCTCGACGCGCTGCGCTGAATCGACTTCGACATGACGGCCTTCGTACTCAAGACTTATCAGACCGCCGCGCTCACCGCGCTGTCGGAGTTCCTGCGCGCGGCGCAGGCGGTCGGCGCCGAGACGGCCTTCCGGCAGCAGACCGGCCGACCGTATCAATCGGACATGTTCGGCCCCGTGCCGTGCGTGTGCCTGCGCATTCCCACGGGCGGCGGCAAGACGCTGCTCGCCTCGCACGCGATCGCGGCGATGGCCCGTGAATGGCGCGCGACCGATGCGCCCGTTGCAGTGTGGCTCGTGCCGTCCGACGCGATCCGCACGCAGACCCTGACGGCCCTGCGCACGCCCGGCCATCCGTACCGCGCGGCGCTCGAAGCGGCCTGGGGTCAGCGGCTCCAGGTGTGCGACCTCGACGATGCGGCCGTGCTCGCGCCGACCGACTGGGGGCGCCAGGCGATCGTCGTCGTCGCGACGATCCAGGGGTTCCGGGTGGACCAGACCGATGTGCGCAACGTGTACGCGTTCTCCGAAACCTGGGAGCGGCACTTCCGCGCGCTGTCGGCCGAACGACTCGCGGCGCTCGCGGACATTCCCGACGCACGTGTCACCGCCGGGGACGCCGCCGCGCCGGGCTCGCCGCTCGCGGCTTACGTGGGTCAGCCGAAGCAGTCGCTCGCGAACTGGCTCGCGCTCCAGAATCCGCTGGTCGTCGTTGACGAGGCGCACAACACCCGGACCGATCTGAGCTTCCGGACGCTCGCGCGACTGAATCCGTCGGCGATCCTCGAACTGACGGCGACGCCGCTGCCGCACCGCACGAACGTGCTGTACCACGTGTCCGCGCAGGAGTTGCAGGCCGAGAACATGGTCAAGCTGCCCATCGCGCTGCGCGAGCATCCCGACGGCTGGCAGTCGGCCGTCCTGGGTGCGGTGCAGGTCCGCGAATGGCTCGAAGGCGAGGCACGGCACGACGAGGCCGACGGTCGCGGCTACGTCCGGCCGATCGTGCTGTTCCAGGCGCAGAGCGCGAGCGACGAGGTGCCGCCCGCGGCGCTGCGCCAGCACCTGATCGACGAACTGCATGTGCCTGCCGAGCAGATCGCGATCGCCACGGGCGACACGCGCGGCCTCGAAGGTGTCGACCTCCTCGCGCCCGATTGCCCGATCCGGTTCGTCATCACGGTGCAGGCGCTGCGCGAAGGCTGGGACTGCCCGTTCGCTTACGTGCTCTGCTCGCTTCAGCGGCTGTCGTCGGCGACCGCCGTGGAGCAGTTGCTCGGCCGGGTGCTGCGCATGCCGTACGCAACCCGGCGCGGCCGCGAACCGCTCAATCGTGCCTACGCCCATGCGTGCGAGACCACGTTCGGCGCGGCGGCCACGGCGCTGATGGATCGACTCGTCGGCGGCATGGGTTTCGAGGCGCTCGATGTCGCGTCGATGATCGCGCCGCAGAGTTCGCTGTTTCCCGGCGACGGTGCAGCGGGGCCGCCGCCCGAGCCGCCGCCCGTCGTCACGGTCATCGATCTGCCGACGGGGCGCGGACTGGAGCATGCGCCGGGCGTGAGCGTCGCGCCGCGGAGTTCCGGCAGCGGCGTCAGCGTCACGCTGACCGGTCACGTCGACGCGGCCGTCGAGGGGATGCTGCTCGGCAACGAACGCAGCGACAAGAAGCGCGCGGTGCTGAGCGAGCGCATCTCGCAGCACAACGCGGTTGTCGCCGCGCAGACGGCGCCAGCGAATCGCGGCGCGACGTTCGGACCGGTGCCGCCGCTCGGCTATCGAACCGATCCGGCGCAGGCGCTGCTACCGCTCGAACGCGAGGCAGTGCTGGAAGCCGCAGCACTCGATCTGCTGGCCCAGCCGGTGTCGCTGCCCGGTTTCCAGGTCGTCGAATCCGACAACGCCTTCGAGATCTATCTCGACACCGCGCAGAGGCTGCGTTTCCGGCAGGCCGATCCCGGGCAGCTCTCGCTGGACGCGATCGCGACGAGCGTGACGGTGGACGATCTCGTGCGCTGGCTCGACCGCGAGGTGCAGCAGCCGGATATTCCGCAACCGCAGCTCCGGACGTATCTGCATCGAGTCGTAGGCCACCTGCGTGACGAACAGCACGTACCACTGGCGACGCTCGCGCGGATGCGCTTCGTGCTCGCGCAGCGCATCACCGCGCGCATCGCCGATCTGCGCCAGCAGGTAGCGCAGCAGCGTTTCGGACAACTCGTGCTCGATGGTGGCTGGGACGTCGCGCCCGACTGGTCGCGGTCATTCCGCTTCGAGGCGGGTCGTTACCCGGCCTCGGCCGAGCGGCGCTACGCGGGTCGCTGGGAGTTCCGCAAGCACTTCCATCCCGTGATCGCCGATCTGAAGAGTACCGGCGAGGAGTTCGAATGCGCGCGCTGCATCGAACGCCATCCGGATGTGCGGCACTGGATCCGCAATCCCGACCAGGCCGATTTCGGATGGTCGCTTCCGACGTCCCGCGGGCGCTTCTATCCGGATTTCATCGTCGAGCTGATCGACGGCACCATCGTCGTCGTCGAGTACAAGGGCGCGCACCTGCGCAACGTGCCGACGGAGATCGAGAAGCGCCACGTCGGCGAGCTGTGGGCAGCAGGAAGCGCCGGGCGGTGTCGATTCGGATTCATCTATCTCGAGGATGCCGGCCGCACGATGGCGCAACAGGTCGAAGACCTCCTCGCCGTCTCGCCTGCGGCAGCTCGGTGACCGCGCGCGATCGAGACTTGTTCCACATTTCCATTACTCCAGGATTCCCGCGAACCCCATGAAAGCCTACCAACTGCAAGCCATCCAGAGCCTCGACAGCGTCATCCGGGTCGAACGCGACGTTCCCGAACCCCGTGCGGGTGAAGTGCTCATCCGCGTGCGGGCGTGCTCGCTCAACTTCCGAGACACGCTCGTCGCGCGCGGCGCATACGGCGGACCGCCGCCGGCTGGCCTCGTGCCGCTGTCCGACGGTGCGGGCGAGGTCGTGGCGATCGGCGCAGGTGTCACGCGCGTCGCGGTCGGTGATCGCGTCGCGGGGATCTTCATGCAGCGCTGGCTCGCCGGCGAGATCACTTCGGAAGGCGCGACGTCGGCGCTCGGCGGCGCGATCGACGGGATGCTCGCGGAGCACGTCGTCCTCTCGCAGGACGGCGTCGTGAAGATCCCGTCGCACCTGACCTTCGAGGAAGCCGCGAGCCTGCCCTGCGCAGCCGTCACTGCATGGAACGCC
>CAUJJX010000371.1 GCA_963205165.1 Pseudomonadota bacterium | reverse complement strand
GGCATCTCGTGGCGATAGACGTCGGCCGTGCCGGAACGCATCTCGGCCTCGAACGGCGCGTAGTACTTCCGCACGCCTTCCCAGTAGTCGGACAGCGACTGCAGCGAGTCGCGATCGACGCCGGACGTCGAGCCGTCGGCGAGCACGCACGGATCGCGATCGGTGCCTTCGAGCGCCGCGACGATCGCGCCGAGGTTCGGTTGCGAAGTCAGGCCGCTCATCGAATCGAGCGCGCCGTCGACGGCATCGGCACCGGCTTCGACGGCTGCGAGCACCGACGCGGCCGCGATGCCGCTCGTGTCGTGCGTGTGGAAGTGGATCGGCAGGCCCGTCTCTTCCTTCAGCGCGCGGACCAGTTCGCGCACGGACCGCGGACGGCAGACGCCCGCCATGTCCTTGATGCCGAGGATGTGCACGCCGGCCTTCTGGAGATCACGCGCGATGTCGACGTAGTACTTCAGCGAGTACTTGCGGCTCGAATCGTGGAGGTCGCCCGTGTAGCAGATGGCACCTTCGCAGAGCGCACCGGTCTCGCGCACGGCGTCGATCGCGACGCGCATGTTCTCGACCCAGTTGAGGGAGTCGAAGACGCGGAAGAGGTCGATGCCGCCCTTGCCGTCGATGCCGCGCGCGGCCTGCTGCACGAAGTAGCGGACGACGTTGTCGGAATAGTTCGTGTAGCCGACGGCGTTCGAGGCGCGCAGCAGCATCTGGAACAGCACGTTCGGCACGGCTTCGCGCAGGCGGGCGAGGCGCTGCCACGGGTCTTCCTTCAGGAAGCGGAGCGCGACGTCGAAGGTCGCACCGCCCCAGCATTCCATCGAGAACAGGCCGGGCACCATGCGCGCGTAGTGCGGCGCGATGCGCGTCATGTCGGCGGTGCGCATGCGGGTCGCGAAGAGCGACTGGTGCGCGTCGCGCATCGTGGTGTCGGTCAGCAGGGCGCGCTTCTCGGCGAGCATCCACTGCGCGAACTTCTCCGGACCGAGGTCGCGCAGCAGGTCGCGTGTACCCGTCGGGATCGCCGTCGTGATGTCGGTCTTCGGAAGGATCAGGTGCGCGTGCGTCAGGTCGGGCTTCGCGCGACCCTTCATGTCCGGATGGCCGTTGACGGTGACGTCGCCGAGGTAGCGCAGCACGCGGGTCGCGCGGTCGCGACGCTTCGCGAACTTGAACAGCTCGGGCGTCGTGTCGATGAACCGCGTCGTCACGGTGCCCGCCGCGAAGTCCGGATGGTTGATGACGTTCTCGACGAACTGCAGGTTCGTGGACACGCCGCGGATCCGGAACTCGCGCAGGCCGCGGTCCATGCGCCGGATGGCTTCCTGGGCGGTCGGCGCCCACGCCGTGACCTTCACGAGCAGCGAGTCGTAGTAGGGCGTGATGACGGCGCCGGTGTAGGCGGTCCCGCCGTCGAGCCGCAGGCCGAAGCCGGCCGCGCTTCGATACGCCGTGATGCGGCCGTAGTCGGGCGTGAAGGCGTTCTCGGGATCTTCCGTCGTGATCCGGCACTGGAGCGCGTGGCCGTTCAGCCGGATGTTCTCCTGCGCGGGGACGGGGCAGTGCTCGTCGCCGATGCGGGCGCCTTCCGTGATGCGCAGCTGCGACTGGACGATGTCGATGCCCGTGACCTGCTCGGTGACGGTGTGTTCCACCTGGATCCGGGGGTTCACCTCGATGAAGTAGAACTTGCCGGTGTCGGCGTCCATCAGGAACTCGACGGTGCCGGCGTGCGTGTAGTTCACGGCACGGCCGAGGCGCAGCGCGGCATCGCAGAGTTCGGTGCGGCGGGCGGCGTCGAGGTAGGGCGCCGGCGCGCGCTCGACGACCTTCTGGTTGCGGCGCTGCACGGAGCAGTCGCGCTCGAAGAGGTGGACGAGGTTGCCGTGCGTGTCGCCCATGATCTGGACTTCGACGTGGCGGGCGCGGCGCACGAGCTTCTCCAGGTAGACCTCGTCGTTGCCGAATGCGGCACCGGCCTCGCGGCGGGCGACGTCGAGTTGCGCCTCGAGGTCGACTTCGGTCTCGATCACGCGCATGCCGCGTCCGCCGCCACCCCAGCTCGCCTTCAGCATGAGCGGGTAGCCCACCTCGGCCGCGAGCTTCTTCGCCTCGGCGAGATCGCGCGGCAGCGGTCCGGTCGCGGGCATCACGGGCACGCCGGCCGCGACGGCAGCGTTGCGCGCGGCGACCTTGTTGCCCAGCGTCGTCATGACTTCGGGCGTCGGTCCGACGAAGCGGATGCCGGCCTCGGCGCAGGCGCGGGCAAAGTCAGGGTTCTCCGACAGGAATCCGTAGCCCGGGTGGATCGCGTCGACCTTCGCCTGCTTCGCGATCCGGATGATGTCCGGGATGTCGAGGTAGGCCTGGAGCGGCTTCTTGCCCTCGCCGACGCGGTAGCTCTCGTCCGCCTTGAAGCGGTGCAGGGCGAAGCGGTCCTCGGCGGAGTAGATGGAGACGGTCCGGATGCCGAGTTCGGCAGCGGCACGCATCACGCGGATGGCGATCTCGGATCGGTTGGCGACGAGCAGGGACTTGATGGCGGACATGGTCGGCTTGGGCGGTCGAAGGGTTTTCGAGAGCGAGTCGACGCCTGCTCCGGCCCGGTAGCGCCGCAAGCCCGCCCCCGGTCGTGTGGACCGTGAAGCGCACGTCTCCCCGGACCCAATGGTAATCGAGCGGTCACATCCGGAGGACGGCTTTTTGCGCGGTGCGGCAAAGTCACGGTGGGAGGGCAGCCGCCGGTCGCGGACGGTCGCCGTGGTGCCCTGCGGAAACGACGATGGCCGCGCGTGCGGCCATCGGGTCCGGCGTGGTCGGCTGCCTCGGTCGGGCGCCGTTCACACCGCGATCGAGGTGGGCGATGCCCGTCCGGGAATCAGTCCTTCGCGACGAGTTGTTCGCGATAGACGGGAATCTTCGCGGCGTAGTGTTCGGCGTGCCACTTGATGAACGCGACCTCGTCGTCCGTGACCTGGCGGACGACCTTTCCGGGCGAGCCCATGACGAGCGAGCGCTCGGGGATTTCCTTCCCTTCGGGGATCAGGGAATTGGCACCGATAATGCAATGCCGGCCCACCTTGACGCGGTTGAGGATGACGCTGCCGATGCCGATCAGGCACTCGTCGGCGATGGTGCAGCCGTGGAGCATCACCATGTGACCCACGGTGACATCCCGTCCGATGGTCATGGGCAAGCCGGTGTCGGTGTGGAGCACGGAGCCGTCCTGGATGTTGGTGCGGGCGCCGATGGTGATCACGTCGGTGTCGCCGCGGATCACGGCGTTGAACCAGACGCTCGCCTCTTCGCCGAGGACGACCGAGCCGATGAGGGTGGCGTTCGGCGCCACGTAGGTGTTGTCGGGGCACTGCACGTGCTTGTCGCCGAGACTGTATTTCATCGATGTATTCCTGAGGTCGGCGCGGGCCGGGGAGCGCGGATTATCGCAGCCCCGACGCGCGCCCGACCCGGTGCTTTTTCCTGCGGATCCGCATTCGCCACGTCGCCGTCGAGGTGGCCGGCCGGCGCGGAACCGCTCCGTCAGTGGTCGTCGTTGTCCCGATCGAGGTGCCACGGGATAATGCGGCCCTTGTTCCGTATGACCGAATTATTGGAGGAGTCGAGCATGACCGATATCGCCGGGCTGCTGGGAAAGGAGGCCGACGGCCTGCTCAATCACGTGTCGAAATGCATTCCGAAGGAGAGCCTGCACCTGCCGGGCCCCGACTTCGTGGATCGCGTGATGTCCGCCAGCGATCGCACGCCGGCCGTGATGCGCAGCCTGCAGCAGATGTTCGATCACGGTCGCCTGGGCGGCACGGGCTACCTGTCGATCCTGCCGGTCGACCAGGGCATCGAGCACAGCGCTGGCGCGTCGTTCGCGAAGAACCCCGCCTACTTCGATCCGGAGAACATCGTGAAGCTCGCGATCGAGGGTGGCTGCAATGCCGTGGCCTCGACGCTCGGCGTGCTCGGTTCGGTGTCGCGCAAGTACGCGCACAAGATCCCGTTCATGCTGAAGTTCAACCACAACGAATTCCTGACGTACCCGAACAAGTTCGACCAGATCTGCTTCGCCAGCATCAAGCAGGCGAAGGACATGGGCGCGGTGTCGGTGGGCGCCACGATCTACTTCGGTTCGCCCGAATCGGCGCGGCAGATCGTCGAGGTGAGCCAGGCCTTCAAGATGGCACACGAGATGGGTCTGTCGACGGTGCTGTGGTGCTACCTGCGCAATCCGGAATTCAAGAAGGACAAGGACTACCACGTGTCCGCCGACCTGACCGGCCAGGCGAACCATCTCGGCGTGACGATCGAGGCCGACATCATCAAGCAGAAGCTCCCCGAGAATAACGGCGGCTATCTCGCGCTCAACTCGAAGGACAACCCGTACGGCAAGTCCGACAAGCGGATGTACTCCGACCTTGCGACCGACCATCCGATCGACCTCACGCGCTACCAGATCGCGAACTGCTACATGGGCCGCGCCGGGCTGATCAACTCCGGCGGTGCGTCGGGCGACAACGACCTGTTCGATGCCGTGCGGACGGCGGTCATCAACAAGCGCGCGGGCGGCATGGGCCTTATCTCCGGTCGCAAGGCGTTCCAGAAGCCCGTCAAGGACGGCGTGCAGCTCCTGAACGCCATCCAGGACGTCTATCTCTCGAAGGCCGTCACGATCGCGTGATGCCGTGACGGACACGCGACTCGCGGCGTCTGCCGCAGGTACCGTGTCCCGATCGATTCGTTCAGAATGACCGGCGGCGGGGCCTCGTGTCCCGCCGACCGCGGACCGGGTGCGACACACCGGACCGGGGCTTCACCGCAGCCAGTGTCACGCTGGCGTCGAGAACGACGATCGGCCGCGATCCGGGCCGCGTCAGCGCCGGGATCGCACGGTCCCGATCCGTGCGAACCGGCCCGATCGAGGAGCGATCCGCCATGCCCCGTCAGCGCCACGTTGCAAAGCTGCTGCTCATCACGGGCCTTGCCTGCGCCGCCGGATGGTCTGCCAGCGTGCGTGCCGAGGACGACGCCCAGGCGATCACCCGGCTCCGTGCCGAGATCGCGAAGACCATCGATCCGCGCTGCACCAACGTGTCGTTCTGCCGCATCCTGCCGATGGGGGCCGATGCCTGCGGCAATCCGACGTCCTGGATCGCGTTCAACAACGCGCCCGACATCAAGGAGATCCTCGAGACCAAGGCCTCCGAGGTCACGTTCATCGAGGAAGACCGCTTCCGCGGAAAACCGAAGCCGACCGACTGCAAGGCCGCGAAGCCGCCGAAGCTCGCGTGCATCAACAGCCGCTGCGTCATCGGCGATCTCAGCTACTGATCCCCATATTCCATGGCCGACACCTCCAAAGCCCGCGTCCGCAAACTCGTTCCCAGCCTCGGCGTCGCCGACCTGCGTCGCTCCATCGCGTTCTATCGCGACTTCTTCGGATTCACGCTCGTCGATGCCTACGAGGACGACAACGGGGAACCCGTCTGGTGCTGGCTGCGGTCCGGTGTGGCCGAGCTGATGCTCCAGCAGCTTCCGTCCGAGCAGCAGATCACGCTCGAACCCGCCCTCGGCCAGAGCTGGGTGGTCTACGTGCGCCCGGCCGACCTCGACGAGGTCCACCGCGAACTGAGCGTCGCGGGCGTCGCGGTGACCGACATCGCCGAGACGAGCTACGGCGCACGCGAGTGCTTCGCGACCGACCCCGACGGCTACGAACTGTGGCTCTCGGAGCCCGAGGCCGGCGCCGATCCGGACGACGATGACGACGAAGAAGACGATCCGGACGACGAGGACGACGACGCCGTGACGGGTTCCGTCCACTGACGGACGGCTTCGCTCGCAAGACCCCCTGACCGCCGGCGCTTCGCTCCGCCCGCATCCGTTGTCCCCCGCTGCGTTCCCCGGGCCGGCCGGCCCGCGGGCGGTGCCGACTCGAAGGATCGGCGTCACGCCCCCGGACAACCGTGCGTGTTGCTGCCGCCCGGTCGGCGCCTCGGCCGGGTTCCGGATTCACGTCTCGATCCGGTGGTGCGACTCACCTCGAGCCCGACGTGGCGCACCCTGCGCCGAGACCGCACATCAACCTCAGGGATTCCCCCGCCGTGCCGTAAACGATGCGTGCGCGCAGAGAGCGCTGCGTCCGTATCCACACGGAATTCGAATAATTAAATCGAGAGGGACGTCATGCAGGCATCGCGATACTCGGGGGGACTTGCCAGCAGGCTCTGGTGGCTCGTCGGACTTTCTCTTGCGGGATTCGCCGCGCTGGCCGGGGTCACGCTGTACTTCGACATCCGCGCCATCGAGGAAGAGCGTCAGGTCGCCACCCGCCACATCGTCGAATCGGCCCACGCGGTCGTCGCGCGCTTCCACGACATGCAGCAGGCCGGTCAGCTTTCCGAGGCCGATGCCAAGGCCCGTGCACTCGAGGCACTCCGCGCCGTCCGCTATGGCGACAACGACTACATCTTCGTGTCGGACATGGCCGTCCGGTCGGTCATGCATCCGATCAAGCCGGAACTCGACGGCAAGGATCTGGCCAATCTCCGCGACCCGAACGGTGTCGCCCTGTTCGTCGAATTCGCAAAGACGGTACGCGAGCGCGGGGCGGGTTTCGTGTCGTACTCGTGGCCCAAACCCGGTCGCGTCGCGCCGGTCGAGAAGCTTTCGTATGTCCGCGGATTCACCCCCTGGGGCTGGATCGTCGGATCGGGCATCTACGTGGACGACCTGCGCCAGGCCACGCGCCTGGCGGTGCTCCGCACGATCGGTGCGTTCGCCGTCGTGGCGCTGCTGATGGTCGCGGGCGCAGTCATCCTGACGCGTCGCATCCTGCGGCCGATCCGCGAAGCCGTCGTCGTCGCCCGCAGCGTCGCGAGCGGTGATCTCGGCAGCCGCATCGAGGTCCATTCACAGGACGAGACCGGGCAGCTCGCCGCGGCGCTGCGCGACATGAACGACAGCCTGCGGCTGCTCGTCGGACAGGTGCAGTCGAATGCGCGCGAGCTCGAAGTCGAGTCGCAGGCGCTGGACCGTTCGGCGCAGGACATGCAATCGGGTGCGCAGTCCCAGACAACTTCCGTGTCGTCGGTCGTGGCGTCGATCGAGGC
>CAUJJX010000370.1 GCA_963205165.1 Pseudomonadota bacterium | reverse complement strand
TACGGTGCCATCGTCCGTCAGGCGCCCCGCCCGCCCCACAAGTGGACGAAGTTCGTCTCGGTGCGGGGCCAACCCGAGCCGGTGCCCGTCGAGTGGGTCGCGACACCGGAGGGGAAGTTCGCGCACGACATCGTGATTCCGAATCCGGTCCCGAAGGACAGCGGCTACAGGTGGTCGATGAGTGCGACGGAGTACTTCGCGCATCTGTGCGAGAAGGAGGCGGGGGAGTTCGTTTTCAAGACGGTGAAGGATGTGCCGGGGTTCTTGTTCATGCGGGTTCCCGGGGATATTGGCAACTACGAACTTCGGGATAGATACCTGCTGGAAGCGCCTGCGCTCCAACGTCGTTACGCTGGTCGTCTAGACGCAGCCCATCGGGGCCGGAGTTTTGCCGGAGGTTCAGCGCGGCGCTTCTCTTTCTATGAGGAGCCGCTTCAGGCGCAGCAAATCGGTGGGAAGACGAGTTACGTCATGGCGTTCGACCCCGATCCGAGAACGGCCGTGCTTCGGCGCCAACGCGTACGAACAGAATCAGTTAGTTCCCTCGGTCTCACGTGGCGCGGACTCATTCGGCAGGAGGATCGACGCCTCGGGATCGCTGGATTTGAACTTCTAGTGATTGACCTGAAAAGTTCCGAGGTGCTTGGTGCACTACGTACCTTTCTTCTCAGTGGGTTCACACCTGGCACTGCGGACGGGATCTATTGGCTGAACGCAGCGAGCTGTAATCAGATGGCTGACCGCGACGGCCGCTTCGACCACGCGCAGATCTACGAATTCGTGGCGAACGTCATTCAGCCGTCCGCCTTGGTTTCCGGAGGGAGCACGCCATGAATGTTGAGGCCATCTATCGGTTTCTGCTCCAGCACGTTGCAGCAGAGAGTTACATCTCAAGTCACGATTTGAGTTCTTTGGAGGCACTGGCCGATCGCCTAGAAGACGGCAACAACCGGACTGAGTTCGCTGGGCAGTCGAGTCGAATTCCCCCTGGCAAGACATTTCTGAGTTCGGCGCAAGCGGATGACTTCCTCAAGCGCTTCCAAATCCTCGATCAATGGTCCGACGACCCCCGCCGCCGCGGCAACGTCACCATCGGCGAAGACGCCTACCGCGAACTCGCCGGTGAGCAGATCCTCGCGAACTCCGGTCTGTCCGTCACGCTGACGCGCGACATCGATCCGACATCACCGCGACTGAACAGCGTCACGCTCTCGATCCGCAGCACCGAATCTCTGGATGTGGAGCGCGGCGGGGATCGCATGCGCGACATGTACGGCGCCGATCTGGAGCTGCTGAACTACGGCGTCGCCCTCGCGCAGCTCGATGCGCTCGACCGCTTCTACCAATGGTTGCAGACCCGTCCGGACCTGCTGTCGGGGCCGCTGTACGTCACCGGCTATTCGCTCGGCGGGCACCTCGCGCAGTTGTTCACCGAGATGCATCCGGAGGCCATCGCCGGGACAGTCGTCTTCAATGCGCCGGGCCGCGGATCGCTCGGCCGCGCGACGAGTCTGCAGGCCGTGCTCGACTACTATCGTCAGGTGCTTCGCGATCCCGCGAAGGGCCCCCCGTTGAGCGACAACAGCGAGCAGGTGCAGTGGCGGGAAGATGCCGTGAAGGCGGCGTCGCAGCTGAACCCGGTGTCGATCTATTCCGACGTCCGGGAACGCTGGGCCGCATGGTCGACGCAGCGCGAGTTCGGGCTCGTCGGCGCCCTGACGGTCGGGCGCAGCACCGACATCGATGCGGTTGCCGCCGAGAAGATCACGGCGTGGTACGGCCATGCCGACACGAACGACAGCGAGGTCGTCGCGAACCTCGGCATCCACGCGCCGTCGCGATCCGTGTTCATCGAGGACCAGCCGGCCGCCCAGGGCTTTGCCGGGTTGCTGACGAAGCTCGAGAAGTTCCTCGGTGTCGAAGGTGACTTCGGGACCACGCACAGCATCACGTTGATGGGCGATGCGCTCGCCGTGATCCGGGTGCTCGCGAAGCTCGATCGCGAGGACCGTGCAACTGCGTCCGACTATCTCGACCGGATCCGCCCGCTGTTGTCGACGGCGTCGAACGCCAGGGCCGAAGGCAGCATCGGGTCGAAGGGTCTCGCGGAGTTCGATCCGCTCGAGAACGTCGTGCGTGCGCTCGGCCACCTGCTGCGCGTCGAGCTCGACCCGATGGACCCCGGCCATGGTGGCGGGGACTTCGCGGACATCGTGCAGCGCGACGCGTTCCACGAGAACCTCCGACGCATCGACGAGGCCGCCGGCGCCGCGACCAGCGAGAAGCGCTACGACATCCAGCTCCTCGGTGGAATGACGCCGGCGCAGATCGAGGCGCGCGCGACCGCCACCGACGAACACGCGGCGGCGTGGCGATACGCAGTGCTGCGCGGCAATCCGTTCGTCGTGCTCGGCTTCGATTACGCCGGCCACAACGCGGCGGGCGAGCTCGATCTGCACGATCCCGAGACGCGGCGCGGGGATCTCACGACCGACTGGCTGAAGGACCGCAGCTTCTTCCTCGCGTCGAAGGCGCAGGCCAATCTCGCCAATGTCGCCGTGATCGAGAACCGGACCGACGAATTCAACTGGAAGTTGAGCGACATCGCGACCGGCTACGTGTTGAGCGTCCTGCAGAGCGAACTGGCGCCGGGGGCGGACGGCGGACAGCAGCTGCATTCCCGAGCGCGCGAAGCCATCGTGTTCGGCGGTGACAGCGCCGATGCCCTGCAGGGCACCGACAACGACGACCGGCTCTACGGCGGGCGGGGCACCGACTTCCTGCGCGGCAAGGAAGGCGACGATCGCCTCGAGGGCGGCGAAGGTCTCGACGTCTACAGCTACGGCGCGAGCAAGGGCGCGATCCTCGGGCTCGTCACCACCGACGGCAACGACACGATCCGCGACACGGATGGCCGCGGCGTTCTCCGTTACGTGTACGACGGTGCCACCCGCGGGACAGCCATCGCGTTCGATGCTCACGTGAAGCTGTCCGATACGCGATGGTCCAGCGCCGACGGCCGATTCGAATACGAGAAGCGCGACGGCGATCTCGTCGTCACGGTGAAAGCCTCGCCCGGTGGCACATTCACGCTGAAGAACTTCCGCGACGGCGATTTCGGCATCCGGCTCGCGAGCGAGCGCTCGATGCCGCAGATCGTATTCATGGCCACCGGTGACACCGATCCGGCGCGCCTCGACGACTTCATGGTCGGGCGCGTGGTCACCGAGAACTCCGGTATCACGGCCGTTCCGACGCTGCCCGGCAATCCCGGGGATCGACTCGACGGTGGCGAGGGCAACGACGAGATCATCGGTGACTACTTCCCGTTCGATCATCCGGACCCCAACGGACTCATCATGCGGTACGGCGTGCCGATGGCCTTCCCGGAACACGAGATCATCTTCGAGCAGCGCGCGAAGCTCGATCGCGACTGGCTGCTCGGCGGGCCGGGGCGGGACGCCATCTTCGCGGGCGGCGAGGCCGACCTCGTCGAAGGCGGTGCCGACGGCATCCTGCGCGGGGCAGCCGGTGGCGACATGATCGACGGCGGCGTCGGCGACGACGTGCTCTACGGCGATGTCCGCATCCCCATCGTCGATGCGATCCGCGAGGGTGATATCGCGACCGGGACGGGTCTGAAGGGCGACGGCATTCTCGGCGGTGCGGGCGACGACTGGGTCGTCGGCGCGGCAGGTAACGACTGGCTGGCCGGCGGCGGTGGCGACGATCTCATCGTCGGGGGTGGCGGTGACGACGACATCCAGGGCGATTCCGGCGCGTTTCCCTGGGCGAACCCCGCCTGGCGCGTCGAGCGTGTCCGCGTTTTCGAGGGCGAGAACGAGCGATTCGAGATGGTGCTCCACGACATGATGGTGCGCGATCTCTCCCCCGCCGGCCGCGACACGATCCACGCCGGCGCTGGCGACGACTGGGTCTACGGGAACGGCGCCGACGATCTCCTCGACGGCGGCACCGGTCACGATGTCCTCGTCGGCGGAGCGGGGTCCGACGTGCTGCTCGGTGGGGCGGGCCGTGATGTCCTGCTCGGCGATGACGCAGGCGCGCCGGGCGGTGGCGCCGACTACCTCGACGGTGGCCTCGGTGAAGACCGGCTCGAAGGTGGCGCCGGTGATGACGTGCTCGCCGGCGGCCCCGGTGCCGATGTCCTCGTCGGCGGTGCCGGTCGTGACATCTACCTCTTCGAGAAGGGCGACGGTCAGGACATCGTCGCCGACACGCCCGGGAACGCCCGCAGTGCCGACGCCAGCATTCTCGTGTTCGGTGACGGCGTGAAGCGCGAGGACATCAAGTTCCGGATCGGCAGCCTCGCCGTCGATTACGGGCTGTCCGACCCCGACGCACCGGCGGGCGATCGCGACGTCGTCCATGTCGATGGTTTCGATCCGATGCATCCGACCGATTTCGGCGGCCTCGCGGAATTGCGCTTCGTCGACGGCACTGTCATGGACTACGCCGCGATCCTCGCGCAGGGCTTCGACATCGACGGCACCGACGCGAACGACGGCCTCGGCAGCGGGACGGCGCCGGCGCTGGTGGGCAGCGCCGTCGTCGACCGCATTCGTGGCTTCGGCGGCCAGGACGCGCTCATCGGCCACGGTGGCGACGATGTGCTCGATGGCGGCGACGGGGACGACCAGCTGCGCGGCGACGACGGCAACGACCTGCTTCTCGGCGGGGCCGGCGAGGACGACATCGAAGGCGGCGCTGGCGACGACACGCTGATCGGCGGCGCGGGTCGCGATCGCCTCGACGGCGGCGAGGGCGACGACGTCTACGACTTCGCACCGGGCGACGGTGCCGACACGATCCTCGATACGCAGGGGCGCAACCGCATCCGGTTCGCCGCGGGCATCACGTCGCAGGATCTCGCCGCGACGCGCCTGGCCGGGCAGGGCGGCGGGACCTACGCGAGCTTCACCATCGGCAGCGACGGCGACGGTGACGAGATCCTGTTCCGCCTCGATGCAGCGCCGGGCGCGCTCGCGGCGTTCACGTTCGCGTTCGCGGACGGCACGCAAGCCGAAGCCCTCGACGTCTTCGCCGCCTCGATGGCGCGCGCGAGCCACATCGTGAGTCTCGACGGCGGGGCGCTCGACGACATCGGCGGTCCGTACGCCGACAGGCTCTGGGGCGGTCCGCAGTCCGACACGTTGCGCGGCATGGGCGGCAACGACGAACTCGGCGGCGCCGGTGGCAACGATGTCCTGCTGGGGGGCGACGGTGACGACCTGCTCGTCGGCGGTGGTGGCGACGACGTTCTCGATGGCGGCGCCGGCCGCGACACGTATCGCCTCACGCTCGCGATGGGCCTCGACCGCATCGTCGAACGTCCTGACGACGTGAGCGTGCTCGAGTTCGGCACCGATTTCTTGCTCGCCGATACCGAGGCGTGGCGGCGCGGCACCGACCTCGTCGTCCGGCTCCGCGGCGTGTCCGAGGGCGTCACCATCGCGGACTACTTCGACCTCGCGGGCGCCGTCCGCCAGACGGGCTGGCGCGTCCTCGAGGGCGATGTCGACCAGGATCTCGCGATGGTGCTGCCGTCGCTCGCGCCGGCGCCGCGCGACACCGATCCGGCTGCACTCGAAGCCCGCTACCGCGCCGACCTGCGCCAGTTTCTGGACCGGCAATGGCGCGCATGGGGCTACGTGCCGCAGGCCGATGGCGGTTATCGCCTGACGTACGAACGCACCGTCGGCAGCGAGGAATCCGGCCGGACGTTCGAGACGCACGTCGCGACGCTGCGACTCGACGACGTCGTCGTCGATCCTGTCGCCGCGGGTGCCGGCCAGCCGATGAACGTCACGGAATCGCAGCGCGTCACCCGGACGGCTTCGCGAACCGTCACGCGGCCCGGCGGCGGGTCCGTCGATCTCCGGCTCGGCAATGGCGGTGATCTCGGTTCGACGCCGTACGCGCTGCCGTCGACGAACAATTTTCCGTACGTCGATTCGAGCGGCCGGAGCGCGCGCATCGACGGCGGCGTGGGCGGAAGCAATCCGTATCTCTACACGAGCCCGGTCGACGGCACGACGTACTACTTCCCGCGCACGACGCGCATCACGAACAGCGGTGGACTGACCGGCGATGGCGGCTCGTCGGGCGGCGGTCCGACGACGTACACCGTCACCGACCGGTACGTCGAGTTCACGCACGATCAGATCGTCCGGCTCCACGATCTTCGCGGCGGTGCTGCCGACGATCTCGCGCCGGCGGGCCTCTGGACGAACGGCGACGCACCGGATTCCGGCGTCTGGTTCTTCGCCGCGGCCGACGGCGGGGCCGGGGCCGATCGACTCGGCCTGCAACCCGGTTCGCAGACGGGCTACCCGGATCTGCCCCACCGACAGCCGGACGCCGGCAGCAGCGCGGCACCGGTCCATGTGCCGGGCCTCTTCCTGAACGGCAACGACGGCGACGACAACCTGCGCGGCGGCAGCAGCGACGATGTTCTCGTCGGCGGGCGCGGCAACGATGTCCTCCTGGGCGGTGCAGGCGACGATCGCTACGTGCTCGAGGCCGGCGGCGGGCGCGACACGATCTACGACGGCGGCGAAGTGGTCGCGGGTCGTGTCGACGAGGATGTCGTCGTGCTGCCCGATGGCGTCCGCACCGGCGATCTCCGGTTCGCGTGGCACGACGCGCTGCACGTGCCGTGGCGCGATCTCTCGATGCAGATTCCCGTGTACTCGACGCATGCCGTGCTCGGCGTGTCGTGGGGCACCGGCGACGGTGTCGACATCGTGATGCCTCATCGCGTCGTCGGTGCCGGGACGGGCATCGACCTGTTCCGGTTCGCCGACGGCACCGAACTCGTGTTCGCGGACATCCTCGCGCGGGCACCGCTGCACGCACTCGATCCGTCGCTCCCCGACGAGACCCTGGTCGCCGCGACCTCCGGCAGCCCGTTGTCCGGCAGCCAGCTGTCCGGTGAGGACGGCGACGACACGCTGACGGGCGGTGCTGCCGCGGACCTCCTCGTCGGCGGCAACGGGCGTGATGTCATCACCGGCGGCGCCGGCGACGACTGGCTGGTCGGCGGCGAACTGATCTACGTGCCTTTCGGTGACAGCGCCGACTGGACCGGCAGTCTCTGGGATGGCGGCAACGTGTTCCGCGGTGGCGCCGGCGATGACCTCATCGTCCCGGGCGGTGGCTCCGACATCTTCGAGTTCGATCGCGGTGACGGTCGCGACACGATCCGCGATGCGCTCCACGTCACGCCGTACACCGACGCCTACACGACGCGCGACTTCGCAGCCGACGGTCTTCCCGATGTGCCGTGGCCGGCCGACTTCGATCCGTACGCGCGTGTCGTCGACCACCGGGCGCAGCTCGTGAATGCCGCCGACGCACTCCGCTTCGGGGCCGGCATCCGCCCGGAACACATCGTCGCGACGCACGAGTATTTCGATCTCGTCGTGCACTACGCGGGGCCGTTCACCGAGGTCCGCTTCGCGAACTGGTTCGCGACGCCGGTCGTGCAACTGCAACGCGTCGTCTTCGACGACGGGACCATGTGGAACCAGGCCCAGCTGCTCGCCCGGATCGATGCGCCTTACCACCCGGATGTCGCGAACCATGCGCCGGTCGCGCAGATCGCGACGCAGGCGCTGCGTGTGCGCGCCGGCGAGACGCTGCGCTGGACGCTACCCGCCGTGGCCTTCCGTGACGACGACTTCGGCGACGCGATCGCGCTGTCGATCGACAGCGCGGACGGCGGCGCGCTGCCGGGCTGGGCAAGCGTCGTCCCGATCTGGGGCGACCCCGAGCGCGTCACGAGCCAGGCGTTCACGCTCGTGCCCGATGCGACGTCGGTCGGCAGGCACGGTTTCGTGCTCACCGCGATCGATCTGGGCGGACTCGCCGCGACCATCGCGATCGACGTCGAAGTCCTCGCGCCGAACACCGCACCCGTGCTTGTCAGGCCGCTCGCGAACCTCACGGCCGGGCCGGCGCGTGCGTCGAGCCGCGCGCTCGACCTCGCGGCGTTCGTCGACGTCGATCCGGACGACGCGCTGCGTTTCGAACTCGCGATGCACGACGGATCGTCGCTGCCCGCCTGGATGCAGCCCGATCTCGCGACGGGCCGCATCGGTCTCGCGCCGACCGCGGTCGATGCCGGCGTGTACACGTTGCGACTGCGCGCCATCGATGGTGCAGGCGCGGACACCGTCGCGGACTTCACCGTGACAGCCGGCGCATCCCTCCTCGGGACAGCGTCGTCCGACACGCTTTCCGGCACGGCCGGCGACGACCTCATCGTGGGCGGCATGGGCTTCGACCGCCTGACCGGGTTCGCGGGCGACGACACGTACCGCTTCGGCAGCAGCGACGGCGCGGACCTCATCGTCGACTCGGCGGGCAACGATCGCATCCTGTTCGCGTCATCGCTCACGCCGGACAGCGTGGTCGTCCGCATCGGGATGTCGGGCACGGCACCCGTGGCGCGACTGCGGTTGCTCGATGCGTTCGGTGCCGAGATGACGCAGGGCATCGACATGCCCTTGCCCATCGGCACCTCGACGGCGTCGTCCATCGATCCGTCGACGTTGTTTCTCCCCGTGGAACTCGCGCAGTTCGGCACGTCCGATCCGATCTCGCTCGCATCGCTCGTCGTGCGCGAGCGGTCGATCGCACTCTCTCCGGCCGCGGCGAGCTACGTCGGCAACCGTGACGACGAGACCATCGTCGCCGGCGCGGCCACGACATCGGTGTCGGGTGGCAGCGGACACGACGTGGTCATGGCCGCGGCGGTCGGACTCACGGCCCGGGGCGGTGGCGGCGAGGACTACCTCCAGGGTGGTGCCGGCGCCGATCGCCTGTTCGGCGAAGCCTCGGACGACGTCCTCTCGGGCCGCGCCGGCAACGACGTGATCGACGGTGGCGGCGGCGCTGACTTCCTGATGGGGGGCTCCGGCGATGACCAATTGAGCGGCGGCACCGGCATGGACATGCTTGCAGGTGGTGCCGGTGCCGATGTCCTGACCGGCCTCGACAGTGGCGATCTCGTGGCCTTCAACCGCGGCGATGGCGCCGATCGCTTCGTCGCGCCGCGCGCCGGTTTCGGCACGCTGTCGCTCGGTGGCGGGCTCGGACTCGCCGATCTCTCACTGACGCGCACCGGTGCCGATCTCGTGCTGCACGCCGGCGACGCCGACAGCCTCACGTTCGAGGGCTGGTACGCCGCGACACCGGTCCGTCCGCTGACCCGCCTGCAGGTCGTGGCCGTGCCGTCCACCGAACCCGTCGGCAGCGGCGTCGCATCGAGTGCCATCGCTGACCAGCGGGCCGAGTGGTTCTCGCTCACCGGGATCGTCTCGGCATACGACGCCGCGGCTGCGAAATCGCCCGGCCTGTCGCGATGGGCCATCGCCGACGCGGCCGCGGCCTTCCACCAGGGCGGCAGCGACGACCGCATGTTTGGCGGCGATCTCGCGTGGTGGTTCGCGCGCGGCGCACCCGAGGGCGGTCTGTCCGTCGGGCAGGCCCGCGCGTTCCTCGAGGCGCAGGTGTTCGCCGCCCAGCGACCGGTGCAGCCGACGACGTCCGCGATGTCCGGCGTGGCGATCCTGACGTGAGACCCTCCGTGCGCCTCGCCATGCTCGCGGTACGCCGGCCCGGTGGCGGCCGCGTTGACTGCGCGGCGTGGCCGGGTGCCGCGATCCGGGCGATCGCGACGTCGAGTTCGGGCGGCAAGCAGTGGCTGAGTCGCACGGCGTGGTCCGTTCTTTCCAACCATCCGTCGACGGCCACGGGCGCCGGGTCCACGGCATCGGGATGTCGCCGGCGAGGCACGCCGTGATCCTCCGTCCCGTCACCGATCCGCGGCCGGACGTCCTGCAGTTCGTGCCGTCGCTGCTGCGTCTCCAGGCGTCGGCACCATCGCCGCTGCCGCGTGCCGTGATCCGGATCGCATGTGTCTTTCTGGTGGCCGTCCTCGCGTGGGCAGTGCTCGCGCGGCTCGACGTCGTGGCCGTCGCGACCGGCCGAATCATTCCGTCCGCGTTCGTGCAGACCGTCCAGCCGGCCGAGGGCGGCGTCGTTCGCGAAGTCCTCGTGCGCGAGGGCGAACGCGTGCAGGCCGGGCAGCCGCTCGTCCGGATGGAACGCCGGGGCTCCGACGCCGAGTTCGAGGCGCTGCGCGTGCGGCACGACGAGCGTCGGCTCGAACTGCGCGGCCTCGATGCCGAACTTGCCGGGGGCGCGTTTGCGCCGCACGCCGGCGACGACCCGGCGCTGTTCGCGCGAGCGCGGGCACACTTCGACGCGCGTCGACAAGCGCACGCCGATGCGATGCAGGCCGAGCGCTCGGCCGCTGCGCGCAGTGACAGCGACCGCCTCGCCGCAGATGCGCAGCGCGCCCGACTCCGCGACACGGTGCCGCTGCTCGCGGAACAGGCCGACGCGTGGTCGCAGCTCGTCGCCGAAGGCTTCGCCGGCCGGCTCCAGGCGCAGGAACGCATCCGTCTGCATCTCGAAGGCGCGCGCGAACTCGAAGCCGCGACGGCCAGCGCCGACGCTGCGGCTGCGGCGGCAGTGCAGGCGCGGCAGCGGCTCGCGCAGCGCGAGTCCGAGCATCGCCAGCAGCTCCTGACGTTGCGGGCCGAGGCGCAGTCCGATCTCGACCGCCTCGCGGCGGAGCTGCGCAAGCAGGATGTCCGGCGCGAACTGCTCGTGCTCCACGCGCCGCGTGCCGGGGTCGTGAAGGACATCGCGACCCATTCGATCGGCGCCGTCGTGCAGCCGGCGACAGTGCTGCTGTCGCTCGTGCCGACCGACGCCCCGCTCGAAGCCGAGGTGCATGTCACCGACAACGATGCCGGGTTCGTCCGGGAGGGGCAGTCCGTGCGCGTGAAGATCGGGGCGTTCGCCTTCCAGCGCTACGGCATGGTCGGCGGCACGGTGCGTCACGTCGGTCCGGATGCCGTCGAGCCGCAGGTGGCGGGTGCACGTGGTGACGACGGCACGTCAGCCGGTGGATACCGGGCGTTCATCGCGCTCGACCGCGAGGCGCTCGATCACGAAGGCCGGCGACTGCCGCTCGTCGCCGGGATGCTGGTCGCGGCCGAAGTGCAGCTCGGTACGCGCAGCGTGCTCGATTACGTGCTGTCGCCCGTCGCGAAGACCGTGATGGAGGCCGGGCGGGAGCGGTAGCTGCGCGATGCGGGTTGCCGCCGCGAGGACCATCGCGGCACGTGCATCGCGGCGACTCAGGCCAGCAGGATCCCCGCGGCCGTCAGCACCGGCGTGAGCAGCACCACCACGACATTGAGGCCCATCGTCGGCCGGAGTCCCGGGATGTCGTCGGCGTGGCGGCGTGCGCCGATCGCCACCGCGACGGCCAGCGGTGCCGTCAGCAGGCCGAGCGCACTCCACGCGGGCAGCGTGCCGGTCGCGATGCCGCCGAGCAGCGACAGATACGCGAGTGCAAGGAGGGCGGCGTGCAGCCGCGCGGCGCGCGGACGGCCCAGCAGCATGGGCAGATGGCGACGACCGACGCTGCGATCGGCCTCGACATCCGGAAACTGGTTCAGCAGCAGGAGTCCGTTCGCGAGGAAGAACGGCACGAGCGAGGCGGCCCACGCCGCGGGGGCATGCGAACCCGTGAGCGCGACGTGCGTCCCGACGACCATCAGCGGGCCGACGCCCAGCCCCGGTGCGACGAGACTCGCGGCCGGTTGCCTCGTGACCCACGGCGTGTAGGCGAGCACGACCGCGACGCCGGCGAGGCCGATGGGCAGCAGCGCGAGGCCGCGCAGTCGCAGGAAATGCAGCCCGACGCCGCACGCGAACACGAGGCACAGCGACGCGAATGCGAGCGTGGCCTGGGCGAGCGCCGGGTTCGCGGGCAGCGCGCCGCTCCCGCCACTGAACGGTGTGCGTTCGGTGCGCAGGTCGAGGCCGCTGCGGAAATCGAAGTACTCGTTGAACGCGTTGACGGCGGCGTGCGCCGCGAATCCGCCGAGCAGGGCGATGACAACGTCCGCGATCGGGACGTCGTGGCCCGACGCGATCGCGGTCGCGAGGCCGAGCACCATGGACGCGGGCGTCAGCGCCAGGAAGGGCAGACGCGCCGTCGCCAGCAGCGGGCCGATCGTGGCCATGTCATGCAGCCGGCGCGCGTTCGCGTTCGGCGATGACCTGCTCGAGCGAGACGAGGGCGTCCCACATCGCCGGGAAGCCTGCGTACGCCGCGACCTGGAAGAGCGCCTCGAAGATCTCCTCGATCGTCGCGCCGTTGTTGAGCGCCATCTCGAAGTTGAGCTTCAGCGCGTTGACGCGGCCGAGCGCGGCAAGCACGCAGAGGCTGCAGAGCGAGCGCGTCTTGAGGTCGATGCCGCCGCGGGTCCAGATGCGTCCGCCGACGACCGAGACGACCTCCTCGCGGAAATCGGGGCACACGGCGCCGAAGCGCGCGATGAGGGCGTCGATCCGGTCGTCGCCGACCATCGAACGGAATTGCGCGAGGCCGCGCTGGTAGTCGTCCATCGTCGTGCGATCCGGGATGTCGAAGGGGAGGCCGGATCATAGAGGGCAATGCAGTGCATTCGCCACGCACCGCGCACGGTCCGCCGGAAGGTCGCAGCGACCGGCGTGTCGCTCGTCGTGGCCTGCCTGGCGTCGCTGCCGCCCACGCGGCCGCGCGTTGCGATGGCGCGATCGGTGACCATCCGATCCGGCTCGACGTCCGGCACCCCCGCGCTGCGCGTTGTCGGTCAGCCATCGACGGCGCACCGAGGTGTCGGATTCGTTGTCATCCCGGAGACCCGGGGCGGGCACCGTCGAACGCTCGTCCCCGCGCGATCAGGCGCTTATGCTTCCGTGGTGCGTGCCTTGCGCGCACGCCCCGCTTCCGCCGCGATGGAGGTCATGCCATGAAAACCGCCTTGTCCGCGTTGTTCGTTGTCCTCGCGCTCTGCGCCGCGCCGGCCCGTGCTGCGCTCGAGCACATCGGCAGCTGCACCGACCCGACCTCCACCGCCTGCGTGCTCGGCGACGGCAGTTTCGAGTACCTCTCGGTCGGCGGCGCCACCGGCACCGCGGCGCTGACGCAGCGGCTGGGCGAGGGCTGGGAACTCGGTTCGCGTCGCGACTTCCTCGACATGGTCCTGCGCAATTCGCCGACCTTCACGGCCACGTGGAACGACGTGATCCTCGGGAATGGCACGGTCGCCTTCGGTACGGCCGAGGTCCTCGGCATCCTCGCATCGGCGCGCGACAGCGTGAGCGTCGCCCGCTCCGGCGACCCGCTGCTGGGCGCAGCGTTCAGCGACATCGTCCTGAAGTTCGGCGGGATCGACGCGAACCCGGCCTACCTGCTCACGCTCGGCACGGCCGATCTGCTGCCGGACGACAAGCGGGCAGGCGTGACGCTGGCGGCGTACTACACGGACGCCGGCGAATCGATCACGCGCAACGACACGGTGTCCGGCCCGGGGAGCACCAACGGCTGGCTGATCTCGTCCGAACCGATCGTCGAGCGCGCGTACTTCCTGATGCGTCCGGCGGCGCCGGTGCCCGAACCGTCCGCGTGGGCGATGCTGCTCGGTGGCGGCGTCGCGGTCGCGCTTGCATCGCGCCGTCGACGCGCACGTTCGTAGCAGCGTGACGATGACGGCAGTGTCCGGCCGGCTGCGGCTGCTGCTGGCGCTGCTGTTCCTCCTTGCCCCGCCTGCGTGGTCCGGGGCGGACGACACCGAGGCCGCATCGGCGGGGCCGGTGCTGGAGGTCTTCGTCCGGGAGGGCTGCCCGCACTGCGCGGAAGCGAAGCACTTTCTCGCCGCACTCGCGGACGAGCGGCCCGCGCTGCGCATCGTCTATCACCGGGTCGACGCCGACCCCGCAGCGCGCGAGGCACTGTTCCGGCTCTCTCGGGAGGCCGGCATCGCGACGCCCGGCGTGCCGACCTTCCGGGTGGGCGACCGACTCATGGTCGGATTCGACGACGCCGAGCACAGCGGTCCGGACGTGCGGGCATTGCTCGAGCCAGCAGGGGGCGCGCCGCCTGCCGATGCGGTCGAGACGGCATGGTTCGGCACGCTCAGCGCGACGCGGCTCGGACTGCCGCTCTTCACGCTCGCGCTCGGACTGCTCGATGGATTCAATCCGTGCGCCACGTGGGTCCTGCTCTTCCTGCTGTCGCTGCTCGTGCGGCTGCGCGACCGCCGTCGCATCGCGCTCGTCGCCGGGACCTTCGTCGTCGCGAGCGGCGCCGTCTACTACGCGTTCATGGCGGCGTGGCTCAACGTGTTCCTCGCGGTCGGCATGTCCGATGCGCTGCGCTGGACGCTCGCCGCGATCGCATTCGCCATCGGCGCCGTGAACGTGAAGGATTTCGTGGCGTGGGGGCAGGGGCCGTCGCTGGCGATCCCGGCGTCGGCCCGCCCCGGCCTCTACACGCGGATGCGCGCCGTGCTGGCGGCGGAATCGCTTCCCGCGTCACTCGCGGGCGTGGCGGTGCTCGCGGTCGTGGTGAACTTCATCGAACTGCTCTGCACGGCCGGATTGCCCGCGATCTACACGGCGGTCCTGACGGCACAGCACCTCGACGCGTCTGCCCACTATGCGTATCTCGGCCTGTACATCGTGGGCTATCTGGCCGACGACACCTTGATGGTCGGTGCGGCCGTCATCGCGCTGGGCAGCAACCGGTTGAGCGAACGCGCAGGGCGCTGGCTGAAGCTCGTGAGCGGCCTGGTGATGCTGGCCCTGGCCGTGACGATGATCTTCCGGCCCGACTGGCTGATGTGACCAGGCGAGTGCGGCGCGCGGTGGATCGCAAGTCGATCACGGCGCCAGCGACGCCGCGTACGCCGCGATCGCGATGATGTCGTCGTCGGTCAGCGGCGCGACCACGGGCTTCATGAGCTGGGCCCAGGATCCCTGCCGGAGACCGCGTCGCATGTCGTGAAGCTGCCGCACGAGATAGCTCGGTGAACGCCCGGCGAGGGCCGGGATGGGACCGAGGCCGCGGAGGTCCGCGCCGTGGCAGACGCCGCACGGATGCGTCCGGGCCGGACCGCCATCCTTCACGAGGGTCTCTCCGCGGGCGATGCTGCCGGCAGGGACGTACGCGACGAATCCGGATCTCGAATCGCGGCGTTCCGTGCGTTCGAGGTCTTCGGGGACCTCGACGATGCGCCGGCCGATGGACTCGGTCGCGGCGGGCACGTCCTCGACGAGCATCCAGCCGGACACGTGTGTCTTCGGCACCGTGTCGGTCTCGACGACCCGGATCCACGGCCGAGGCGTGAGGGATGCGAAGTACTCGGCGGCCGCGC
>CAUJJX010000369.1 GCA_963205165.1 Pseudomonadota bacterium | reverse complement strand
CGCACGAACAGCGTCAGCGTCGCCGAGACGCCGATGCTCGCGCCGATGCTGCGGATCAGGTTGTAGACGGCCGCGGCTTCCGTCCGCAGGACCGGTGCGATGCTCGGGAAGGCGATCACCTGGATCGGCACGAGGATGATCCCGCCGCCGATGCCCTGCAGGAAGTTGGTCCAGACGAGCGGCCACGCGCCCACCTCGCCGGTCCAGGTCGACATCTCCAGCGCGGACGCCGCGATGCACAGCAGCCCGATGGCGATGAGCGGGCGCGGATCGATCTTTCCGGTGATGCGGCCGCCGACGATCATCGCGATCAGCATCCCGATGCCGCGCGGCGCCTGGAGCAGCCCGATGTCCTCGATGTCGTAGCCGCGGATGTCCTGCAGGAACGACGGCATCAGCACGATCGGCGGCACCGTCAGCAGGCCGTACATGAACGCGAAGCTGCAGCCGAGGACGAAGTTGCGCTGCGTGAACAGGCTGAGGTTCAGGAAGGATCGATCGGTCGTGAGGCTGTGGCTCACGAAAAGGTACAGGCCGGCGACGCACAGGATGGCCTCGGTCACGATCTCGCTCGACTGGAACCAGTCGAGGCTGCCGCCGCGATCCAGCATGAGCTGGAAGGATCCGATCGCCACGGCGAGCGTGAGGAAGCCGAACACGTCGAGACGGCGGGTGGTGTCGCGCTCGATCTCCGGCACGAACAGCGCGATGCCGAGCGTGGCGGCAATGCCGAACGGGATGTTGATGTAGAAGATCCAGTGCCAGCTCAGGTACTCGGTCAGGTAGCCGCCGAGTGTCGGGCCGAGGAAGGACCCGAACACCGAGCCGGCGCCCCACAGCGCCATCGCCTTGCCGTGTTCCGACGGCGGATACGAATCGAGGATCACGGCGTGCGACAGCGGGATCAGGAACGCGCCGCACATGCCCTGCACGACGCGCGCGGCGACCTCGAACTCGAGCGTCTCGGCTGCGCCGCAGAACACCGACGCGACCGTGAATCCGGCCATGGCCCAGACGAACACGCGCTTGCGGCCGAAACGCGCCGACAGCCAGCCCGCGGCGGAGATCGCGATGGCCGACGACACGATGTACGACGTGATGACCCAGCCGATCTGGTCCTGGGTGGCCGAGAACGCGCCCTGCATGTGCGGCAGCGCGACGGCCGCGATGGTCCAGTCGATGGAGTAGAGCAGCGACGCGAGCATCACCGAGAAGGTGACGAGCAGCGGGTGCTTCGGGAGGGCGTGGACGCCGGTCATCGCACGAGCGCCGCCGGGAAGACCGCGCGGCCGGAAGGCGTCACGACGACTCGGCGAGCGCCGTCGTCTTCGGCTGCAGGAAACCCGGCAGCCAGCCGCGTTCGATCAGGCGGCGCACGACGCGCGGCAGGCCGTTGCTGCGCTCGGTGTCGACCGCGACGGTCACGGTCATGCCGGCGCGGAGCTTCGGCTGACCTTCAGGTTGCTCGACCGCGATGCGGACGGGCACGCGCTGCACGACCTTCACCCAGTTGCCGCTGGCGTTCTGCGGCGGCAGCACCGCGAACTCCGCACCGGTCGTCGGGGCGATCGACGCGACGACGGCCGGCCATTCGACGTCGGGGTAGGCATCGACCGCGACCGTCGCGCGCTGGCCGACGCGCATGTGCGTGAGCTGGGTTTCCTTGTAGTTCGCCTCGATCCAGACGGGCTTGCCGCTGATGAGGCTGAACGTCGGCGTGCCCTTCTCGAGATGCTCGCCGACCTGGAGCCGCATGTTGCTCACGACGCCGGGCGACGGCGCGCGGACGGTCGTCCGATCGAGATCGGTCTGCGCCGCATCGAGCGCGGACTTCGCCTCGGCATAGCGCGGGAAGCGCTCGACGGGGAGGTTCGGGTCGCCGGCGAGATTCGCGACGACGCGGGTCGCGCGCTCGCGGATGCTCACGAGGCGACGCCGCGCGAGCTCGAGGTTGTGGCGCGCCTCGTCGTGCGCATCGGCGCGGGTCATGCCGGTCTCGCGGAGTCGTTCCTGGCGCTCGAACTGGCGCGTGAGGAAGGCGATCTGCTCCTGGGCCTCCTCGGCTTCGCGCTGCGCGGCGCGGAGTTCGGCCTTGAGCGACTGCACGTCGGTGCGGATGACATCCATCTGCGCGCGGGCGCGGGCCACCGCGATCTCGAACGGCGCGGGGTCGATGCGGAACAGCAGCGTGCCGGCCGTGACCGACTGGTTGTCCTGCACGCCGACCTCGACGATGCGCCCGCCGACCTCGGCGCTCACGGCGATGATCTCGGCCTTCACGTAGGCGTTCTCGGTCTCGGCGAACCGGCCCGACGCCGCGTACATGCGCGCCCCGAACACGACGGCGACGAGCGGGACGACGACGAGCAGGATCCATCGCACGGCGTTGCGGCCCGTGAAGCGGTGGTGCCAGCGGCGCGTGGTCATCGTGCGCGGCGCCGTGCGGCTTTCGCGGCGGCGCCGTTGTCGTTGTGCGACAGGTTGGACTTCACGGCGAGCAGCGTGTCGACGAAGAGTTCCTGCTGGGCCGGGTCGAGGCCGGCGAGCGCTTCGCGACGCATGTCGGCGGCGGCGGCGCGCATCGCCTTGATCGCGGGCTCGACCTCGACGGTGAGATGGACGCGGCGCACGCGGCGGTCGGCGGCGTCGTCCTCGCGGCGGATCCAGCCCTTCTGCTCCATGCGGTCGAGCAGCCGGCCGAGCGTGGCCTTCTCGACTTCGAGCAGGTCGGCCAGTTCGGACTGCGTCAGGCCGTCCTTCCGGAAGAGGTGGTTGAGCACCCACCACTGGGAGCGCGTGAACCCGAGCGCGCGCACGCGCCGGTCGAACGTGGTGCGCAACAGCCGGGCGACATCGTGCAGGATGAAACCGAAATTGCGCGAGAGGTCTTCGCGGATCATGCGGCGATATTAGTTGTCTAACTTATGGTAAGCAAGGCGATCATAAGCCAGGCATCCGGACGCGCCGGACGTGTCGTCGGGGTACGGCGGCGGCGTCCGGAAGAACGGGCGCGCGCGGGCCCCGCCGGGGATGCGGGAAAGATCGGAGGTGCGGGAGGAAGCGGGCTCGCGTCGACGTGCGCTCGATCGGCGACGACCCCGGACGGGGACGCTCCCGGCCGCGGCGCGATCGGGAGCGGGCGTGCGAGAAGTGAAGGAAGGTGCGGACGCACGCCGTCGCCGGCGCCGCCCGCCGGTCAGAACTCCGCCGGCCCCACCGGGTGATGGAGTTCGTCGCTCCAGTGCGTGAGGCGCAGCCGCTCGCCGTCCCAGACGAGACGGTTGAGGCTGGCGTTGTCGATGTCGAAGTCGCGCGGCGCCTCGAGCGGCATGCCCGTCGCGAGGCGGTAGATCTGGTCGAGCACGCCGCCGTGCGTGACGACGAGCACGGTGTCGCCGACGTGGCGCGCCGCGATCTCCAGCAGCACCGCCTCGACGCGCGCCCGGACGTCGAGAAGGCTCTCGCCGCCGTCGCAGTCGGCGTCCGGATCGCGCGCCTTGTAGGCCGCGTACAACTCCGGATGTGCGACGGCGGCTTCCTTGAAGGTCATGCCCTGGAACGAACCGAGGTGACGTTCACGCAGCCGCGCGTCGGTGACGATGTCGAGCACCTGGATGTCCGCGGTCGGTGCGGCGGTCTCGAGCGTGCGGCCGAGATCGCTGGAGTAGATCGCGACGAGCGGTTCGAGCGCGAGGCGTTCGGCGAGGGCATCGGCCTGGGCGCGGCCCGCCTCGTTCAGCCGGCTGTTCAACTGGCCCTGGATGCGGCCCGCAGCGTTCCACTCGGTCTCGCCGTGACGGACGACGATTAGATTCGTTTCCATGTTCACACCACCTGGCACAGCAGGCCCTTGAGGTACTCGCCCTCGGGGAAGGCGAGGCTCACCGGATGGTCGGCGGCGGCGCCCATGTGATGCAGCAGCCGCACGCTCGCGCCGGCATCGGCCGCGGCACCGGCCACGACCTTCTGGAAGAACTCGCGCGTGATGCCGCCGGAGCACGAGTACGTGAACAGCAGGCCGCCCGGACGCAGCAGCTTGAGCGCCCAGAGGTTGATGTCCTTGTAGCCGCGGGCGGCGCGCTCGGCCATCGCGGCCGTCGGGGCGAACTTCGGCGGATCGAGCACGATCGCGTCGAAGCTGCGACCCTGGTCGCGGAGCTTGCGCAGCAGCGCGAACACGTCGGCCTCGACGAACTCGACGTTGTCTTCCGGCAGGTTGTTGAGCGCGACGTGGCGGCGTGCGGCGGCGAGCGCCTCGCCGGAGCTGTCGACCGCGACGACCGATGCGGCACCGCCCGCGAGGGCGTTCACCGTGAAGCCGCCGGTGTAGCAGAAGCAGTCGAGCACTTCGCGGCCCTCGACGAGGTCGCGGAGCATCGCGCGGTTGTCGCGCTGGTCGAGGTAGAAGCCCGTCTTGTGGCCGTGGCGCACGTCGACCTCGAACAGCAGGCCGGATTCCTCGATCGTGATGGGTCCGGCGGGTTCTTCGCCGCGGACCGGACCGACGCGGGATTCGAGCCCTTCGAGCGCCAGCACCTCGGCGTCGGAGCGTTCGAAGACCTGCGCGATGCCCGTCGTCTCGACGAGGGCGTCGACGATCTCGTCGCGCCAGCGCCACGCGCCGGCACTGGAGAACTGCACGACGAGGTGGTCGGCGAAGCGGTCGGCGACGACGCCCGGCAGGCCGTCGGCCTCGCCGTGGATCAGGCGCGCGGCCTGGCGTTCGCCGGGTTCGACGATGTCCTCGCGCTGCTTGACGGCCCAGCGCACGCGCTCGGCGAAGAATGCGGCGTCGATGCGCGCGGATTCGTGGAAGTCCCAGACGCGCGCCCGGATCTGCGATTCGGGGCTGTATGCGGCCCAGCCGAGGAAACCACCCTGGGCCGACCGCATCTCGACGGTGTCACCGGGGCCCGGATCGCCGTCGACGCGTCCGACGGCGCCGCTGAAGACCCACGGATGGCCGCGGCCGGCGGAACGTTCGCGGCCGGTGAGCAGCGTGATGCGGCCGGGCGTGTCCTTGCTGCGGGGCACGGGCGGCGCGGCGGGGGCAACTGCCGCGATCGGCGCGTCCGGCAGGCCGACGACGTCATCGTCCATCGGGACGACCGGCGTCTTCGGACGGGCGGACGGCATCGGCGCCCAGGCGGTCGGCGGCGCGACAGGCTTCGGCCGCGCGGGGGCCGGCGCCTTCGCGACGACGGGCGTCTTGGCGGGCTTGGCCCGGGTGGAGCCGCCCGGGAAGCGCGGACCCGACGATTCGGCGGCGGCGCGCGCGGCCGCGTTCGGCGACTTCGGCCGGGGCGGCGCGCTGGCGGGCTTGCCGCGGAACGCTGCGCCCGGGGACTTCGGCCGCGCCGCGCCGGTGGCGGGCTTCGAGCGGGCGCCCGCGCCGGGCGTCTTCGATCGCGCGCCTGCGCCGGGGGACTTCGGGGGCTTGTTCTTCATGGGTGAAACTCCTTCGCGGCACTGGCCGCACTGATTCTCGCGCGCCGGCGAAAGGCGCCGTCGCGATCGGGCCGGCGCGGACGCCGGCGCCGCTATTTCCTGCGGGCCCTCGGATGGGCCGCGTCGTAGACGCTGGCGAGATGCTGCCAGTCGAGATGGGTGTAGATCTGGGTCGTGGAGATCGAGGCGTGGCCGAGCAGTTCCTGGACGGCCCGCAGGTCGCCGCTCGACTGCAGCACGTGCGACGCGAACGAGTGCCGCAGGGCGTGCGGATAGACGCGCCCCTCGATGCCGCGCGCCTGCGCCCGCAGCTTCAGGTGGCGCTGGACCGTCGATGCGCTCATCGGGCCGCCGGCGCGCGAGACGAACACGGCGAGCTCGTCCGGCTTCGCCCACTTGCTGCGGACCTCGAGCCAGCGCGCGACGGCTTCGGCCGCCTGGGTCCCGACGGGGACGACGCGCGTGCGGGATCCCTTGCCGGTCACGCGGACGGTGCGCTCGTCGAGATCGAGGTCGGGCAGCGCGAGCGTGAGCGTCTCGCCGATGCGAAGGCCCGACGAGTAGATCAGTTCGAAGAGCGCGACGTCGCGCCGGGCGAGATCGTCGGTCTCGGCGCCGTCGAGAAGCCGCGCCGTCTGCTCGGGCGTGAGCGTCGTCGGCAGGCGCTTCGGCGATTTCGGGGCGCGCAGGCCGCGGCCGGGGTTCGCCGTGAAACCGTGATCGCGCACGAGGTAATCGAAGAACGAGCGCCACGCGGACAGCTTCCGCGCGAGGCTGCGCCCGCCGAGACCGCCGGCGTGCAGGCGACCGAGGAAGCGCCGCATGTCGTGGATCGTCAGGCCCTCCAGCGGCTGGCCGGCGGCGAGTTCGAGGAGATCGCGGACGTCGCGGGCGTAGTTCTCCACGGTGAGCGCGGCGAGGCGGCGCTCCTGCGCGAGGTGGGCCAGATAACCGTCGAAGCGGTCGTCCGGACCTGCGGCCGCTGTCGTCACGCGGGCTTCAGGAAACGCGCCGCCGCAACGCTCATCAGCTCGCCGAGCCGCTTCACGTAGACCGTGCCCATGTCGGGGCTGAAGCGCGCGGGGTCGTCCGACGCCATCGCGAGCAGGCCGAACGCCTGCTCGGTGCGCAGCGCGACGTAGCAGAACGACGTGAGGCCGGTGGCGCCCTCGCCGAACCACTGCGCCGTCTCGAACATCGGATTCGCGCTGATGTAGGGCTGCGTGAGGCTCTCGGCGAACACGCGGACCTCCGGGCTGATCTCGCCGAACTCCGGGCGGTCGCCGCCGTCGCCGGTCCAGAGACGCACCGCGATGTGCGGCACGCCGAAGTCCTCGCGGAGGTTGTAGTAGATCGAGGCGATCAGGCCGTCGAGGTCGCGCGCGAGCATCAGCGCGAGCGTGATGCGATGGAGGCGCTCGATGATCGCGTCGTTGTCCTGGCCGAAGTGCACGAGCACGCGCAGCTTCGTCTCGAGGGCGCGCGCCTTGTCGCGCAGCGTGACGATCTGGCGCTCGGCGATCGGGATCGCGCGTCCGCCGTGCGGATGCGGGACGTAGATCTGCGCGAGGACCTCGGCGTACTCGTCGAAGAATTCCGGGTGGTCCCGGAGGTACTGCGCAACATCGTCCGGAGTGGGTCGCATGGGATGTCCTTGGAGGGGGATTCGTGGAGGTTCAGGTCGCGTCGGGCGGCAGGTCGATCTCGCCCTCGAAGACGGTCTCGGCGGGGCCGGTCATGAAGACGGCGGCACCTTCGCCGTCCCAGCGGATCGTGAGCGTGCCGCCGCGGGTCTCGACGCGGACCGGGCTTTCGAGCATGCCGCGGCGGATGCCGGCCACGACGGCCGCGCACGCGCCGGTGCCGCAGGCGAGCGTCTCGCCGGCGCCGCGCTCGAAGACGCGCAGACGGAGCGCGTGGGGTTCGAGCACCTGCATGAAGCCCGCGTTCACGCGCTCCGGAAAACGCGGATGGTGTTCGATGAGCGGCCCTTCGGTCGCAACGGGCGCGGTGTCGACGTCGTCGACGACCTGCACGGCGTGCGGATTGCCCATCGACACGGCGCTGATCGTGCGCATGTGTCCGTCGATGTCGAGCGAGTGCGTGACGGCCGCGGCGGGCGCGTCGAACGGGATGCGCGCGGGGTCGAACACGGGCGGCCCCATGTCGACGGTGACGCGTCCGTCGGGTTCCAGGCGCGGCACGATCACGCCGGACGCCGTCTCGACGCGGATCTCGGTGCGATCGGTCAGGCCGTGATCGTGGACGAAGCGCGCGAAGCAGCGGGCGCCGTTGCCGCACTGCTGCACCTCGCCGCCGTCGGCATTGAAGATCCGGTAGACGAAGTCGGTGCCGGCCGTCCGGGGGGATTCGACGACGAGGATCTGGTCGCAGCCGACGCCGAAGCGGCGATCGCCGAGGAAGCGCATCTGGGCGGGGGTGAGCGCGAACGGTGTCCGGGTCGCATCGAACACGACGTAGTCGTTGCCCGCGCCGTGCATCTTGGTGAAGCGCAGTTTCATGATGCCGCCTCCGCGGCGGGCGCGACGGGGCGCGCCATGATGTAGTCGTCCATCACGAAGCCGTTGCCGATGTCGAAGGTCGCGGATTCCACGATCTCGAAGCCGTGCTTGCGGTACGCGCCGATGGCGGACGTGTTGTTCTTGTTCACCTGCAGGTAGAGCCGGTCGCAGCCGAGCGTGCGCGCGCGCTGCTCGACGTGCCGGACGAGCGCGCCGCCGAGCCCCTGGCCGCGCGCGTCGTAGCGCATGTAGAGCTTGTCGATCTTCATGTCGCCGGGGCGCTCGCCGCGTTCGGACTGCGCGAAGCCGGTGAGCACGCCGTCGACGTGGAGTGTGTCCCACCAGAGATCGTCGCGCGCGAGCTGGGCGCGGATGAAATCGGGGGCGTAGCGCTGCGCGAGCATGTAATCGATCTGGGCCTGCGAGATGATCGTCGTGTAGTGGCGCTGCCACGTGTCGCGGGTGAGCGCGACCAGCGCGTCGATATCCTCGACGCGCAGCGGAGCGATGCGCAGGTCAGCGGTCATGCGGGGTCCTCTACGGATAGACGGGCGGCGCGCCTTCGGGGCGGGTCTTGAAGCGCTTGTGCAGCCACAGGTACTGCTCGGGCATCTCGCGCACGCGGGCCTCGATGAAGGCATTCATGCGCAGCGTGTCTTCCTCGACGGAAGCGCCGGGGTAATTGTCCCATGCCGGCCACGCCCGGATCACGTAGCCCGCCGAACCGTCGAGCTGGCGGATGACCGCCGGGACGATCGGCGCGCCCGTCAGACGCGACATGCGCGACAGCGCGGTGACCGTCGCGGCGGGCACGCCGAAGAACGGCACGAAGATCGAGTCGCGGGCACCGAGATCCATGTCGGGCGAGAGCTGGAGCGAGAAGCCCTCGCGATAGCCACGCAGGATCGCCTTGACGCCGTCGTTGCGGGCGATCATCCGGGTGCCGTTGAAGCGCGACCGCACGCGCAGCAGAAATTCGTCGAACACGCGGTTCTTCTGGTGGGCGTAGACGGCAATGCCGCGATATTCGAGCGTGAGCCGGATGCCCTCGAGGTCGAGCGCCGAGAAGTGCGGAACGAGCAGGATGAAGCGGCCGTCCGCGGGGACGTGGTGCCAGTCCTCGAGCTTCACGACCGCGCGCAGCCGTTCGGCGCTGCCGAACCACGCGATCGAGGATTCGAGTAGGGCGCGGCCGAAGCACTCGAAATGACGGCGCACCACGGCCTCGCGCTGCGCAGGGGTCCATTCGGGGAAGCACAGTTCGAGGTTCGTTCGCGCCACCTCGCGACGCTCGCGTCCGACGAGATGGAGCAGCCGGCCGAAGCCCCGGCCGAGCGGTGCAAGCACGGACAGCGGCAGCCAGTGCAGCAGCCAGAACAGGCCGAGCGCGAAGCGGACGAGGATGTTGTTCATTGCGCGGCCTCGTCGGCCGGGAGCGGCGGTGCGCCGGCCGGCACCTTGTAGCGGTTGTAGCTCCAGAGGTACTGCTCGGGACAGCGGCGGATCATGCCCTCGACGGCCGCATTGAGGTTCGCGGGGCCATCGGGCCCGGCGAGATCACCCTCGAAGAGCTCCACGTCCATCTCGAAGCCCCGGCCACCGGGCAACCGGCGCGCGACCACGAGCACCACTGCGCATCCGGTCGACTGCTGGAGCCGCCCCGCGAGCGTCATCGTGAACGCGGGCCGTCCGAAGAACGGCGCCCACGCGCCTTCACCGACGCCGGGCACCTGATCGGGCAGCAGGCCCACGACCTCGCCGGCCTTCAGTGCCTTCAGCAGGCGGCGCACGCCACCGAGCGTCGTCGGCGCGAGATGCGCGAGTCCGCCGGCGCGGCCGGAACGCAGCAGGGGCTCGAGCCAGCGGAGCTTCGGCGGGCGGTAGAGGATCGTCAGAGGAACGCGTCGCGCCGTGTAGAGCGCGGCGATCTCGAAGCATCCGAGATGGGGCGTGAGCAGCAGCACGCCACGGCCGCGGGCACGCTGCGCATCGACGATGTCCCAGCCGCGCACGGCGACCATCAGCTTCTCGGCACGCTCGATCGGCCGGAACCAGATGGCAGCCACTTCGAGCATGCCCTTGCCGAGCTCGGCGACGACGCGCCGGTGGAGGCGGGCACGCCGCACCGGATCGGGTTCGATGCCGCTGCGTTCGAGGTTCTCGGCGACCCGCGCGGAAAACCGCGGCGACACGCGATCGACGACCCGGCCGGTGAGTGCGCCGAGGCAATGCAGCCAGGACAAGGGGAACCGCGCGAGAAGACGCAGCAGGTGGACGACCATCAGGGATGTCGGGGTGTCGCTATCGAGTGAAGCGGAGATTCTGCTAACCTCGCCGGCCATCGAGGACAACCGAACAGAAGGCCTGTCAACATGAGCGAATTTCTATTCACGTCCGAGTCGGTCTCGGAAGGCCATCCGGACAAGGTCGCGGACCAGATCTCCGACGCGGTGCTCGACGCGATCTTAGCGCAGGACCGCACGGCGCGCGTCGCCGCCGAGACGCTCGTCAACACGGGCCTCGTCGTGATGGCCGGCGAGATCACGACGAATGCCGTGATCGACTACCAGCAGGTCGCGCGCGACACCATCAAGCACATCGGCTACGACGACACGACGTTCGGCATCGACTACCGCGGCTGCGCCGTGCTCGTCGCGTACGACAAGCAGTCGCCCGACATCGCGCAGGGCGTGAACGAAGGCCAGGGCATCGACCTCGACCAGGGGGCTGGCGATCAGGGGCTGATGTTCGGCTACGCATGCGACGAGACGCCGCAGCTGATGCCGCTCCCGATCCACCTGTCGCACCGCCTGATGCAGCGTCAGTCCGAACTTCGCAAGGACGGTCGCCTGCCGTGGCTCCGCCCTGACGCCAAGTCGCAGGTCACGGTCCGCTACGTCGACGGCCGGCCGGCCGCGATCGACACCGTCGTCGTGTCGACGCAGCACGCACCCGAGATGCAGCACAAGGACATCGAGGAAGCCGTCATCGAGCACATCGTGAAGCCCGTGCTCCCGCCGGAACTCGTCAAGAACGGCGTCCGCTACCTCATCAACCCGACCGGCAAGTTCGTCATCGGCGGCCCGCACGGTGACTGCGGTCTCACGGGTCGCAAGATCATCGTCGACACGTACGGTGGCGCGGCGCCCCACGGCGGCGGTGCGTTCTCCGGCAAGGACCCCTCGAAGGTCGACCGTTCCGCGGCCTACGCCGCGCGCTACGTCGCGAAGAACATCGTCGGCGCCGGACTCGCGTCGAAGTGCCTCGTGCAGGTCTCGTACGCGATCGGCATCGCGCGTCCGACGAGCGTGATGGTCACGACGTACGGCACGGGCAAGGTGTCGGACGAACGGCTGTCGGCCCTCGTCCAGGAGCACTTCGACCTGCGTCCGAAGGGCATCGTGCAGATGCTCGACCTGCTGCGTCCGATCTACCTGAAGACCGCTGCCTACGGCCACTTCGGTCGCGAGGAACCCGAGTTCACGTGGGAAGCGCTCGACAAGGCCGCTGTGCTGAAAGCGTCGGCCTGACGGGACACCGAAGGCCTCCGGTTCTTCCCCGGAGGCCTTCCCCGAACGAAAAAAACGCCACGAACTTCGTGGCGTTTTTGTTTGCGGGGACTGCCGCGCGATCAACGCGTGCCGGTCTTCCGCTGGAACGTCCGCGGAGCACCGGCGCCATCACGACGGGCACCGTCGAAACGGGCACCCCCGTGCGCACCGGGCGGGCCGCGACGCGGGCCGTTGCCGGGACGACCGGCACCGTGCGGCGCGGCACGCTGCGTCGGCTCGAGGCCTTCGATCGTGGCGACCGGGATGCGCTGGTCGGTGAAACGCTCGATCGTGCGGATCTTGCGGATCTCGCCGTGCTCGGCGAGCGTCACGGCGATGCCGGTGCGGCCGGCGCGACCGGTGCGGCCGATGCGGTGCACGTAGTCTTCGGCAGCGATCGGCAGACCGTAGTTGATGACGTGGCTGATCGTCGGGACGTCGATGCCGCGGGCGGCGACGTCGGTCGCGACGAGGACGCGGAGACGTCCCTGGCGCAGGCCGGTCAGCGTGCGGGTACGCACGCCCTGCGGCATGCCGCCGTGGAGCGCGGCGACCGAGTGACCGTCGGCTTCCAGCTTCTCCGACAGACGTTCGGCATCACGCTGCGTCGACGTGAAGACGATGGCCTGGTCGATCGTCGGATCGGCCAGCAGGCGGTCGAGCAGACGGTCCTTGTGGGTCCGGTGATCGGCCCAGTGCAGCGTCTGCGTGATGTGTTCCTGATTGTCGCGATGGCTGGCGAACTCCAGGCGCTTCGGATCGCGCATGAGGTCGGCGGCGAGGCGGGCAACCGTACCGTCGAGCGTCGCCGAGAACAGCAGCGTCTGGCGGGCCGACGGCGTCGCGGCGGCGATCGCCTGGATGTCCTCGATGAATCCCATGTCCAGCATGCGGTCGGCTTCGTCCAGCACGAGCACTTCGACGTTCGAGAGCGACAGGCGACCACCATTCAGGAGGTCGAGCAGTCGGCCGGGCGTCGCGACGAGCACGTCGAGCGGGGCGCGGACGGCACGCAGCTGCGCACCGTAGGGCACGCCACCGACGACGGACGCGGTCCGGAGCCAGCGGAGCGTGCGACCGTAGGTGTCGCAGGCACGCGTCACCTGCATCGACAGCTCGCGCGTCGGCGTCAGGACGAGGATGCGGGGGCCGGAGCCGGCGGCCGGGCGGACGTTCGCGACGACGAGACGTTGCAGCGACGGCAGCAGGAAGGCGGCGGTCTTGCCGCTGCCCGTGGCGGACGACACCATCAGATCGGCGCCGGACAGCGCTTCCGGGATGGCCTTCGTCTGGACGGGCGTGGGCTGCGTGTAGCCAGCCGATTCGACGGCCTGCACGAGCGACTCATGGAGTCCGAGCGCGGCAAACAGCGAAACGGGGGCAACCGCGGAGTCAACAGCGGGGGTGACGGCGCCGGCGGCAGCCGGGTCGAATTCAGTCATGGACTTCTCCAATGCTTCACGAGCGCCGTCCCTGGATGAGGGTACGGGCATCGATATGAGTCGCAACCGTTGCGACGGCATCGCCGCCAACTACGGTCGCCCGAATCAATCGTGAAGCCGGGAACTAGAAGTCAGAGCCGATGAGGAACGCGAGATACACATGGCCCGAACAACAGACCAGCGAACGCGAGCCCGGCAATGTACATGGGTTTGTGCGTCGCAGCAAGCGCCAATTTTCCGGAGACCGGATGAACGACGAGGCAGCGCATCGCGCGCGGGCCCCGGAACCGGTCCGGTACGGGCGGCGGACGACGGGTGCGCACCATGCGTCGACCCGGCGGGCGACGACGCGGAACCGCCGTCACGAAAGCGCACCGTTGGCGTGGGCTAGAATCGCGTTCTTTTCTGACCAGGGAGAACAACATGCCCATCCGCGTCGCCATCAACGGCTACGGCCGCATCGGCCGGAACATCCTGCGCGCGCTGTACGAATCCGGCCGCAACGGCGAGATCCAGATCGTCGCGATCAACGACCTCGGCAGCCCCGAGACGAACGCCCATCTGACCCGCTTCGACACGGCCCACGGCCGCTTCAACGGTACGGTCGAGGTCTCCGGCGATTCGATGATCGTCAACGGCGACGTCATCAAGGTGCTCGCCGAGCGCGACCCGTCGAAGCTCCCGTGGAAGGCCCTCGACGTCGACGTCGTGATGGAATGCACGGGCTTCTTCACCAGCAAGGA
>CAUJJX010000368.1 GCA_963205165.1 Pseudomonadota bacterium | reverse complement strand
GATGATCCGGACGATCCCGGTGGACGACACGGCGCGCGCGTTTCTGCGCGATGCCGGGCTGCCCGTCGACGATCTCGTCGCGCCGGCCGCGGCGCGATTGTTCGGGGCGTTCGACGGCGACGCGCTTGTCGGCGTCGTCGGGATCGAAGGCGGGGGCGACGCCGCGTTGCTGCGCTCGCTGGCCGTCGTCGACGCGAGACGCGGCGCTGGCTACGGCCGCGCCCTCGTTGCCTTTGCCGAACGCGAGGCCGCAGCACAGGGTGTGCGCTGCCTCTACCTCCTCACGACCCCGGCCGCGGAGTTCGTCGCCCGGCTCGGCTATCGACGCATCGCGCGCGACGAAGTGCCGCGGGCCATCGCCGCGACGCCGCAGTTCGCGATGCTTTGCCCGGCATCGTCGACCTGCATGGCGAAGGCGCCCCAGTAGCGCCGCAAGGTGGAAGACCGGCCCGCGTTGCGGCAGGCTTCGGATCGCGCGCGCGATGACATGTTCGTGCGCGGCACGAACCCATGTCGACACGGAGCCCGCCCATGACCGTCCGCCCCCTGAACGTCCTCTTCCTCTGCACCGGCAACAGCGCGCGCAGCATCCTCGCGGAAGCTTTCCTGAACTCGATCGGGGGCGACCGCTTCCGCGCCTTCAGTGCCGGCAGCCACCCGAAGGGCGAGGTGCATCCGCTCGCGCTCGAACTCCTCGAACAGCAGTACATCGACACGTCCGGCCTGCGCTCCAAGCGCTGGGACGAGTTCGCCGGCCCCGACGCGCCGACAATCGATTTCGTGTTCACGGTCTGCGGCAACGCGGCGGGCGAGGTGTGTCCGGTGTGGCCGGGGCAGCCGCTCACGGCCCACTGGGGTGTCGACGACCCGGCGGCGGTCGAGGGTCCGGACGACCGTCGCCGCCACGCCTTCGTGACGGCCTGGACGGCGCTGACCAACCGCATCCGCATCTTCGCGGCGCTGCCGTTCAACCGGCTGGACCGGCTCGCGCTCGGTCGCGAGCTGGACTCGATCGGCCGGCGGTGACAGGGCGTCACGGGCGTTCCGGGAAATGACGAACGACGCTGCCATCGAGGGCGCATTCGTGGCGGCGCCCGGACCGCGGGAGGCGGCTGCGGTGGATCCCGGGCCGGCCCGGCGCTGATCCGCAGTCGACGCAGCGCAGGCGGTGGGGCGCGGGTCGGTCGAACCCGTTGACGCCTGCCGTCGTTTCGACGATTATCGAAACATGGAAACGAAAACCGCCGTCCAGTCCCTCGCCGCGCTCGCCCACGAGACGCGCCTCGAAATCTTCCGCGGCCTCGTGCAGGTGGGGCCGTCCGGCATCGCCGCCGGCGCGATCGCCGAGGGCATGGGCATCGCCCCCGCCACGCTGTCGTTCCACCTCAATGCGCTCTCGCAGGCGGGCCTGGTCCGTTCGCGGCAGGAAGGGCGGTTCGTCTACTACTCCGCCGACTTCCCCGCCATGAACGGCCTGCTCGGATTCCTCACCGAGAACTGCTGCGGCGGCAACGCCTGCGGCCCGTCGCAGTCGACCTCGACATCGATCACCTCCCGCGCGCGCAAGGAGCAACCGGCATGAAGCGCTTCCACGTCCACGTGGCCGTCGACGATCTCGCGGTCAACATCCGGTTCTATTCGACCGTCTTCGGCCAGGCGCCGAGCGTCGTCCAGACCGACTACGCGAAGTGGATGCTCGACGATCCGCGCGTGAACTTCGCGATCTCCGCCCGCGGCGCCGCGCCGGGGCTCGACCACCTCGGCCTCCAGGTGGATTCCGACGCCGAGCTCGACGTCCTCCGCGCGCAGGTGACGGCGGCCGATATCGCGGCGGTCGAGCAGTCGGGCGCGGCCTGCTGCTACGCGGCGTCCGACAAGTACTGGACCACCGATCCGCAGGGCATCGCCTGGGAGACCTTCCACACGCTCGCGTCCATCCCGACGTTCGGCGATGCCGGCCGGCCCGAGGCGAACGGCGAGACGGCCGCGTGCTGCGCGCCGGCCCCGGCGACTGCCGCGGAATCCTGTTGCGCACCGGCGGTCGCGCAGGTCGCCGAGACCGCCTCGTGCTGTGCCCCCGCGAAGCCCGTCGAAGCCGTGCCGTGCTGTGCCCCCGCACCGGCTGCGAAGGCCGAACCGGAGGCGGCATCGTGCTGCGCGCCGACATCGCAACCCGTCACGATCGCGCGCAGCCGGCCCGAGGCCGTGCCGTCCGCCGTCGCGTCGTCGTGCTGCGCACCGGGTGGCGGCAAGGCGTGACGCATCCCCCCGCCGGATCGCGCGCCGCGTCCTCCGCGAGTGATCCGTCGGCAGCGTCCGCGATGGGCCGTTTCGAACGCGGCCTGACGCTGTGGGTGTTCCTCTGCATCGTCGTCGGGATCGGCGTCGGTGAACTCTTCCCCGGTCCGACGCGCGCGCTCGGCGCGATGGAGATCGCGCGGGTCAACGTGCCCGTCGGCCTGCTCATCTGGCTGATGATCGTGCCGATGCTCCTGCGCATCGACTTCGGTGCCGTCGGGCAGGTCAGGCGGCACTGGCGCGGCATCGGCGTCACGCTGTTCGTGAACTGGGCCGTCAAGCCGTTCTCGATGGCGCTGCTCGGGTGGTTGTTCGTGCGGCACGCCTTCGCATCGTGGCTGCCGCCGGACCAGATCGACAGCTACATCGCGGGGCTGATCCTGCTCGCGGCCGCACCGTGCACGGCGATGGTGTTCGTCTGGAGCCAGCTCACGCGCGGCGATCCGTACTTCACGCTGTCGCAGGTGGCGTTGAACGACCTGGTCATGGTCGTGGCGTTCGCACCGCTCGTCGGCCTGCTGCTGGGCCTCGCGTCGATCACGGTCCCGTGGGACACCCTGCTGGTCTCCGTGGGGCTGTACATCGTCGTGCCGGTGATCGTCGCGCAGGTCTGGCGGCGCGTGCTGCTGTCGCGGTCGTCGGCGGCGCTCGACCACACGCTGCGGCGCCTCCAGCCGCTTTCGATCGCGGCGCTGCTCGCGACGCTCGTGCTGCTCTTCGCGTTCCAGGGCGGGCAGATCCTGCGGCAGCCGCTCGTGATCCTGCTGCTCGCCGTCCCGATCACGATCCAGGTCTACTTCAATGCGGGTCTCGCGTACTGGCTCAACCGCCGGCTGGGCGTGGCGCACTGCGTCGCGGCGCCATCGGCGCTGATCGGGGCGAGCAATTTCTTCGAACTGGCCGTCGCCGCCGCGATCAGCATCTTCGGACTCGAATCGGGCGCGGCACTCGCGACGGTCGTCGGCGTGCTGATCGAGGTGCCGGTCATGCTGACCGTCGTGCATCTCGTCAATCGCGACCGCGCCGGTTACGAACGGGCCGTGCATCACCGGGGATGATGCAGCAGGGCGTCAGGCCTCGAAGATCTTCCCGGGGTTGAGGATGCCCTTCGGGTCCATCGCGTGGCGCAGCGTCTTCATCAGCGCGATCTCTTCCGGCGTGCGCGAGTAGTCGAGGTAGGCCTTCTTGAGCAATCCGATGCCGTGCTCGGCCGAGATCGAGCCGCGCCAGTCGCGCACGCACCCGTAGACGATCGCGTCGATGTCGTCCTCCGGGAACGGCGTCGCTGGCACCTTCACGAACATGTGGAGGTTGCTGTCCGCGAGG
>CAUJJX010000367.1 GCA_963205165.1 Pseudomonadota bacterium | reverse complement strand
CGTCTTCACCGGCGCGAAAGGCATGTACCGCGAGGAAGACCCCGCCGACGCCCAGGATCTCTACGGTCGCAGCAAGCACCTCGGCGAGGTCGACTACGACAACGCCGTGACGCTGCGCACGTCGATCATCGGCCACGAACTGGCGAGCGCCCACGGCCTCGTCGGCTGGTTCCTCGCGCAGACGGGGCAGGTGCGCGGCTTCACGCGCGCCGTCTTCTCCGGCCTGCCCACGGTGGAACTCGCACGCGTGATCCGCGACCATGTGCTGCCGCGTCCGGAACTGCGCGGGCTGCATCATGTGTCGGCCGCACCGATCGCGAAGTTCGACCTGTTGCAGCTCGTCGCGCAGGCGTATGGCCGCACGACCGTGATCGTCCCCGACGACCGGCTCGTGATCGACCGGTCCCTCGACTCCACGCGCTTCCGCCAGATCACCGGTTACGCGCCGCCGGCCTGGCCGGAACTCGTGCGCGCGATGCACGCGTTCGGCTGATGCCGACAACCCGACCCACGAAAGGTCCGTCCATGTTCAAAGACAAGGTCCTCCTCATCACCGGCGGTACCGGCTCCTTCGGCAACGCCGTCGTCGAGCACTTCCTGAAATCCGAGTTCGCGGAGATCCGCGTGTTCAGCCGCGACGAGAAGAAGCAGGAGGACATGCGGATCGCCTTCCGCAACGACCGCCTGAAGTTCTACATCGGCGACGTGCGCGAGTACGACAGCGTCCACGATGCGCTGCGCGGTGTGGACTACGTGTTCCACGCGGCGGCGCTGAAGCAGGTGCCGTCGTGCGAGTTCTATCCGATGGAGGCCGTGCGCACGAACGTGATCGGCGCCGAGAACGTCATGCGTGCCGCCATCGCGCACGGCGTGCGCCGCTGCGTCGTGCTGAGCACCGACAAGGCCGTGTACCCGATCAACGCGATGGGCATGTCGAAGGCGATGATGGAGAAGGTCATGGTCGCGCGGTCGCGCCAGTGCGACCCCGACCGTACCGTGCTCTCCGCGACGCGCTACGGCAACGTGATGGCCTCGCGCGGCTCCGTGATCCCGCTGTTCCTGCTGCAGCTCATCGAGGGCCGGCCGCTGACGATCACCGACCCGGCGATGACGCGCTTCCTGATGTCGCTGGAGGAATCCGTCGGCCTCGTGCTCTACGCGTTCGAGCACGCGCGGCCCGGCGACATCTTCGTGCAGAAGGCGCCCGCGTCGACGGTCGGCGATCTCGCGTTCGCGTTGCGCGAACTGCTGAAACGCGACAACGAGATCCGGATCATCGGCACGCGCCACGGCGAGAAGCTCTACGAGTCGCTCGTGTCCCGCGAGGAGATGGCGCGCGCGGAAGACCTCGGTGGCTACTACCGCATCCCCGCGGATTCGCGCGACCTCAACTACGACAAGTACTTCGTGGAAGGCGAGACCCGCATCTCGACGCTCGACGACTACACGTCGCACAACACCGTGCGCCTCGACGTCGAGGGCGTGAAGAAGGTGCTGCTGCAGCTCGACCTCGTCCGGGAGGCGATGAATGCTTAAGGTGATGACCGTCGTCGGCACGCGGCCCGAGATCATCCGGCTGTCGCGCGTCATCGAGAAGCTCGACCGCCATTGCGAGCACGTGCTCGTGCACACCGGCCAGAACTACGACTACGAGCTGAACGAGGTGTTCTTCTCCGACCTCGGCATCCGCCGCCCGGACCGCTTCCTCGAGGCGGCGGCCGAGACGCCGGCACGCACGATCGGGCAGGTCATCATCGCGGCCGACGAGGCGCTCGACCATTACAAGCCCGATGCGCTGCTGGTGCTCGGCGACACGAACAGCGCGCTCGTCGCGATCGCGGCGAAGCGGCGCAAGGTGCCGATCTTCCACATGGAGGCCGGCAACCGCTGCTTCGATTTCCGCGTGCCGGAAGAGATCAACCGCCGCATCGTCGACCACATCGCCGACATCAACCTCACGTACAGCGACATCGCCCGCGAGTACCTGCTGCGCGAGGGCTTTCCGCCGGACCAGATCATCCGCACGGGCAGCCCGATGCGCGAGGTGATCGAGCATCACCGTGCGGGCATCGAGGCGTCGGGCGTGCTCGAACGCCTCGGGCTCGAGGCCGGTCGCTACTTCGTCGTCAGTGCGCATCGCGAAGAGAACGTCGATTCGCCCGACAACCTCGCGCGGCTCTTCGCGATCCTCGACGGCATCGCCGAGCGCTTCGGCGACCCTGTGATCGTCTCGACGCATCCGCGCACCCGCAAGCGCATGGAGGCGCTCGGCCGCGAGGCGCATCCGCTCGTGCAGTTCCACAAGCCGTTCGGATTCCTCGACTACGTGCATCTCCAGACCCGCGCGCGCGCCGTGCTGTCCGACAGCGGCACGATCACCGAGGAGTCCTCGATCCTGAACTTCCCCGCGCTCAACCTGCGCGAGGTGCACGAGCGTCCCGAGGGTTTCGAGGAGGCCGCCGTGATGATGGTCGGGCTGAGCCTCGACCGCGTCGTCGAGGGGCTCGCCATCCTCGACACGCAGCCGCGCGGCGCGACGCGGGCGCTGCACATGGTCCGCGACTACGAAGCCGACAACGTGTCCGACAAGATGGTCCGGATCATCCAGAGCTACACGGACTTCGTGCGGCGCAAGGTGTGGCATCTCGCGTGATCGCCGCATGCCGCGTCCGCCAGGGCCACGCACGATGACCGTCGCGCCCGGCCTCGTCCTCGTCACCGGTGCTGCCGGCTTCGTCGGCCGCGCGTGTGTCGATGCCTTGCTGCGCGCCGGCCACCGCGTGCGCCGCGTGCTGCGGTCCGCGGGTCCGCGGGTCGAGGGCGTCGAAGACATCGTCACCGGCGATCTCGTCGACGTCGTCGACTGGTCGGACGCCATGCGCGGCGTCGACGCCGTCGTGCATCTCGCGGCCCGCGTCCACGTGATGCGCGAGACCGTGGCCGATCCGTCCGCCGTGTTCCGGAGGATCAACGTCGACGTGACGCGCCGGCTCGCGGAGGCCGCGGCGCGTGCGGGCGTGCGGCGCTTCGTGTTCGTGTCGTCCGCGAAGGTGCAGGGAGAACACAGCGCCGGACGGCCGTTCACCGAGGCCGATCCGCCGGCGCCGGAAGACGCGTACGGCGAGTCGAAGCGCGATGCGGAGGCTGCGCTCGCGGGCATCGCGGCGAGCACCCGGCTGGAGGTCGCGATCCTGCGTCCGCCGCTCGTCTACGGTCCGGGCGTCGGCGGGAATCTCCACACGCTGCTGCGGGCCGTCGCGCGCGGCGTGCCGCTGCCGGTGGGCGCCGTGCGCAACCGCCGCAGCCTCGTCTTCGTCGGCAACCTCGCCGATGCCATCGTCCGGTGCATCGAATCGCCCGCTGCCGCCGGCCGGACCTTCCTCGTCGACGATGGCGAACCGCGTTCGACGGCCCAGCTCGTGAGCGATCTCGCCCGGGCGGCGGGGCGCACGCCGCGCATGCTGCCGGTGCCGCCGGCGCTGCTGGGTCGCGTGGCCGGGTGGCTGGGGCAGGGCGAGGCCGCCCGTCGCCTGCTCGACGACTTCGAGGTCGACAGCGGTGCGCTCCGCCGCACGCTCGGCTGGACGCCGCCGTTCTCGTACGCGGAAGGCATCGACGCGACGGGGCGGGGGTACCGCGCGTCGCGCGCCGCGAAGGTCTGATCCGGCGCCTGATCGGCCGCAACCGGCCACGTCGCCGGGCCCCCCATCCCGTCACCCCAGCG
>CAUJJX010000366.1 GCA_963205165.1 Pseudomonadota bacterium | reverse complement strand
TGCGTGCGTTCGTCGAGCAGGCAGTTCACCGACACGAAATCGGATTCGGCGAGCAGCGTGTCGAGATCCACCATCGTGACGCCGAGATCGTTCACAGCCGACTGCGGCACGAGCGGATCACACCCGATCAGCCGGAGGTCGAACGGCTTCGCGAGCCGCAGCACCTCGCGCCCGATGTTGCCGACGCCGATCACGCCGAGCGTGCGTCCCATCAGCCCCGAACCGAGGAAATTGCCCTTCTCGGCCCAGCGGCCTTCACGCACGAGACGATCCTTCAGGACCATCCGGTGCGCGAGCGCGAGCACGTAACCGATGACCGACGCCGCGACGGGACGCCGGACGCCGTCGGGCGTGATCGTCAGCAGCACGCCTTGCTCCGTGCATGCCGGCACGTCGATCGCGTCGTAGCCGACGCCGAAGCGCGCGATGAGCTTCAGCCTGCGATCGGCCCCTGCGAGCGTCGTGCGAGTGACCTTCGCCGTCATCAGGCACAGCGCGTCGTAGCGCGCCGCGTACGCCGGCGTGATCTCCGACACTTTCTCCGGCAGGTACTCCCACTCGATCGACGGATCGTCGAGCAGCTTCATCGCCTCTGTACCGAACACGGTGCCGCCGTCGGCCGTGATCACGTCACGGCTCACGCCGACGCGGAACTTCGCTGTCATCGCAGATTCCTCCTCACATGGCGGCAGTGAACGCGCCGTCGACGACGAGCACGTGACCGTTCACGAACGACGCCTCGTCGGACGCCAGAAAGACGCACGCCGGACCGAGCTCGTCCGGACGCCCCCAGCGACCGGTCGGCGTGCGCGCGCAGACCCAGTCGTTGAATTCCTTCTTCTCGATGAGCGCCGTGTTCATCTCCGTCGCGAAGTAGCCGGGCGCCACCGCGTTCACCGTGATGCCGTGCTGCGCGAGTTCGACGGCCAGTTCGCGCGTCAGCGCATGCACGGCGCCCTTCGATGCGATGTAGGCCGAGATCGTCGGCCGCGCCGCGATCGCGCTGATGGAGCCGGTCACGACGATCCGGCCGCGCTTCGCGGGGATCATCACCTTCGCGCATTCGCGCGCGAGCCACCAGACGGCCGTCAGGTTCACGTCGACGACGCGGCGGAAATCCGCGGTCGAGAATTCCGTGATCGGACTGCGGTGCTGGATGCCCGCGTTGAGCACGGCAATGTCGATCCGGCCGTGGCGTTTCGCGATGTCGGCAACCGCCGCGATGGCCGCCGCTTCGTCCGCGACATCGAACGCGCAGACCTCGCCCTTGCCACCCGCGGCGACGATCTCCGCCAGCTTCGCGTCGAGCGACGCGCGGTCGCGTGCATTGAGGATCACCGTCGCGCCCGCCTCTGCGAGCGACTTCGCCATCGCTGCCCCGAGACCGCGCGAGGCCCCGGTGACAAGGGCCACTTTTCCGGAAAGATCGAACATGGAAGCCTCCGTTGAATCTTCTTTGATCGAGGAGCTCGGACGACGTTGCTCATGCTGCGAGCCGCGTCGGATTACGCGCTTCGCGCCAGTCCGACCTACCCGAAGCGACCGGCGCCACAGACCAGCACCACCTCGCCCGCTCGCGGGTGAGGTGCCCGGGGCGAGGACACCTGACACCTGACGCCTTCAGGATTCCCCCGTCGCCGGGCCGGCCGGCGTCAGGGCATGTACTGCCCGCCGTTCACCTCGAGGATCTGCCCCGTCACGTAGCTGCTCATCTGGTTCGAGGCGAGATACAGGAACGCGCCCACGCATTCATCCGAATCACCGATGCGGTTCATCGGGATCGTCGCCTTGAAGGCGTCGAGCATCTGAGGCGTGGAGTAGCGATCGTGGAACGGCGTGTAGATCACGCCGGGCGCGACGGCATTCACGCGGATGTTGTCCTTCACGAGTTCCTTCGCGAGGCCGCGTGTCATCGTGCTGACCATGCCCTTCGAGCCGGCGTAGAGCACTGCGCCCGGACCGCCACCGTGACGAGCCGCGACCGACGTCACGTTGATGACGCGTCCGCCGCCGGCCTTGCGCATGTGCGGCACGGCCGCGGCGATGCAGGTCAGCGCGGAACGCACATTGAGATGCAGCACCTTGTCGAACATCTCGTCGCTCATCTGCTCGATCGGCACGCGCTGCACGAGGCCGCCGGCGTTGTTCACGAGCACGTCGAGCCGACCGAAGGCCTCGGCAGCACGGTTCACGATGTCGTGGCAAGCGGCACTCGACGTCACGTCACCCTGCAGGACGATGGCTTCACCGCCGGCTGCGCGGATGTCGGCGACGACCTGATCGGCCTCCGCGCGGCTGCTGTTGTAGTGGACGGCAACGCGCGCGCCGTGAGCCGCGAACGCCTTCGCGGCGGCGGCACCGATGCCGGTGCTGGCACCCGTGACGAGCACGGCCTGACCCTTCAGATCGTCGATCATCCTTCCTCCCAATCTCGCGATGCGGCGACGACCGGTCATCGGTCCACGTCGCTCGCTGGTTGTTGTGCGGGGCGTTGTTTATAGCACGCGTGCCCGAGCCGCAGCCGGAACGGCCGGACACATGCCGAATCGGTAACAGATCCGTAGGAATCGGGCACCTAGAGTCGCCTCCACGGTGGGCGGTTCGCATGCGAGCGACGTTGCGCCACCGGGTCGCAATCACTGGGAGACCCAGACCATGAAGACACTCATCGCGACAGCCTGCCTCACGGCATTGTCGATAGGATCCGCCCTCGGCGCCGATGGCAAGTGCGACTTTCAACTGGTCAACGGAACGATCGTGTCGGGGCGGATCGGCAGCATCAAGGCGACCACGATCGGCGCGGCGACGAACCAGGCCGACGGCCAGCCTGCGAACGTGGCCGCGCCCATCGTCATCGAGAGCGGCACCCTGGCGGACGCCACTTTGAAAGGTGGCAAGGCATCGGGAGGACGACTCGTCGGCAAGCAATGCCAGGGCGCGACACTGACGAGCGCGACGCTGACCGGCGGCACGGTATCGGGTGCAAAGATCAAGATCGCGGGCAGCGACGTCGTGGTGAATCTCACCGCGGATGCCACAGACGTCACCCTCGACGACGTCACGATCGACAACCCTGTCGCCGCGCTCGAATCGTCGAAGGAAGCGACGATCACGACCGAGGCGAGCAATGTTCCGCTGGCCGGGGACTGGTTCAAACTCAAGGCGGACATCGTCGATGTCCACGTCGGCGAACACGACAAGCGGGACTCCGGGGCGCGGACCACGTTGCGGATCCCCAAGAACACGTGCTTCCGCGTCACAACGGAATTGGAGGAGACGACCGGTGACGTGAAACGCAAGTTCGCACGTGGGACCTTCTACGCCGGAAGCGGCTTCGGCCTGCTCCTGCCGCCTTTCGGATGCGAATCGAAGATCGGGAACGGACGGTCCGGACCTCGAACGAACGAGGACATCGAGAAAGCGGCGGCGTTGGTCGCCACCAGATGCGCGACCGCGACCAGGAATACCGACGCGAGAGCATGCGACGAGGCGCGAACGGATCTGCTCTCGCCGCTGGATCTCGATCGTTCGTACGACATCCCGTCGGAG
>CAUJJX010000365.1 GCA_963205165.1 Pseudomonadota bacterium | reverse complement strand
GCGACCGAGGTGCTGCTGGAGGAAGTGGCGAAGCGGATGTGAGGCGACGCGGACGATCGTGCGGGCGACGACGATTGTCGATGCGGAGGCTTGCCCTCTCCCCCGGCCCCTCTCCCGTACGCGGGCGAGGGGAGAACACCGTGGCGCCGATCGCCGCAGTGCCGGTCGCTGCAGCACCGACCACCGCATAGCAACCGCACACGCCGCCATTCATCACCGCTTCCGGTGCCGCCACACCTGCGGTGCGATCGGGCGGGCGTCCTGCCAGAGACCGCGTCGCGCCGACCGCGCTTCGGCCTCCGCCGCTTCGTAGCGCATGCGCATCGCGCCGCGCGCGTTCGCCCACGCGAGGCCGCGGCGGACGAGTTCGAGATTCACGTCGAGGTTGTCGCCGCGCCGGGTCACGTGGCCCAGCGTGCGGCCGTACCTGTCCTTGCCGCGCGTGTCGATGCGCACCGGCGCGAGGCGCACGAGTTCCTGGAGGCCGCGCTTCGATTCGCGGCCCCACGGCTGATCGTGTTCGGGGGCGTCGATGTAGAGCAGGCGGATCGTGACGTCGTCGCTGCGCGCCACGACCGTGATCGTGTCGCCGTCCGCGACCTTGCTCACCCTCGCATCGAGCGTCTTCGCGAAGCCCGCGCAGGCCGACGTGAGCAGCGTCGCGAGCAGCAGCGCCGTCGCGCCGCGGCGCGCGAGGGACGACGCCATCAGCGTGTCGCGGCGACCGCCGTCGACGGGACCCCGAACACTTCGCGCAGGTACGCGACGTAGCTCGGGTCGTAGTCCATCGCCTTCTCGGGCGTGTCGCTGATCTTCGCGACGGGCTGGCCGTTGCAGCGGGTCATCTTGATGACGATCTGCAGCGGATCGACGCCGAGGTCGTTCGTGAGATTGGTGCCGAGGCCGAACGCCGGCTTGCAGCGATCGTGGAAGCGCGCGTAGAGCTCGATGCACAGCGGCACGTTGAGGCTGTCGCTGAACACGAAGGTCTTCGCGCGCGGGTCGACGCGCATCTTCCGGTAGTGGTCGAGCATCTTCTCGCCCCATTCGAAGGGGTCGCCGGAATCGTGGCGCACGCCGTCGAAGAGCTTGCAGAAGAACAGGTCGAAGTCGCGCAGGAAGGCGTCCATGCCGCAGACGTCGGTGAGCGCGATCCCGAGGTCGCCGCGGTATTCCTCGGCCCACTTGTCGAACGCGAAGCGCTGGGAATCGCGCAGCCGCGGACCGACGGCCTGGCAGGCCTGCAGATATTCGTGGGCCATCGTGCCGAGCGGCAGCATGCCCAGTTCGCGCGCGAAGAACACGTTGCTCGTGCCGGTGAGCCGGGGACCGATGTCGCGCTGGAGCGTCTCGAGCACCTGCCGCTGCCACGCGTGCGAGAACCGGCGACGCGTGCCGAAATCGGAGATCCGGAACTCGGGGTCGGGATGCGCCTGCACGAGCGCGATCTTCTCGTCGAGGCGTCGCACGCCGTCCGCGGTGCCGAGGTCGGCGTGCTCCTGCCGGAACCACACCTCGCTCACGATCGCGAGCACGGGTACCTCGAACAGGATCGTGTGCAGCCACGGACCGCGGATCGTGATGTCGAGACCGCCGGGGGTCTCGGGCGCGTGCGTGATCTCGATGAAGCTCTCGTCGAGCTGGAAGAGCCGCAGCAGGTCGACGTAGTCGCTCTTCAGGAAACGCAGGCCGCGCAGGTAGGCGAGCTCGTCGCGCGTGAAGCGCAGGCTGCACAGATGGCGGACCTCGTCGCGGATCTCCTCGACGTGCGGTGCGAGGTCGACGCCGCGGCTGCGACAGCGGAAGCGGTACTCGACCTGGGCGCCGGGGAACTGATGCAGCACCACCTGCATCATCGAGAACTTGTAGAGATCGGTATCGAGAAGAGACTGGATGATCATCGCGCCGCAGCAGGCCCTCGGGGAGGGGCGCATTGTCACCGAAAGGCCGGCGGGCGGGTACCCTCGGCGGCCGGTGACGAGACGGGCTGCTGCCGCGCAGCGCACCGGTCCGTTCCGGCGGCGTCGCGTGCGGGCATCCGCTCGCCGGTGTTCGATGGATCCGCGCCGCGTCGACCCACCGGAAGTGCGGGGCTGTCGTCGAACGTTCGACCGATCGTCGCAACGCCTGCCGTCCGGCATTGCGCGGTGCGCGTTCCGCGTGGCACCTTCCGGGTTCTTCCGCCACTCCGGACACCCGCGCCATGAAACCGATCCTGCTCGCCGCGCTCGCCTTGTCCCTGCCGCTTGCCCTCCCGCTCTCCGCCGTCGCTGCCGACGGTCCGGACGATCTCTGGGAGATCACGATGAAGATGGAGATGGCGGGCATGCCGATGAGCATGCCGGCCCAGACCAACACGGTCTGCACGCCGAAGGGCAGTCCCGACGATCGCATGGTCCCGATGGACAAGAGCTGCAAGCTGATCGAGCAGAAGCGCACCGCCAGCCGCCTGACCTTCCGCTACACCTGCAAGGACGAGCGGAGCATCTACACCGGCTCCGGCGAGATGGAGTTCCTCGGCAAGGACGCCTACAAGGGGAAGATGCACGCCGTCGGCATGATGGAAGGCGAGCAGGTCGACATGACCAACACCTGGTCGGGCAAGCGTCTCGGCAACTGCACGTACGAAGATCCCGCGAAGAAGGTCGAGCAGTACCGGGCAGCCTCGAACGCGCAGATCGCGAAGGCCTGCGACGAGGCGATGGATGCCCTCGCGACGCAGCTGTTCTTCGGCGACAGCGCCATCTGCAAGGAACGCAAGGCCGAGTTCTGCGCCCGCGCCGGCAAGATCGCCGACGACCTGCAGCACGATCCGGCGGCGTTCAAGCGTCACGCCCAGAAGGACTGGCGCGGCGCGATGAAGGCCTGCGGCAAGGACCCCGAGCCGGTCATGGCGAAGGCGTGCGGTGCAGCGCTGGCGAAGCGCGACGGCGACTTCCTGAAGGACTACTGCCCGGCCGAGGCCGTCGCGGCCCGCAAGCAGTTCTGCCTGGGCCGCACGTACACCTCCGTCGAGGCCTCCGCCCGCGAACTGTGCAGCGCGCTCGGCGGGCTGTCGTACACCGCGGATGCTCCGGCCGCCGCCCCCGCCGCCGATCCGAAGTCGAGCATCGGCGACAAGCTGAAGGACGGCGCCAGCAAGCTGAAGAAGTTCCTGAAGTTCTGAGTTGAAACTCGTTCGCCTCCTCGCGGCCGCGCTCTGCGCGGCCGTTTCGTTTCCGGCGCCGGCCGCCATGCCCGATCCGTTCGCGGGCGTCGCGTCGGCGTACGAGGTCCGGATCGACGGCGCCCCCGTCTGGGCGCACGCGGCGTCGACGCCGCTGCCGCCCGCGAGCCTCACGAAGCTCATGACGGCGCTGCTCGTCGTCGAGGCCGACCGGCTCGACGAAGTCGTGACCGTCGATGTGCGGTCCGCCGCGGCGACGGGTTCGCGGCTCGGCCTGCGCCCGGGGGACCGCTGGCGCGTGGCCGATCTCCTCACCGCGGCGCTCGTCGCGTCCGCGAACGACGCGTGCCGCGCCCTCGCGCAGTGGCACGACGGCAGCGAGGCGAAGTTCGTCGCGCGGATGAATCGTCGCGCGGCGGCGCTCGGCCTGGTCCGCACGCATTTCGTGAACGCCTGCGGACACGATGCGCCGGGCCACGTGTCGTCCGCCGACGATCTCGCGCGGCTCGCCGAAGTCGCGATGGCGCAGCCGGCGATCGCGGAGCGCGTGCGGCATCCGACGGCGCAGATCGCCGATGCCGACGGCGCGCACGCTGTCACCCTGCGCAATCGCAACGCACTCGTCGGACGCTATCCCGGCGCGATCGGCGTGAAGTCCGGGTTCACGGCACGCGCGGGCAAGTGCGTGATCGCGATGGCGGAGCGCGGTGGTGCGCGCGTGCTGCTCGTCCTGCTGAACGGCCGCGATCGCTGGTGGGACGCCCACGCGATCCTCGACCGCGCGTTCGCGCATCGCGCGGCGAACGGTGCGCGCTGACGGTCGCGGCGCGCGGGCGCTGCTCGTCCTCGCGGTGGTGCTCGCGTACGCGAATGCCGTCGGTGCGAGTTTCCAGTTCGACGATTTCAACGTGATCGTGAACAACCCGATGGTCCATTCGTGGGCCGCGTGGTGGAGCGGCATGCCCGGCATCCGGCCGCTGCTGAAAGTGAGCTACACGGCGAACTGGACGAGCGGACTCGGCGTCGCGGGCTTCCACGTGCTCAACATCGCGCTGCACGCGACGAACGCGCTGCTGGTCTTCGCGCTCGTGCGCCGGCTCGCGCCGCGGCTAGTCGTCGACGCGCCGGCGGCGTTCTTCACGGCGCTCGTGTTCGCGCTGCATCCCGCGCAGACCGAGGCCGTGACGTACGTGTCCGGTCGATCGACGGCGCTGATGGCGGCGTTCAGTCTGCTGGCCGCGCTCGCGCATCTGCGGGCGAACGAGGCGGGCGCGCGGCGGCGTGCCGGCGATCGCGTCGCCGTCGTCGCCTGGCGTGCGTTCTCCGGCCTCGCGTTCCTCTGCGCGCTCGCCGTGAAGGAACACGCGTGGGCGCTGCCCGGCCTGCTGCTGCTCTGCGAACGACTCGACGCGAGCGTCCGCTGGCGATCGTCGCTCGCACGGTTGTGGCCGCATGCGGTCGTGCTCGCGTGCGCGTTCGCGATCACGCTCGTCGTGCCGTCGTACTGGCGGCTGCTCGGTGCGAGCCTCGACACGCGATCGCTCGGCGACAACCTGCTCACGCAGATCGACGGCGTCTTCCATCTCTTCACGGGGCCCCTCGCGGGCATCGGACTGAACATCGATCCGGACCTCCCGGTGCGGACCGCGTGGACGATCGATCTCGTCGCGAAGGCCGCGCTGCTGGTCGCGCTGCTTGCGATCGCGGTGGTGCAGTGGCGCCGCCGGCCGTGGCTCGGCTTCGGCATCGCGTGGTGCTTCGTCGCGCTGCTGCCGACGAATTCCGTGCTGCCGCGTGCCGATGTCGTCAACGACCGGCACCTGTACCTCGCACTCGTCGGCCCCGCGCTCGTGGTCGCCGGGTTCGCGACGCGACTGCCGCGCACGTCGTGGAT
>CAUJJX010000364.1 GCA_963205165.1 Pseudomonadota bacterium | reverse complement strand
CCGAAGAACGCGGACTGTCCGAACGTGAGGATGCCGGCGTAGCCCCAGAGCACGTCGACCGTGAGCGCGACGGCCGCGTAGAGGAACGCGCGGATGAGTCCGTTGACGAGGTACGTCGGCAGCAGTTCCGGGCCGATCGCGACGAGGACGAGCGTGACGGCGACGATGATGCCGAGGCGGCGTCCGTCGTGATGGCGGGTGCCGGAGGCGGTCGTGGTGTTCATGCGCGGATCAGCCACGGGCGAACCCCTGCGGACGCAGGCGCAGCACGAGCGCCGCGAGCACGACGATGGTGAGTCCGCCGAGGATCGGGTTGCCCCACGCGCTGACGAGCACCTGCGCGCCGCCGAGCACGAGGCACGCGATCGCGAGCGTCGCGAGCGACACTCCCGACACCATCACGATCATGAAGGCGTTCACGAGCCAGGGGACGCCCATGTTCGGATCGACGCTCGACAGCGGCGTGATGAGCGCGCCGGCGAGGCTCGCGAGGCCGGCGCCGAGCGAGAACGTCGCGAAGCGCACGAGGCCCGAGTTGATGCCGAGTCCGCGGGCGAGGTGCTCGTTCATGATGACGGCGCGGGTCACGAGCCCGAGGCGCGTGCCTTCGAGCAGGGCCGTCATGCCGATGCCGAGCGCGATCGCGATGAGCACGAGCAGCAGGCGGTATCCGGAGTACGAGCCGCCGGGCAGTTCGAGTGCGCCGCTCACGGGGCTCTGGACGAACTGCACCTCGCGGCCGATGGCGAGCGTGATGACCTGTCCGATGATGATGCCGAGGCCCCACGTCGCGAGGATCGCATCGAGCGGGCGGGCGTAGAGCGGGCGGACGACGAGGCGCTCGATCGCCATGCCGCACACGGCACCGATGACGAACGCGAACGCCGGGGCCCACCACGGATGGAGCCCCATGTGTGTGACCAGCAGCGCGGAGTAGCCGCCGACGGTGAGGAATCCGCCATGAGCGAAGTTGATGATCTTCATCACGCCGAACACGAGCAGCAGCCCGGCCGCCACGACGTAGAGGATGGCTGCGGTCGTGACGATGTCGAGGATCGTGGACATGGGTCAGGGTCGGGTCGGGGGCAGTGCGATGCGTGCGATGTGTCGGAGATGCGCGGGGCACCGGGGCGACGATGCGTGCACCGCACGCAGCGCCCCGGACCCCGCGCGGGACATCACTTCAGCTTCGGGCACTGCGCGCCGGGATCGACGTCCTTGAAGGTCTCGAGGATGTTCACGGTGCCGTCCTTGCCGATCTGGCCGAGGTACATGGTGAGCGGCGCGTGGCGCTGCTTGTTCATGCGGATCGTGCCCCGCGGGCCGTCGAAGGCGACTTCGGCGAGCGCCGGGATCACCTTGGCGGCGTCGGTCGTGCCGGCCTTCTCGACGGCGAGCTTGTACGCGTAGACGCCCTCGTACTGAGGGACCGAGAGGTCGTTCGGCGTCTTCAGGTCGGCACCGAACTTCTTCTGCATCGCGGCGAGGAACTCCTTGTTCTTCGGCGTGGCGACGTTCGTGAAGTACGAGCCCGAGATGAAGATGCCCTCGGCGTCGGAACCCATGCTCTTCGCCGTACCTTCATCGACGGCGAGGTTGCCGTAGGGGATCTTCACGCCGGCTGCGCGCAGCTGCTTCGTCAGCGTGACGTTCGGCGCACCGCCCGCCGTCGACGTGATGATCGCGTCGGGGTTCGCAGCCTTCAGCTTGCTGATGATCGACGTCCAGTCGGAGCCGTCCATCGGCAGGTATTCCTCGCCGACGACCTTGCCGCCCTTCTTCTGGATGTAGCCGCGCGTGAACTCGAGCATGCCGCGCCCGAACGCGTAGTCGCTGCCGACGAGGAAGAAGGTCTTCGCCTTGTACTTGCTGGCGAAGTAATCGACGATCGGTGCGACCTGCTGGTCGGGTACCCACGCGTTCACGTAGAGGTACTTGTTGCACGACCGGCCTTCGTAGAACGACGTGTAGATGAAGGGCGTCTTGCCGCGCGTGACGATCGGCAGGCCGGCGTTGCGGGCCGCGCTCGTCTCCATCGAGATCAGCACGTTCACCTTCTTCTGGAAGATCAGCGAGTCGAAGGCCTTCTGCGCGCCGGCGGCGCCGCTGCCATCGTCGGCGACCTCCAGCACGACCTTCTTCCCGAGGATCCCGCCCTTCGCGTTGATCTCTTCCACGGCGAGTTCGGCGGACTGCACGACCGACGGTGCGACGACGCTGTTCGCGCCGCTCAGGCCGACGGGGACGCCGATGCGGATGACGTCTTCCGCGTGGGCGGCGAAGGCGGACAGGGCGGCGCCGACCAGGGCCGTGCGGACGAGGCGTCCCGGAATGTTCGATTGCATGCTGCGACCTCCAAGAGATGACTGCGTTGACGTGGTACCGCGGGCCGCAGGTGCGGTTCGCGTGATCGTTTCTCGGATGGGGGTGGACAGCACGCCGGACGGCGGGATGCGCGTCGCGCGGCGGCGATGCGCGATCGAGTCGGGAGACTGCTCCGGGCTTCGAAGGGCCAATGAAAAAGCCTTCGTCCCGCCGCGACGGCGCAAGAGCGAAGGCTTCACAGCCTCGATGTCCAAGCGCGGCAGCCCTGCCGCGGTCCCAACTCGATTCAATTCATTCTTTTGCCGCGCGCAACTCCATGTCAAGAGG
>CAUJJX010000363.1 GCA_963205165.1 Pseudomonadota bacterium | reverse complement strand
AAGAAGGTCACGTCCCTGCGGCTCGGGTCGACGCCGAGTCCGGCGCCGCGCTGCACGGCGAATTCCTGCTGCGTGACCGACTTCATGAAGCGGGCGAGTTCCTGGGCCGCGGGCAATGCCGAGGACGAGTAGTAGAAGACGGTCGAGCGCGGCGCGAACCAGGACGGGCGTTCACCGGCAGGGTAGGACCACGTGATCTTGTCGAGGCCGTAGCCGTCCGCGCTCAGCTTCCCGTTGATCGCGATCCGCTCCTCGTCGGTGATGCCGAGCGTCTGCAGGCCCACGAGCAGGTTGGACTTGTCGATCGGGACCTGCGCCTTCGCGACCAGCGGCGCGTTCGTCCGGAGGGTCTGTGCGACCGAGTTCTGCACGATCTCCGTCGATTCCTTCTGGATGGAATTCTCCGCTTCCAGCTTCGAGATGCGCTGCTTCAACGGGGTGTCGGACAGCAGTGCCCTGGCCTCCGCCAGCGCCTTCACCTGATCGTTGTTGATCTTCTGCAGTTCCGAGATCTTCGCCTGCGCTTCCTTCAGGGCCTGATTGGAATTGACGAGGCTGGATTGCCACTTGAAGCCGCCGAGGCTGCCCTCGGTGAAACCGGCGTCCGTCAGGACCGAGTTCAGCTTGCCCGGAAACAGGATCAGCAGGACGGCCAGCAGGAACAGCATGCCGTCCCTGAGCATGGCGACGGTGTCCTTGCCGATCGAGACGAACGTGGACACGAGTGGTTGATGCGACACCTCGTTGTCTGCGGCCATGATTCCTCCCGACGGTGTGGAAGATGCAATCGGGATGATGGTGCCCGAGTTCGTTACCGGGCGACAGCAGTGCACTTCTCGTTGCGGCGCGCCCCCATCGGCGTTGCACGCGAAGCTCGAACTCTCGCGCGCCGGCTGCGCAACCCGGCTCCGGTTCGCGCCTTGCTCGAAGCGTTCACGTCGGCAACGCACCGGCATCCGAAGTGTGAACAGGCCCTGGCAGCTTCACGAAGATGTCCTCGCTTGCGATCATGCAGGCCGCGTTCTCGTTGGTGAACTGCTGGTTGAAGGTGAAGCCGAGCTGCGCGAAGAATCCGACGGACCGAGGGAGGTCCTTCACGGGGCGGTTCACGAAGATCTGAATGGCTATCGCGGGGCTCCTCTGGCTGGGGTGTCGCACCGGAAGGGAGGAGAACCGCGGTGCGTGAATCACGGACTCGAACGATACGGGATCGATGGCCGTCGCGAACTGCCTGATCCGTAGCGTTACAGGCCCTGCGCGTTGCGCGCCGATCCGACCAGCGCGAATTCGCGCAACCTTGCTTCGACGAAGGTGACGATCGTTGCCGGCACTTCCGCCGACACGGCGAGAAACAGGGCGAGGACGCGATCCTGCTCGAACGGTCCGTCGGGGTACAGACAGGGCGTGGCATCGACACCGGCCCTCGGTTCGCCGTCGTCGACGGCGTAGTGCGCGAATCCACGATCCTGTTGCCAGGACAGCGAATGCTCGTTTCGATGCCGGTCGTAGGCGAGCTGGAATCCCGTGATCGTGCCACCTTCGTCCTCCCACACGACGAGGTCGAGATCGTGGCAGAAGAACCAGCGGCGCCTGTCCTCGCCAGCCACTTGCCGGACTTTTCGGAGTTCCATCAGCATGGTGCGTCCCGCACCGGATCTCGGTCGACGCGCCTCAAAGCGTCACCACAGCCAGCGTCCCCGCATCCACCGCCGCCCGCGCCACCTCGACGAGATGCGCATGATGCGTGAACACGATCACCTGCGATGCCTTCGAGAAGTCCGCCAGCGCCTGGAGCATCCGCGCGGCGCGCGCGTCGTCGGACGTCATCAGCACGTCGTCGAGGATCAGCGGCAGGTCGGTCCCGCCGGCGCGGCGCAGGTCGAGGGCCGCGAGGCGCAGCGCGAGGTAGAGCTGGTCGCGCGTGCCTTCGCTCATCGCGTCGACGCCGATGCGCGAGCCGTCGGCGCGTTCCGCGAGCAGCACGGGCTGCACGTCGGATTCGTCGCTTTCCAGCTTCACGAACACGTCGCCCGTCATCCGCCGGAAGTAGGCCGACGCGCCGGTCAGCATGGGGCCCTGCGCCCGCTCGCGGAATCGCTTGAGCGCCTCGGCGAGCAACGCGTGCGCGAGCCGCGAACGACGCCACGGATCGAGGTCGGCGCGGACTGCCGCCTCGGCGCGTTCCATCTCTTCGCGGGCGCGGGCGGCCGTGTCGGCGCCGTCGATCGCGTCGAGGTCTCGCCGCGCCGTCGTCTCGCGTTCCCGCGCGATCTTCAGCCGTTCGTCGATCGTCTCGAGTTCACGGACGCACTTCGCTTCTTCGGCTTCGAGCGCGACCGCGTCGTGATCGCGCAGCAGCGCACGCAGTTCGCCGAGCGGACGTCGCGAGGCTTCGGCGAGCTGCGCACGCTCGCGGGCGACGGCGGACTCCGCGTCGCGACGTTGCTGCGATCGCGCCTCGGCTTCGGGGAGTTCCGCGACGGATGCGACGGATGCCGCTGTGCAGAGCGCCGCGAGTCGCGTCGTCGCATCGAGCGCCGTGGCTTCGTGCTCGCGATGGTCGGACTCGGCCGTCACCAGTGCCTGCGTGGCGAGGTCGTGCGCCTGCTGCGCTTTCGTCGCGGCATCGAGGCGCGTCGCGACGTGATCGGCGTAGAGCCGGAGGTCGGCGGGCGGTGCTTCGCCGAGCGCATCGGCAAGCGTCGTCGCCTGACGTTCGAGCGCGGCGATGGCGTTGCGCGCGTGGGTCTCGGCGAGTTGCGCGGCATCGAGTTGCGCACGTGCATCGAGCAGCGCGACGAACTCGTCGAGCCGCGTCCGCGCGACGACGACCGTCGCGGTCGACGGCAGCAGCAGTTGCGCGAGCACCGGACGCAGCGCCGTGTCGGCGTCGTCCTTCGTCTGTGCAAGCACGGCGGATCGGTCGAGCAGTAACTGGCGCTGCCGGTCGCGTTCGCGGCGCTGGCCGGCGGCGGTGTCCAGCGTCTTCTCGCGCTGGCGCAGATCGTCCTCGATGCTCGTTGC
>CAUJJX010000362.1 GCA_963205165.1 Pseudomonadota bacterium | reverse complement strand
CTCCGGCCACCGTCGGACTGGATTCCAGCCTGCGCTGGAATGACGGGGGGTGAGCAGTCCCGGAGGTCGGATTAGGGCCTGTTAACACTACGGATGCCAGATGCGTTGCCGGCGTGAACGCTTCGAGCAAGGCGCAAACCGCAGTCGGGTTGGACACCCGGCGAGGATTTGCAACGCGGATCGGGGCGTTCACGCCGGCAACCCGGAGGGACTGAACCTCTCGGCGCGCATGGCGGCGTTGTCCTCCTGGCCCGGACGTCCAGTCCGGGCGGCGTCGTCCGCCTTGCCCTGCACGTCGATACGTTCATTCGCACTGGCATCCGTAGTGTTAACAGGCCCTAATCCGACCCACTGGATTGCGGACCCACCGTCATTCCAGCGCAAGCTGGAATCCAGTCCGGCGGTGGCCGGTGCGATGTCTGCTGCTGGACCCCAGCGTTCGCTGGGGTGACGGCATCAGCAGTGCCAGAGGCCGAAGATCCGGCTGGCCGCGTCGCTCCGCGATGCAATGCGAACAACGCTCGCCGTGACTCGGATCACCGTATCCACGCACCACGTGCGTGTCGTGGTCCCGCGCTACAGCACGTACCGCGCGAGGTCCTCGGTGGCCGCGATGTCGGCGAGCCGGTCGTTCACGTACGTCGCGTCGATCAGCAGCGTCTCGCCGCTGCGGCGCGGGGCCTCGAACGAGATCTCTTCCAGGAGGCGTTCCATCACGGTGTAGAGCCGGCGGGCGCCGATGTTCTCGGTCTTCTCGTTCACCTGCCACGCGATCTCGGCCAGGCGGCGGATGCCCTGCGGCGTGAACTCCAGCGTGACGCCCTCCGTGGCGAGCAGCTCGACGTACTGCCGGGTCAGGCACGCGTCGGTCGAGGTGAGGATGCACTCGAAGTCGTCGACCGACAGCGAGGTCAGCTCGACCCGGATCGGGAAGCGGCCCTGCAGTTCGGGGATCAGGTCGGACGGCTTCGACAGGTGGAACGCGCCGCTGCCGACGAACAGGATGTGGTCGGTCTTGATCATCCCGTACTTCGTCGTGACGGTCGTGCCTTCGACGAGCGGCAGCAGGTCGCGCTGCACGCCCTGCCGCGACACGTCGGCGCCGTGCGCGTCGGACCGGCTCGTGATCTTGTCGATCTCGTCGAGGAACACGATGCCGTTCGACTCGACGTTCGCGATGGCCTTCGTCTTCAGCTCTTCCTCGTTGAGGAGCTTGCCGGCTTCCTCGTCGGTGAGCAGCTGCATGGCCTCGCGCACCTTCATCTTCCGCAGCTTGCTGCGGCCGGTGCCGAGGTTCTGGAACATCCCCTGGATCTGCGAGGTGAGGTCTTCCATGCCGGGCGGCGCCATCATCTCGATGCGAGGCGCGACCTGCGCCACGTCGATCTCGATGTCGCGATCGTCCAGTTCGCCCTCGCGCAGCTTCTTGCGAAATTTCTGACGGGTCGCGTTGTCGCGATCCTCCGGTGCCGCGGCCGCGCCGAGGCCTTCGCGCGCGGGCGGCAGCAGCACGTCGAGCACGCGTTCTTCCGCGGCGTCCGCCGCGCGATGCCGGACCTTCTTCATCTCCTGCTCGCGCGTCTGCTTCACCGCCGTCTCGGCGAGGTCGCGGATGATGGTGTCGACGTCACGGCCGACGTAGCCCACTTCCGTGAACTTCGTGGCCTCGACCTTGATGAACGGGGCGTCGGCCAGCCGCGCGAGGCGCCGCGCGATCTCGGTCTTGCCGACGCCGGTCGGCCCGATCATCAGGATGTTCTTCGGGGTGATCTCGTGCCTCAGCGGCTCGGCGACCTGCTGGCGGCGCCAGCGGTTGCGCAGCGCGATGGCGACGGCCTTCTTCGCGGCCGCCTGGCCGACGATGTGGCGATCGAGTTCGTGGACGATTTCCTGCGGGGTCATGGAGGACATGATTTCTCGGAAGGCTGGAAGCACTGCGCGTCGGGCGTCGGGGAAAAGGTCGCGGCCGGAGGCGAAGCGCGGGGGGCGGACGTCGGCTCGAAAGCGCGGGCTTCGGTGAGAGAAGCCCGCGGGTCAGTCGAGCGTCTCGATCGTGTGCGACTGGTTCGTGTAGATGCAGAGTTCGCCCGCGATGGTCAGCGCCTTCTTGACCACGTCGGCGGGGGCGAGTTCGGTGTTCTCGATGAGCGCCCGCGCCGCCGACTGTGCGAAGGCGCCGCCGCTGCCGATCGCGACGATGCCGAACTCGGGTTCGAGGACGTCGCCGTTGCCGGTGATGATCAGCGAGCTTTCGCGGTCGGCGACGGCGAGCATCGCCTCGAGCCGGCGGAGGATGCGGTCGGTGCGCCAGTCCTTGGCGAGCTCGACGGCCGAGCGCACGAGATGGCCCTGGTGCTTCTCGAGCTTCGCCTCGAAGCGCTCGAACAGCGTGAACGCGTCGGCCGTGCCGCCGGCGAAGCCCGCGAGGATGCGGTCGTGGTGGATGCGGCGGACCTTGCGGGCCGTCGACTTGACGACGATGTTGCCGAGCGTCACCTGGCCGTCGCCGCCGAGCGCGACCTGGTTGCCGCGACGCACCGACAGGATGGTCGTGCCGTGGTACTGCTCCATGCGCTGATTCCTAGAGGCCGAAAGGCGTGACGATGGTGGCGTGACGGCCGAGATTCAAGAGGCGGAACAGCACGGCGACGAGCGAATTCGGCCGGATGAGCCGCACGGTGCGTCCGGCCTGGACGGCATTGGTCACGAGATTGGCCAGCGCGCCCGCGGCCTCCGGGTCGATCCGGTCGACCGCCGACAGCTCGATGTTCACGTACTGGTTCACGGCGGCGTACTCCGCGAGCGCGATGAGCTGGGCGTCTTCGGCGCCGGCGATCGTGCCGTGCATCCGCACGAACTCGCGCGGGGCGTAGCGCGGCTGCTCGCGGCGTTCCTCGCCCTCCGGGGTGGGCGGCTGCGGCAGGAAGAGCGGTTCCCAGACGGCGGTCTGCGTGTTCGATGCGAGCGCGTAGTCGAGCGCTGCGCGATCGAAGCCTTCGTGATCGCGCGCGAGCCGCAGCGTGAGCAGTCGCAGCGACCAGACCGCGGTGAGCGGCGGGCGTTGCGCGAGCAGCGGTGCGAGGAGTGGCGCGAGGCGTTCGGCGCCGGAGAGCACGAGGCCCGTGCCGTTCGCCACGAGGTCTTCGAGCGCGGCGTGCAGCAGCCCGCAGCCGATGGCATCGATGCCGGTCAGGCGCGACAGATCGAGGTGCACGACGACGTGGTGCTCGGCCGCTGCGCGCAGCGCCGACAGCGCGGGCAGCTGCGACGCATCGAGGATCCCGCCGAGTGCCACGCAGCCGCTGCCGCCGGAACGCAGCTCGGACGGCAGGCGTGCCTCGCGTTCGCGGCGTTCGCGTTCGGACGGCGGATCGTCGCCGAAGCGCATGCGGTAGCGGGCGGCGAGCGCCTCGTACTGGCTCCAGCGCCCGGCGAGGCGTTCGAGTTCGAGCAGGAGGTGCCAGCATGGGCGGACGTCCGATGCGGCCGCGACCGCGGCCTCGAGCACCGTGCGGGCGGCGACTGCCTCGCCGCGGGCGTGCAGCAACGCGGCTTCGCGCACGGCGGACGGCAGGTCGGGGGCAAGCTCGGATACTTCGAAGGGATCGATGCTCATGGGGCCGGGGTGCGACGGGGTCGGTCGAGAGTAATCGCGTGGCGCCGGGGGGCGCAACCGTCGGGCGGCGGTGCGCCGGGGCCTGATCGCACCGGCATCCGTCGCGTGGACAGGTCCCGGTCAGCGATGCGTGAGGCGCCAGCCGGCCCAGGAGACCGTCGCTGCGGCGACGAGCGCGAGGACGAGCACCGGCCCGAAGGGCTGGTCGTTGACGAGCGCCACCTCGAACGCCGCGACGTACGACGCGACGCTCGTGACCGACGCGATGACCAGCGCGCGCTTCCAGCTGCGGCCCCATCGGTACGCGATCATCGACGGCACGAAGACGAGCGCGAACGCGGCCATCACGCCGATCGTGGCGGTGGCGAGCGCGAGGCCCGTCGCGATGAGCACGTCGAACGCGAGGTGCACGCGCGCCGCCGGCCTGTCGTTCGCGCGGAGCGTGTTGGGGAAGACGCGTTCGAGCAGCAGGCTGCGCGACAGCGCGCGCAGCGCGACGGCCGCGACGATCGCGTAGACACCGATGCTCCAGAGATGGCCGGCGCCCGTGAAGTAGAGCTGGCCGTCGAACAGCGCGTGGCCGAGATGGTCGGCGGCGGGCACGTTCGCGAGCGTGAGCAGCGCGACGGCCCAGCCCGCGACCATCAGCAGCGCGTAGCCGTTGTTGCCGCTCGCGGCGAGCCACGACTTGAAGGCGGCGGCCGTGCCGGCCGTGACGAGTCCGCCGGCGAGCACCGGCCAGTCGAGGACCGCGAACACGAGCGAACCCGCTGCCGCGAGCTGCGCGAACGACAGCGCCGCGAGCCATTCCTCCCGCAGCCGCAGGTACATCCCGAGGACGGGCAGCACGGCGGCGAACAGCAGGCCGGTCACGAACGGCGTGAAGAACAGCGGATCGAGGACGGCGTCCCAGTTCATGGCGCACCGACCTCGATGACGCGATCGGCGACGGCATCGACGAACCGGCGGTCGTGGCTCACGAACAGCACGGCGCGGCCGCCGCGCGCATTGCGCAGGGCATCGACGAGCAGCGTGACGCTGCCGGGGTCGACGTTGTTCGTCGGTTCGTCGAGCAGCACGAGATCGGCCGGCGCGCGGAGGCACGCGAAGACCTGCAGGAGCTGGAGCTGCCCGCCGGAGAGTTCCGACAGGCGGCGGTCGAGCAGCGGGACGAGCGGTGCGGGCAGGTGGTCGGGCGTCGCGCCGGTGAGTCCGAAGAGTTCGCGGCCGGACAGCGGGATCCCGGCGATCGGCAGCGCCTGCTGCTGCTGGTGCGAGACGCGCAGACCGGGGCGCTTCACGAGGCGTCCACCGAAGATGCGGACGGCGCCGGCGGCCGTGTTGAGGAGCGTCGTCTTGCCCGACCCGTTCTCGCCCCAGAGCGCCACGACCTCGTCCGCCCCGACGGCGAACGACACCGGTCCGACGACCGGTCGTTCGTAGCCCGCCGAGAGGGCGTCGAAGGTGATGCAGGCGGGCGTGGCGGAGTTCAAGGATCGGCGATTCGCGCGGAACGGGAGCCGGATTATCCCGGAAACGGCCGCGGGCAGACGTGCGCCCGCGGCCGTTCCGGTCAGTGCGGCTTCAGCGCCGCGAGCAGGCGCTGGATCGCGTCGTCGTACATCGTGAACAGGTCGACGGCGGCCGGCGATCCGCCGGGGCCGGACGGCAGGAGCACGGCCGGGATGTGCGCCTTCTCCGACAGCCATTCCGACGCCTGCGCGCTGCGGGCCGACGACCGCACGACCATGCGGGCCGGCGTCGCGGCCTGCTGTTCGAGCAGCGACTGCAGATGGCTCGACGTGGGTTCGACGCCCGGCTTCGGTTCGAGCGAACCGATGATCGGCATCCCGAGGAAGTCGAGCAGGTACGAGTGCTCCCGGTGATGCTGGATCACCGGCACGCCCTTCAGCGGCGCGGCGAGCTGCGTCCAGCGGGCCGTCGCGGCCGTCCAGCGCGTGCGGAAGTCCGCGAGGCGCGCTTCGTAATCGGCGCGGCCCGCGGGGTCGATCTGCACGAGCCGCTTCGTGACCTCGTCGGCCGCGAGCGCGACGGCGCGCGGACTCCACTGCACGTGCGGATTGCCCATCGGGTGCATGTCGCCGAGCGCGCGGTCGACGCTGACCGGCACCTCGATGCGCGGCACGTGGTTCGCGATCTCGAGATTGCCGGGCTGGCCCGCGCGGATCTTCGGATTGCCGGCCTGCGTGCGCACCATCGGCATCCAGCCCACTTCGAGGTCGGCGCCGGTGCAGATCACGAGATCCGCCATGCGGGCGCGGGCGATCAGGCTCGGCCGGGCCTGGATGCGGTGGACGTCCTGCATGGCCGTCGTCGCGGAGAACACGCTGGCGCGCTTGCCCGCGAGTTCCTGCGCGAGCGAGGCCCATTCGGGATGGCACGCGAAGACTTCGAGCGCCGCATGCGCAGTGGTCGAGAGCAAGGCGAATGCGCTCAGGGCGCCCGCCGCGAACAGCTTCTTCATCGGGTGATTCTTCATGGATGTCCGCTCGCTCAGAACCGGTGCGCGCCGTGGGCGCCCAGGCTCATGATGTACTGGAAGAAGAGCACGTTGTCGTCGACCGTCGCGCCGGCGGCGTCCTGCAGCAGGCGGTCGCGGTTGTACTGCACGCGCATCCGGCTGAACTCGCTCGGGCTGTAGTCGACCATCAGGCTCGTCCGCGTCGGATCGAACGCGGGCAGCGCGAGGTTCGCGGCGTTCGCGTTCAGGTTCGCGGTGCCGTGCGACAGGCGGTCATAGCGCGCGCCGACGCGCCAGTACGGCATGAACTGGTAGGCGGCCTGCGCGTACCAGCCCGACTGCCGGATGCGCGCGGCGTCGGTGAGCGTGCCCGCGCCCGCGTTCGTGGTGTCGAAGGTCATGTCGCCGTCGAGCCGGCGCTGGAACCATTCCGCAACGAACTTGAAGTTGCGGTACGCCGGGTTGCCGTCGGGCGCCCACTTCCACACGAAGTCGGCGCCGGTCACGCGCTGCCGGCCGTCGAATACGTTGACCAGTCCGGTCGTGTCGTCGAAGTCGAGCACGGTGACGCCCGTGCCCGCGGGCGTCCGCATGCGCAGGTGCGACACGCCGACCTGGTAGCTGTGTTCGACGCCGACGTCGCCGCCGACCTTCGCGTACAGCGCGTGCGCTTCCTTGCCGTTGCGGTTGCGTTCGAACTCGCTGGGCGAACCGGCGAATTCGCGGCCGCGGCCGATCTCGCCACCGAGTTCCACGAAGACGGGCAGCGGTGCGACCCAGCGCAGCTGCAGGCCGTCGTCGCCGTAGTTGCGACCGAGGAAGGCGCGCTGCACGAGCGACGCGTCGACGAAGTCCCAGGCGTGCGGATGCCGCGAGTTGCCGTAGCCGATGCCGGAGAAGAAGCGTCCGCCCTTCGCGGTGATGCCCCGGCCGAGCGCGAGCGTCTCGATGAAGGCTTCCTCGATCTCGACGGTGTTCTCGGGGGTGAAGGCGGCGAGCAGCGAGCCGCGGAAGTTCGGATCGATGTTCGCCGTCAGGTACAGCTCGGACTCGCCGAGCGAGGCGCCGCGCGGGGTCGCCTCGCCGAGGCCGCTCGATGCGAAGCCGCTGATCTGGTTGGTCGGATCGTTGCCGTACCGGCCCCACGTGCCGTTCAGGATCAGCGAGATCGCGGGGTTGAACGCGTTCTGCGATTTCTGCTGGCCGGCGTTCTGAGCCGCGGATTCGGCACGCTGCGCCGTGGTGGTCGCTTCGGCCGCCGTGCTCGCGGCGCCGGCGGCGGCCGTCGCGGCGGTGGTTGCCTCGGACTTCGCTTTCGCCGCATCGGCAGCGGCCTGCGTGGCCGAGGTCTCGGCCGCCATCAGCTTGTCTTCCAGCGCGCGGATGCGTGCCTCGTAGTCTTCCTTGAGCCCGCGCAGCTGCGCGCGGATCTGGTCCAGCTCGCCGGCCGTCTGGGCAACCGCGGCCCCGGGCGTGGCGATGGCCGCGGCGATGGCCGCGACGACGATCTTCTTCTCGAACATGCGAGTCTCCGACGATGACGATCAGGCGCGCGGCCGGGGAGGGCCGCGCGCGCGTGGCGATGTCAGGCGGAGACGGGTGGTGCGCGGGACCGGAAGGCGGGCGGACGGGCCGCGATGTGTTCGCGGCCGGTGAATTCGGGCGAGACCGTCGCGGCCGCGGTCGCGATCGGCGGCAGCGCCGCGGCGCCCGGTGCCGGTTCGACAGTGGCGGCCGCGAGGCACTGGTCGCAGACCTTGAGCTTCACGCCGGTGCCGTGATCGTGCGTCTGGCCGTGCCCCGGCGCGTGGCCGGCCGCATGCACCGCGCCCACGAGCTGCGAGAGCGCGAGCACGAAGGCGAGCAGCAGGTGGACGGCGACGGATCGGGTCGGGCGGATCACGGACATGTAACCGGGTGGATGATGAAACCGGGTTGCATCAAGGCGCCGAGTCTAGCGGCAAGCCGGCGGGCTGAGAAGCGGGAATCGACGGGGTTGCGTCAGCCCACCCTCACCTCGCCCGCATCCACCGTGACCGCGAACGTCCGCAACCGCTTTCCCTTGCACGGACCGTCCTCGCAGAACCCGTCCTCGTAGCGGAACACGGCCGCATGGGCCGAGCAGATGATCCATTCGTGGTCGTACGTGACGAAGGCGTCTTCGCGATCGTTCAGCGGGACGTAGTGGTGCGGGCACTCGTTGATGTAGCCCCACGCGTTCGCGCCGCGCCGGACGACGAAGACGCGCAGCGTCCCGGACCCGAAGACGAACTCCCGCGCGCCGCCGTCGGCAATCGCGTCGAGGTCGCAGAGCACCGTGCCAGCGGCGGGCGACGCGGACATCGCGCTCAGAATTTTTCCGGCCGCAGCACGCCGATGTCGGCCAGGAACACGGTCGTCGCATAGTTGCGCGCGTAGCGCTGCATCACGTGGGCCGCGATCGATTCCGCGAGCGGCGCGTCGCAGATCACTTCCATGCGGATGTTGCGGTCGGCTTCCCACGAACCTTCGCGGGTCCCGTGGCGTCCGCCGCCACGAACGTCGGCGACCGTGTAGCCGTGGGCGCCGAGCGCGAGGACATCCTTCACGAGCGACGATTCCAGCGGGGACTCGGTGATGATCACGACCAGCTTGCGAGCGTGTGTCTGCATCGGGGTCTCGGGGCCTTCGGTTGCGCGAATGTTCACGGAACAGCCGCGTGCAGCATCCCGGTGAGCCGGTGATAGAGCGGGATGCCGACGACGACGTTGAACGGGAAGGTCACGCCGAGCGACGCGGCGAGCGACAGCGACGGATTCGCCTCGGGCACCGCGATGCGCATCGCGGCTGGCGCGGCGATGTACGAGGCGCTCGCGGCGAGTGTCCCCAGCAGCATCGCGCCGCCGGGCGACAGGCCGATCAGCGCGCCTGTCGTGATGCCGATGACGGCGAAGACGCACGGCACGATCGTCCCGAAGGCGAGCAGGAAGAGCCCGGCGCGACGGAGGTCGCGGATGCGCGACGCGGCGACGAGTCCCATCTCGAGCATGAAGAGCGCGAGCACGGCCTTGAAGAGATCGAAGAAGAGTTTCGCCTGCGGGGCCAGCGCTTCCGGGCCGGAGATCCAGCCGATCGCGAGTCCGCCGCCGAGCAGCAGGATGCTGCGTCCGAGGAAGACCTCGTGCGCGAGCGCGCCCCAGCGCAGGCCGCCGCCGGCGCCGAGCTTCGCGATCAGGATGCCGATCATCAGGCCCGGCACCTCGAGCACGACGACGAAGAGCGGCATGTATTCCTCGTGCGGGATGCCGCGGTCCACGAGGAAGGCGAGCGCGACGGCGAACGTCACCATGCTGACCGAGCCGTAGTGCGCCGCGATCGACGCGGCGTCGGGCCGGCCGAAGCGGCCCACGTGGCGGAGCACCGGATACGCGAGGAGCGGCAGCGCCATGCCCAGAAGGAGCACGCCGCCGACTTGCGGCAGCAACGGACCGATCGGGTGCTTCGCGAGCTCGACGCCGCCCTTCAGCCCGATCGCGAGAAGCAGGTAGATCGACAGGCCCTCGTACATCGCCTCGGGCAGGCGGAGGTCGCTCTTGAGAAGCCGGGCGATCACGCCCAGCAGGAAGAACAGGACGACGGGATCCATGCGCAGTGTGGACGGGCCCTACGCCGGTGTCGCGGCGCGGCCGAGGCGGTCACGGATCGCGGACCACGCGGCCGTGTCGGGCACGGTCTCCACGAAGATGAGGTCGGCGTGGACCGCGTCGAGCGCGCGCAGGTTCCCGTAGAGCGCGCGCGCGAAACCGGCGGGGTCGTGCGGCGCTGTGATCCAGCGGGCGCAGCGCAGCCCCGCGGGATGCGCCGATCGCGCGAGGACGGCGGCGCGTCCGTGGATCGAGGCGACGGCGTGCGCCAGATCGTCGGCTGCAACGAGTCGCGTCGGCGTGCGCGGCGCGTAGTGCGACGCGAGCATTCCGGAAGCGCGCGGCGAGTGCGTGCCGGGCAGCCGCAGCGACACGCCGAGCACGGCCTCGATGGCCTCGCGCTCGATCATCCCGGGGCGCAGCAGTGTCGGCGCGTCGCCGGAGAGATCGACGATCGTGGATTCGATGCCGACCTCGCTGGGTCCGCCTTCGAGGACGACCCGGACGCGGTCGCCGAACTCCTCGCGGACGTGCGCGGCGGTCGTGGGCGAGATGCGTCCGAAGCGGTTCGCGGACGGGCCGGCGATCCCGCCACCGAACGCCGCGAGCAGCGCGTGCGCAACCGGGTGCGAGGGGATGCGCAGGCCGACGGTGTCCTGTCCGCCGGTCACGCCGTCGATCACGGACGGATGGCGCTTCAGCACGAGCGTCATCGGGCCCGGCCAGAAGGCTCCAGCGAGTGCGAGCGCGGCGTCGGGGATCGCGCGCGCCCAGCCCGCGAGCTGCGCGGGCGAGGCGAGGTGGACGATCAGCGGATGGTCGGCCGGGCGACCCTTCGCCTCGAAGATGCGGCGGACGGCGTCCGGGTTGGAGGCGTCGGCGCCGAGTCCGTAGACGGTCTCGGTGGGGAACGCGACGAGTTCACCGGCGCGGAGTGCGGCGACGGCGACATCGATCGCGACGGCGTCGGCGGGCGTGCGCGTCGACGCGGGTTGCGCCGTTGTGGCCGCCGAAGCGCTCGCGCCCGGTGCCGCGTCCGACATCAACCGAGCAGGAGCCGGACGGCTTCCTGGTACTTCTCGGCCGTCTTCGCGAGGACGTCGGCCGGCAGTGCGGGCGCGGGCGGCTGCTTGTTCCAGTGCTGCGCTTCCAGCCAGTCGCGGACGAACTGCTTGTCGAACGACGGCGGGCTGATGCCGATGCGGTAGCCCGACTGCGGCCAGAAGCGCGACGAGTCGGGCGTGAGCGCCTCGTCGATCAGGTAGAGCGTGCCGGCCGCGTCGGTGCCGAACTCGAACTTCGTGTCGGCGATCAGGATGCCGCGCGTCGCGGCGAACACCGCGGCCTCGGTGTAGAGCGTGATCGCGGCGTCGCGCACTTCGGCGGCGCGTGCCGGGCCGAGCAGGCGTTCGGCTTCTGCGTACGGGATGTTCTCGTCGTGCGTTCCGGCCGGGGCCTTCGTCGACGGCGTGAAGATCGGGGCAGCCAGCTGCTGCGCTTCCTGGAGGCCGGCGGGCAGCGGAATGCCGCAGATGGATCCGGTGCGCTGGTAGTCCTTCCAGCCCGAACCCGCGACGTAACCGCGCACGATCGCCTCGATCGGCAGCGGCGCGAGGCGACGCACGACGAAGGCGCGTCCTTCGACCTGCGCGCGTTCGTCGGTGGCGACGACGCTGGCCGGATCGACGGGCAGCAGGTGGTTCGGGATCACGTGGGCGAGGCGCTCGAACCAGAAGTTCGAGACCTGCGTCAGCACGCGGCCCTTGCCCGGCACGGGCGTCGGCAGGATCACGTCGAAGGCCGACAGGCGATCGGTCTGGACGATGAGCAGGCGCTCGGCGTCGATCTCGTAGATGTCGCGCACCTTGCCGCGGTGCAGGAACTTCAGCGAGCGCAGGTGCGTTTCGAGGACGGGGGTGTCGGTCATGGCGGGTCCTGGTCAGGCGGTGCCGCGGGCGGCCGCGAACAGTTGTGACTGGATGGTGCGGGCGGTCTCGAGCGTGCGCCCGACGTCGTCGCCCAGCACGGTGAAATGGCCCATCTTGCGGCCGGGCCGCGCTTCCTTCTTGCCGTAGAGATGCAGCTTGGCGCGCGGTTCGCGCAGCACGACGCGCCAGTCCGGTTCGCCTGCGGCCCAGACGTCACCGAGCAGGTTGACCATCACGGACGGTGCGAGCGCCGCGGTGTCGCCGAGCGGCAGTCCGCAGAGGATGCGCGCCTGCTGCTCGAACTGCGACGTGACGCACGCGTCGATCGTGTAGTGGCCGCTGTTGTGCGGGCGCGGCGCGATCTCGTTGGCGAGCAGCGTGCCGTCGGCCAGCACGAAGAACTCGACGCAGAGCACGCCGCGGTAGTCGAGGGCTTCCGCGACCTTCAGCGCGAGTGCGCGGGCCTCGGCGGCGACGGCGTCGGGGACGCGCGCCGGCACGATGCTCACGTCGAGGATGCCGTCCGCGTGGTGGTTCTCGGCGACGGGGAATGTGCGGACCTCGCCGTCGAAACCGCGGGCGACGACGACGGACACTTCGCGCTCCAGCGGCACCAGCTGTTCGAGCACGGCGGGCTTGCCGCCCATCGCCCGGAAGGCGTCGCGGACGTCGTCGAGCGTGCGGACGCGGAACTGTCCCTTGCCGTCGTAGCCGAAGCGCGCGGCCTTCAGGATGCCGGGCAGGAGGTCGGGCGTGATCGCGGCGAGATCGGTCTCGGATTCGATGACGGCGAACGGTGCGGTGCCAAGCCCGGCGTCGCGCAGGAAGCGCTTCTCGCGGATGCGGTCCTGGGCGACGGCCACGGCGTCACCGGCGGGGCTGACGACGCAGTGCGCGGCGAGCCGGCGGAGGGCTTCCGCGGGGACGTTCTCGAACTCGGTCGTGATACCGGCGCAGCGATGCGCGAGCGCCGTCAGCGCGGCTTCGTCGAGGTAGTCGGCGCAGATGTGGTCGTCGGCGACGGAGCCCGCGGGGCTGTCGCTGCCGGGATCCACGACGAGGACGCGGTAGCCCATGCTCTGCGCGGCCATCGTGAACATCCGGCCGAGCTGTCCGCCGCCGAGCAGGCCGAGCCAGGCGCCGGGTGCGACGGGCGTCATGGGGCGAGCGGCGGCAGCGCGGTCGCGAGGACCGTCTCGGTCTGGCGCGTGCGGAAGGCGTCGAGGCGTGCGGCGAGCGCGGCGTCACCGGTGGCGAGCATCGCGGCCGCGAACAGCGCGGCGTTGGCGGCGCCGGCCTCGCCGATCGCGAAGGTCGCGACGGGAATGCCCTTCGGCATCTGCACGATCGACAGCAGGGAATCGAGACCCTGCAGCGCGCGGCTCTGGACCGGCACGCCGAGGATCGGCACGCGGGTCTTCGCGGCGAGCATGCCCGGGAGGTGGGCGGCACCGCCCGCGCCGGCGACGATGCACTTCAGGCCGCGCGCGGCGGCCGTCTCGGCATAGTCGAACAGCAGGTCGGGCGTGCGGTGGGCGGAGACGACGCGGGCCTCGTACGGAACGCCGAGGTCCTGCAGGAAACGGGCGGCGTGCTGCATGGTCTCCCAGTCGCTCTGGGAGCCCATCACGATGCCGACGACGGGGGTCTGGTTCACGGAAACGGGATCGATGAAAGGAATGGAAACGGGCTAGCGACCGTAGGTCTCGCCCACGCGCACGATCTTCATCGTGTTGGTGCCGCCGGCCTTGCCGATGGGTTCGCCGATGGTCAGGACGATGATGTCGCCGTCCTCGACGATGCCATCGGCCTTGAGCATGTCTTCCGCCTCGCGGAGCAGCTGTTCGCGATCGTCGCCCTGGTACTGGATCATGAGCGGATACACGTCGCGGTAGAGCGAGAGGCGGTAGCGCGTGCCGACCTCGGGCGTGAGCGCGTAGATCGGGACGCCGCAGTTGAGCCGCGAGATCCAGAGGGCCGTCGCGCCGGACTGCGTGAGCGCCGCGATGCACTTCACCTTGAGGTGGAAGGCCGTGAACAACGCCGCCATCGCGATCGACTGGTCGACGCGCGTGAAGACGCGGTTGAGGAATTCGCGATCGAGGGCCAGCTCGGTGGACTTCTCGGCCTCGAGGCAGACACGGGCCATCGCCTCGACCGTCTGCACCGGATACTTGCCGGCGGCCGTCTCGGCCGAGAGCATCACGGCGTCGGTGCCGTCGAGCACGGCGTTCGCGACGTCGGACACCTCGGCGCGCGTCGGCACGGGGCTCGAGATCATCGACTCCATCATCTGGGTCGCGGTGATCGTCACCTTGTTCTTCTCGCGGGCGAGCCGGATCATGCGTTTCTGCAGCGCCGGCACGGCCGCGTCGCCGACTTCGACGGCGAGGTCACCGCGCGCGACCATGATCCCGTCGGACGCATCCAGGATCTCGTCGAGTGCGTGGATCGCCTCGGCGCGCTCGATCTTCGCGATCAGCATCGACTTGCCGCCGGCCGCGCGCATGAGTTCGCGCGCCATGTACATGTCGGCGCCGCTCTTCGGGAACGACACCGCCAGGAAGTCCGCCTTCATCGTCGCGGCGGTGCGGATGTCTTCCATGTCCTTGCCGGTCAGCGCCGGCGCCGTGAGTCCGCCGCCCTGCCGGTTGATGCCCTTGTTGTTCGACAGCTCGCCGCCGTGCCGCACGATCGTGTGGATCAGCCGGCCCTCGACGCGCACGGCGTCGAGCACGATGCGTCCGTCGTCGAGCAGCAGGACGTCGCCCACCTTCACGTCGTCGGGCAGTTCCTTGTAGTCGAGGCCGACGCGTTCCTGGTTGCCCATCGAGCATTCGGCGTCGAGGATGAACGGGTCACCCGTCTCGAGCTGGATGCGGTTGTTCTCGAACTTGCCGATGCGGATCTTCGGGCCCTGCAGGTCGCACATGATCCCGAC
>CAUJJX010000361.1 GCA_963205165.1 Pseudomonadota bacterium | reverse complement strand
CATCCGGCGGCCGCCGGGATTCATGTAGGTCACGTGGCCGTCGAGATCGGCCATCGCGATGAAGTCGTCGCTGTGCTCGACGAGGGACGCGAGGCGGTCCTTCTCGCACTCGGCGTGGCGCCGGTCGGTGTCGTCCAGCATGACGGCGACGAACCCGGTCACGTGGCCTTCCGGCGCACGCAGGCCCGACACGGAGCAGCGCACCCACACCTCGGAGCCATCCGGCCGGACACACCGCTTGTCGAGCTCGAAGGCCGTGCCGTCCGCCGCGAGCCGATCGATGAGGCCGGCGTGGGCCGCGACATCGGACGGGTGCGTGATGTCGCACATCGTCATCCGGAGCAGTTCGTCGCGGGGGCGATCGACGATCCGGCAGAAGCGGTCGTTGACGAGCGTGAACCGGCCGGTCGTGTCGGTCTGCGCGATGCCCGCGGCCGTCTGTTCGAAGATCGCGCGGAAGCGCGGGTCCTCGTCGCTGTTCGGGAATTCTGCGGTCGGCATCGTTCGTGTTCTTGTGGCTGCGTCGGAGGCGGATCCGGCCGTCGAACCGACGCCGGACTGCACCGCAGGATACGCAACTGGTCGCAAGAGCGGAACCTCGGGGAAGCGCGGGTGCAGGTGCCGGCCCGGCCCTTCCACGACAGGGTATTTCACCACCGCGAACGCCGGGCCTGGACGGCGTCCGGCACTGCCCGGATCACATCGCCATCGCGCCCTTCTCTTCCGCCGTCAGCACCGGACCATCGAGCGTGACGCGCTTCTCCTGGACGTCACCGTTGCGGAAGCGCGCGATGATCGGCTTCAGCTCGTCCTTGACGTGCTGTTCGCTGAACCCGTTGAAGAGGTGACCGAGCAGCCCGCGACGCAGGTCGGACGTGTTCATCAGCCAGTCGGCGATGGGGTACGTCAGGTTCATGTTGTACTTCATCATGATCCCGAGGTTGTGGTGCGCCATGTGGTGCCGGCGGATCGTGTTGACGAACGGCACGTGCCGCACGAACCAGTTGTCGTGCACGTGGCAGCAGAGATGGAACGTCTCGTAGTTGAGGTACATCGCGACCATCGTGATGAACACGACGTAGCCCGCATTCGCGTTGATCACCGCACCCGCGATCGTGCCGAGCAGCGTGCCGAGCACCCCCAGCACGATCAGCACGCGCCACGGGAAGAAGACGATCCGGAACTCGCGCACGGTGTCGATCGTGACGTCGTTGTCGGTGAAGTACTGGTGGTGCTCGCGCGTGTGCCGCTCGTAGATGGCGCGCAGCGCGAAGACGTCGATGCGACGGTGCATCACGAACGTGTGCATCGCCCATTCGAAGAGGTTGCCGGCGAGGAACACGGGAATCGCGAGGAGCCATTCCCAGCCGGGGTCGTCCATGCGGCTCGCGCACCACCAGATGGCTGCGATGCCCGCGCCGTACATCACGGCGACGTGCGAGAACCCGTTGTAGAGCGGGCTGATCCTCGCCACGTACTGCGCACGGAACTTCCGCTGTCGCTCGGTCATCATGGTCGCCGTCCTCCCGGTTCCGCGATTGTGTGCGGCCAATATATCAGACGACTTTTCGGCCTTTCAGCGACGCACGACATCGCATCTGCGGCACGCGCAGCGGCGTCCAGATGACGCGGGAAGCGACGGCCGCGCGTGCGTTTCCAGGCACCGCCGACCTACTTCGCGTCCGCCGCGGCAGCAGTCGTCTTCGAGATCCCGCGGGTCGCCCGCGTGGCCATCAGCGTGACGACGGCACCGAGCACCGCGACCCCGGCGAGCACATGGAGACCGGCCTCGAACGTGTGCGTGCGGTCCTTGATCCATCCGAACAGGAAGGGACCGAGATAGCCGCCGAGATTGCCGAGCGAGTTGATGAGCGCGATGCCGGCCGCGGCGGCGGCGCCCGTGAGGAACAGCGAGGGCATCGCCCAGAACACGGGGCGCGAACCGGACATCCCGAACGACGCGACCGCCAGCGCGAGGACCGCCCAGTACGTGCCCGTCGAGAGCGCCGTGCAGACGAGGCCGAAGGCGGTGATCAGCAGCGCGACGATCACGTGCCAGCGCCGCTCGTTGCGCTTGTCCGACGAGTACCCGAACGCGATGAGGCCGCAGAGCCCCGCCACCGACGGCAGCGCGCTGAGCAGGCCGGTCACGAAGTTCGTGTGGCCCAGTTCCTTCACGATCTGCGGCAGGAAGAACGTGATGCCGTAAGACGGGATGCACGTCAGGAAGTAGATCAGCGCCAGCGCGAGGACCCGCGGATCGGTAAGCGAGCGCAGCGCACCGAGACGTCCGCGACTCTCGATCCGGGCGCGCTCCGCGCCGAGTTCGGATTCGAGCCACGCCTTCTCGTCCGCCGTGAGCCAGTCGGCCTTCGCGGGCCGGTCGGTCATCTGCCGCAGCACCACGAATGCGAGCACGACGGCGGGCACGGCCTCGACGATGAACAGCCACTGCCAGCCGCGCAGGCCCCACGTGCCGTCCATGCCGAGCACGGCGCCCGACAGCACGGCCGCCACCGCGTTGCTCGTCGGCACCGCGATGTACAGCACCGACAGCACGCGAGCGCGGTACGCGGACGGAAACCAGTACGTGAGGTAGAGCACGATGCCCGGGAAGAATCCGGCCTCCGCGACACCGAGCAGGAAGCGCAGGACGAGGAAGCTCGTCGGCCCCGACACCGTCGCCATCAGGCCCGAGATGATTCCCCACGTCAGCATGATCCGGGCGATCCAGCGACGCGCGCCGACGCGTTCGAGGATCATGTTCCCGGGCACCTCGAACAGCGCGTACCCGAGAAAGAAGATCCCGGCGCCGAGCCCGTACAACTGCGAGCTGAAGCCGAGGTCCTTGTTCATCGTGAGCGACGCGAACGCGATGTTCGTGCGGTCGATGTACGCGACGAGATAGGCGATCACGATCAGCGGCAGCAGCCGGCGCGACACCTTCAGGATCGTGCGGCGCTGGAATTCCGGTGTGAACGTCGGATCCGGCGTGGGTGTGGTGGCCATCGCGCTGCCTCGGGTCGGGGGTTGTCGTCGCGACGGGCGCAGCGCCGGTCGGGCTCGGATGCGGTGCGCAAGCCGGTCGGGCGAGGCCGCCGGTTCGACGCGGTCATGCGTACGTCGTCGGGATCACGCGCGGCGCCGATGGGCGCCCGCTCGCGCGAAGGAATCGGTGCGGACACGAACGGCATCCGCACCGGGCCGGATCACGCCTGCTGCTTCTTCCCCGCGCGACCGTAGTCCAGCAGTCCGCGCGACTTCGGTGGATGCGCGCGCATCCCCTCCTCGTTCGGCTCGGTGCCCCAGCCCGGACGATCCGGCATGACGAGATGGCCGTCGACGATCTCGGGCACGTGCGTGAACAGCTCGTGGTCCCACGCGATGCGGTCGACGTCGGTCTCCATGATCCGCAGGTTCGGCACGGCGGCGCTGAAGTGCGCGTTCATCATCGTGCAGAGATGCCCGTAGAAGTTGTGGGGCGCGACGTCGAGTTCGTGCGCCTCGGCGGCGGCCGCGATCTTCATCGACTGCCAGACGCCGTTCCACGGCGTGTCGATGATCGCGACGTCCATCGCCTGCGCGCGGAAGTACGGCATGAACTCGCGCACGCCGAGCAGCGTCTCGCACGACGCGATCGGATGCGTGCTCTGCCGCCGCACGTCGGCGAGGGCCTCGGGCACGAACGAATCGATCTCGATCCAGAACATGTCGAGGTCCGCGAGCGTGCGCACGAGCTTCAGGAAGCCCTCGGTCTTCGCGTTGAAGTTGAGGTCGATGAGGATGTCGATGTCCGGCCCGGCGCCCCTGCGCAGCGCCTCGAGATGCCGCACGACGTTGCGCAGCAGGTCGCGTTCGACATTGAGTCCCGGCTCGAACGGCACGCCGAAACCGGGACGCCAGCCGCGCACGTTGCGGCCGTCGGCGTCGTACTTGAAGAGGTTCGTCTTGAGCGCCGTGAAGCCGCGTTCGCGCACCTCGCGGCCCAGCGCCTCGACGCCGTCGAGATCCGTGATCGGCGGCGAGTAGTGCGCCGGATGATTGATCCGCCATGTCGCGCAATGCGACCAGTAGACGCGGATGCGATCGCGGATCTTTCCGCCGAGCAGTTCGTAGACGGGCACGCCGAGCGCCTTCGCCTTCACGTCGAGCAGGGCGTTCTCGATCGCACCGAGCGCGAGCGCCACGATCCCGCCGGTCGCGGGCCGCGTCGCGCTCTGCAGCTCCGCGAAGATGCGTTCATGCGCGCGGGCATCCTGTCCGACGACGCGGGTCGCGAGCCGCTCGATCGCCGCGGTGAGACCGGGTGCGCCGAAGCCTTCGTCGTACTCGCTCCAGCCGACGATGCCGGACTCCGTGACGATCTTCACGAAGTGGTAGTTGCGCCAGCCCGCGTCGCACGCGAGTGTCTCGATGGTCCTGATCTTCATGCGGTGCCCCTCCAGGCGGTTGTCCCGCTGCTGTGCAGCGTTCGTGCTGCTTCGTTCGGGTGTTCGACAGATGCCGGGGGCGCCGGGACGCCGTGCCGATGGCCCCGGCGCCGCTGGCGCGATTCCGTCACCGCAGCGGCCGGAAGAACTCCCGGATCTCGCCGGCGAGCGCCACCGGCTGCTCCATCGCGGCGAAATGGCCGCCCTTCTCCATCACGCTCCACCGACGGATGTCGGTGTACATCTTCTGCGCGACCGAACGCGGCGGACGCAGGATCTCGCACGGGAACTGGCAGTAGCCCATCGGCACCTTCACGCCGCCGTCCGGGATCGGCCACGGACCATGCATCCGTGCGTAGTAGGGCCAGAACGATGCGCCGATCGCACCGGTGAGCCAGTAGAGCGTGATGTTCGCGAGCAGCTCGTCCTTCGTGAACACGCTCTCGACGTCGCCGCCGCAGTCGGACCAGCCGCGGAACTTCTCGATGATCCACGCGGCGAGGCCGGCCGGCGAATCGGTCAGGCCGAACGCGAGGGTCTGCGGCCGCGTGCCCTGGATCCACTGGTAGCCCATCTCTTCCTTGATGAAGACATTCAGCTCCTCGGCGAAGCGGGCCTCCTCCGGCGTCGGGTTCTCGAGCATCTTCGGATCGCGACGCAGCGCGAGCAGGTTGATGTGGATGCCGATCAGCTTCCCGGGGTGCGCGTGACCGAGGCGCGACGTGATGAAGCCGCCCCAGTCCCCGCCCTGCGCCGCGAAGGTCTCGTAGCCGAGCACGTCGTGCATCAGCGCCGCGAAGCAGTCCGCGATCATCTCGAGGCTGAACCGCTGCTGGCCAGGCGCGAACGAGAGTCCGTAACCGGGCAGCGACGGCACCACGACCGTGAACGCGTCCGCCGGGTCGCCACCGAAGCTCGCCGGATCGGTGAGCATCGGGATCAGCTTCATGAACTCGAAGACCGACCCGGGCCAGCCGTGCGAGAGCAGCAGCGGCTGCGGATTCGGCCCCTTGCCCTGCACGTGCAGGTAGTGGACGTCGATCCCGTGG
>CAUJJX010000360.1 GCA_963205165.1 Pseudomonadota bacterium | reverse complement strand
GCGGGCCCGGCGGGCAGATGCTTCATGCCGCATCCACGGAACATGGGGCGAGTAGACCGCGACTGCGGCGGTGCAGCGTTGACGTGCATCAATTCCCGGGAGCGCACACGACACATTCGTGTCATGCCGAGCGGGTCGGGGATCGCGATGCGCGGAGTCGAGCGGGTACGACCACCTTCGAGCGGCGGACGCTCAGTCCGGATACGTCGCCGCGTACGCCAGCCGCCCCGCGCTCCAAGCATGCGTGACCTGCGGGAACCCGGCGACCTCGCGCACCGCCACGAGGTCCGCACGCAGTCCGGGCGCGATCTCGCCGCGATCGGCCAGACCCACCGACAACGCCGGCGCGCGGGTCACGAGCCGCACGGCCGCCGGCATGCCGAGCCCCGACACCGACGGCAGCCGGAATACCGCGGCAAGCATCGCGGCGGGCGCGTAGTCGGCGCAGAGCCCGTCGGCAACACCCTGCGCGATCGCGTCGACCGCGCGCATCGATCCGGACTGGCTGCCGCCACGGAGCACGTTCGGCGCACCGAAGATCGTCGCGAGGCCCGCGGCGCGGGCGGCCGTCGCGGCTTCGAGGTTCACGGGGAACTCCGAGACCGTCACGCCAAGCGCGGCCATCGCCCGGACGCGTTCCGCGCTGTCGTCGTCGTGGCTCGCCATCCGGACACCGCAGGCCCGCGCGTCGGTCGCGAGCGATTCCACCCGGGCGGATGCGCTGTCGCGGCCGGCCATCTTCTCGCGGGCCATCCGCTCGGCGTCGGCGGGCGTGCGGTGGTACGTGCGGACGATGTAGTCGCGATAGGCGTCGAGCGTCTTGAACTGCCCCTGCCCCGGCGAGTGGTCCATGAACGAGATCAGTTCGAGATCGCCTTCCGCGATGAGCGCGCCGAGCACCGGGAAGCCCGCCGGATCGGTGATCTCGTAACGCGCGTGGACCCGGTTGTCGACGAGTCCGTGCGGACGGAACGCGTGGATGCCGCGCGCGATCTCGGCGGCCATCGCGACGTTGCGCACGCCGAGTTCATCGTGCGCGAACGAGAGCGCGTGAAAGACGGTCGTGATGCCCGCGGCGGCGTTGCGCTTGTCGGTGTTGGCGATCGCGAAGTCGAGCGGGAAGTGCACGCCGGGCCGCGGCTCGATCTCCTTCTCGATCGCGTCGCAGTGGAGGTCGACGAGGCCGGGCAGCAGCCACGCGCCGCGCAGGTCGATCTCGGGGCCCGAGCCGACAGCGTCGAGGGACGCGATGCGACCGTCCGCGATGGTGAGCGCGGCATCGTCGACGACGCGATCCGCGAGGACCATCCGGGCGTGGGTCAGGCGGGTGTTCAAGATTCGGACATCTCCGGGGGCGACGACCGGGCCGGCGATGCCTCCGGCCGGTCGTGAGGGTTTCTCAATGCAGCCTCGCACGGAGCCACGACGACAGGAGGTCGATGGCGACGATGGTCGCGAGCATCACGATGATCAGGGCCGACGAGCGGCCGAAGTCGAACAGCCGCAGCGTGTCGTGGAGCGCGAGCCCGATGCCGCCGGCGCCGACGAGCCCCAGCACCGACGCCATCCGCACGTTGCGATCGAAGATGAAGAGCGCGTAACCGGCCGTCTCGCGCACGACGGACGGCCACGCCGCGAACATCACGACCTGCGCGCGGCCGGCGCCCGTGGCCGAGAGCGCCTCGTAGAGACCGGGCTCGACGCGCTCCATGTTCTCGGCGCAGAACTTCCCGAGGAAGCCGGCCGTGTGCACGCCGAGCGCGAGCGCGCCGGGCAACGGCCCCAGACCGAGCGCCGCGACGAAGACGAGTGCGAGCAGCATGTCGGGCACGGCGCGGATCACGTTGAGGAATTCGCGGGCAATGCGGTACGCGACGCGGTTCGGCGCGAGCGGGCGCGCCGCGAAGGGTGCGACGACAAATGCGATCGCGATCGACAGCGCCGTCCCCCAGAGCGCCGTCGCGAGCGTCTGCGCCATCAGCGTCAGCATCTTCGGCAGGCCGGCGAAGTCCGGCGCGCGATAGCGTCCGAGGTACTCCGCCATGTCGTCGATGCCGTAGAGCAGCGCCTCGAACGACAGCTCGAGATCGTGGACGGCCGTCCAGACGAGCGCGACACCGACGGCGGCCCACAGCGGGAAGAATCCGCGCGGCTTCGGCGGCAGCGCGGCAATCGATGCGTCAGCCATGGATCAGCCGCGCGCGGAGCCGGTCGGACAACCGGTCGAGCAGCGTCACGACGACGTAGATCGCGAGGGCGATCAGCACGATCCGCTCGTACTCGAAGAGCCGCATCGCCATCACCATGTCGTAGCCGATGCCGCCCGCGCCGACGAGCCCCAGGATCGCCGCGGCCCGCACGTTGTGGTCGAGCACGTAGACGGTCGTCCCGACGAGATCGGGCATCGCCTGCGGCAGCAGCGCGAACGAGAGCACCTGGCCGCGCGACGCACCGAGCGCCGTCACGCCCTCGACGGGCCGCGGGTCCGCGACCTCGATCGCCTCGGCGAATGCCTTGCCCATGAAGCCGACGGTCACGAAGGCCATCGCCATGATCCCGGGGAGCGGCCCGAGCCCGAGCGCCGACACGAACACGAGCGCCCACACGAGTTCGGGCAGCGCGCGCATCACGGACAGCAGTTGCCGGACCGCATGGAAGACGGCCGGATGCGGACTCGCGTTGCGTGCCGCGAGCACGCCGAGCGGCAGCGACAGCGCCGTCGCGATCACGGTCGCGAGGAAGCTCATCTCGAGCGTCTCGCGCATCTTCTGCCAGAGGTCGGGGAGGTAGTCCCAGTCGGGCATCACGACGAGATGCCCGAGGAACTCGACGAGCTTGCGGGGCGCACCCGCGAGGCGCGCGACGTCGACCTCGACGAGCGGCGCGGTCACGATCAACGCGACGACGATGCCCGCGGGCGCGAGCCAGAGCCCGGCCGGCGGGAAGCCGCTGCGGGTCGGACTACGCCAGCGCATCGGCCGGCTCCGGGGGCGCCGCGCGACGCGGTCCGTAGATGCGTTCGAGGGCGGCGGCGTCGAGCCGCCCGGGCACGTCGTCGAACACGAGCTCGCCGCGATGCAGGCCGATCACGCGATCGGCGTAGCGACGCACGTAGTCGACCTGATGGAGGCTCACGACCATCGTGATGCCGTCGCGCCGGTTGATCGCACGGAGCAGGTCGAGGATCTCGGCGGACGTCACCGGATCGAGGCTCGCGACGGGCTCGTCGGCCAGGATCAGGTTCGGCTGCTGCGCGAGCGCCCGTGCGATGCCGACACGCTGCTGCTGCCCGCCGGAGAGTCGGTCGGCACGTTCCCACGCCTTCTCGACGAGACCCACGCGGGCGAGTGCCTCGTGCGCGATGTCGTGGTCGTCGCGGGGAAAGAGGTGCAGCAGGCTCGGGAGCCCGCGCCGATGCGAGAGCCGGCCGGTCAGGACGTTGGTCATCACGTTCAGCCGGCCGACGAGATTGAACTGCTGGAAGATCATCCCGGTGCGGGCGCGGATCGCGCGCTGCGTCCGCGGACCGAGCGTCACGCCGCCGACGCGGACCTCGCCGCTCGTCGCGGGGGCGAGGCCGTTCAGCACGCGCATCAGCGTGGACTTCCCCGCGCCCGAGGCCCCGAGCACGCCGAGGAACTGGCCGGCCGGCACCGCGAGCGACAGCGGTGCGAGCGCGACGAATCCGTTCGGATAGCGCTTGCCGACGTCGACGAGTTCGATCGCGGGGACGGACGTCTCGGGACCGGCGTCGTCGGGTCGTTTCACGGGGATTCCGGGGCAGCGAGGCGCGGCGCCGCGCTATCGCAGCATCTGTTCCTTCGCGAGCCCGAGCGACTTCACCATGTCGCGGATCATGTCGAACTCGCCCGGCTTGGACGGCACGTACCGCACGAGATTGATGTAGCCGGAGATCTCGGTCTCCTTGTGGGCGTTCATCACGGCGTCGGCGATGCGCTTCTTCAGGTCGGGGGCGAGATCGCCACGCCACGCGAGCGGCGGGCCGGGCAGCGGCGCGGACTCCGCGATGATGCAGTTCGTGTCGCGCGAGATCAGACCCTTCGCGAGCATGCGGTCGTACGTCACGTCGGCATCGGCCGCGGCGTCGACCGTGCCGTTCTTCACG
>CAUJJX010000359.1 GCA_963205165.1 Pseudomonadota bacterium | reverse complement strand
GTGATCGCATTGCGCGTCGAGACGACCGCACCCACTTCGTTGCGCCGCACGCTGATCCACCGCACCGGTTTCAGGACTTCGATGCGTCGCATTCGCCAGCGGATGCCCGGCTTCCAGAGGATCGACTCGAAGACGGCGCGTGCGGCCGACGGTGTGATGACGTCGTAGGAGACCCGCTCGACTTTCATCTCCGGGCGGGTGAAGCAGGCGTAGTCGCCGGTGACTTCGAGGCAGAAGGTTCGCATCGTGTTCTCTCGGGTTCGGGCGGAGCGTTCGGATCGATTCGGTCGTGGTGGTCGGGACGTCATTCAACGAAGGCACCGGGGTCGCCCGGCGCGCCGTCGACGTTGGCGCCCAGCAGGGGGTCGTAGAAGCCCTCCCACCCCTGCGTCTGCACGAAGAGGCCGGGGCACGAAGCGATCTCGTGGATGTCGCCTGCGACGAGAAGCTTGTCGAGGTGGTACCGGTACACCGTCACGCCGTAGCGTTGCAGCTTGCGCATCAGCCAGCGGCTGGGGCCGTCGCGTTCGAGCAGCCCGATGAGTTGGTCGATGTCCTCGCGCGCGGACGGGCTGCGATACCGCACGAGCACGGTCGCGGAATCCTGGTCGTCGATCAGCCGGAAGTTGTCGGCTGCGTCACGGAAGCGGACGGCGAGCGTGCCTTCGCGACCGTCTGCCTGGAGCTGCAGTGCGTCGCAGATGCCCTTCGTGTCGAGTGACGGCGCATCGTGATGGAGCCGCCGGAAGTAGCGCTCGAACAGGTCGAGTGCGAAGGGGTCCCGCGGTCGGTCGTGCCAGATGGCGCGGCAGGTGTCGCGTGCCTGGCGCAGCAGGCCCGGCGGCGGCTGGGTCACGGGGACGAACACGTGCACGTCGCCCGGTGCCGGCAGCCGACCTTCGCGGTTGCACCGCCCGGCCGCCTGGAAGATGGAGTCGAGTCCGGCGAGCGCGCGATACACGACGGGGAAATCGAGATCGACGCCGGCCTCGACGATCTGCGTGCTGATCACGCGCACCGGTGGCGCAGTGGCGCCGGCATCTCTTCGTTGCTGCAGGGCCGCCTTGATCTGCGCGATGACATCGCTGCGATGCTGGGCGCACATCAGCGCGGACAGATGCCAGCATCCCTCGGGCTCGTGCCCGCGTACGAGCCGGAACAGCTCGCGTGCATCTGCGCGTCGACTGACGATGCCCAGCACGGCGTCGTGCCGGGCGATGTCGTCGGCGATGTCGGTCCAGGGGCGCGGCGCCTGGAGGTCGTCGGGCACATGCACTTTCACACGTTCGAGCGCGGCATACAGCGCGGGCTCGTCGTCGATGATCTTCGTGACCTGTGCCGCGTCGAAGCCACGTTGCAATCCGCGCTTCGGATCGATGCTCGTGCTCGACGACAGCACCGGCTGTGTTGCCGTGCAGAGCACGAGCGTCACGCCGTAGTCGCGCACGAGAAGCCGCAGCACATCCACGATCGGCTGCAGGAACTCCGCCGGGAGCAGTTGCGCCTCGTCCAGCACGACGACGCTGCCGGCGATGTTGTGGAGCTTTCGGCAGCGGGACGTGCGGCGTGCGAACAGGCTCTCGAACAACTGCACGTTGGTCGTCACGACGAGCGGGGCGTCCCAGTTCTCGCAGGCGAGTCGCGACAGTGCGGTTTCCCGCGAGGGATCGGATTCCGCGTTGCTGTGATGTTCGATCACGGCACCTTCGCCAAGCGGTTCGAAGATGCCGCGGAAGACATCCGCAGTCTGCTCGATGATGCTCGTGTACGGAATCGCGTAGATCACGCGGCGCTTGCCGTGGCGGGTGGCGTGATCGAGCGCGAACGCGAGGCTCGCGAGCGTCTTGCCGCCGCCCGTGGGGACCGTGAGCGTGAAGACCCCCGGTGCACGCGTCGCCTTGTCCCGGCACATCGTCAGGATGTCGGCACGGATGCGATTGACCGCGGTCGGGCTTGCGCTGGCAATCAACTGCGCAAGGTGTTCGTCGAGCGCGGACTTCATCACGTCGAGCGTCGGTACGCCGGACCTCGCGGCGTGCTTGCCGGCGTCCATGAAGGATTCCGTGTCGAGAAAGTCGGCATCTACGAGCGCGGAGAACAGCATGCGTTCCCAGAGGGCGAATCGACCGGGAATGTCGCGACGCTCGTCGCCCAGCGGCAGGGCGCTCAGGTCCGCGGGCAGCGTGCAGGGATGCAGCACGTCGTCCGGCGGTGCGGCATCGAGTGCTTCAGTGAACTCGCGTGCCGATTCGTCCGAGGACAGCCGCGCGGACAGTCCGCCGTGCCAGTTGTCGAGCCCGGCGTGGTGGCCGGCAATGACGTACTGGAGGATGCAGGAGAGCAGGCGACCTTTCGGGCCGAGGGCGTCTTCGAAGGCTTTCCGGGCCCAGAGCGCGCCGGCCGCGGAGTGCGTCTTGTCGGGGCTCCGGATCCGCCCTTCGATGTGCGCGTCCGGATCGGTGGTCTGCCGGATGTAGCGCTGGAATCCGCTGCGATACTTCCCGAGGTCATGCCAGATGCCGGCGAGGTGCGCCCAGTCGGATGCGCCGAATGCGTCGGCCGACTTCGCGGCCCGCGCGCCGACCGACCGCAGGTGATCGTCGAGAAGATGACCGTCCGGTTTGTCCGGATGCGAGTGCGCCAGCGGTGTTGCGGTCACTGCGGATCCTCCGTCGATGTGCGCTCGATCCTAGGGGCTGCCGATCGCCGACACACGTGCAAATTACCGCCGGCACTGGCTCACTGGATGAGCCATCGAAAGAGAAAACGAAACAGCCCCCGCATCTTCCGATGCGGGGGCTGTTGTCGTCCGGTACCCCGTGCTTCGTGCGGCTGCGCGCTACCCGCCCTTCCCGAACGTATCCCGCAGCGTCACCGCCCGGTTGAACACCGGCGCGCCCGGCTTCGAATCCTTCGCGTCCGCGACGAAATAGCCGTGGCGCTCGAACTGGAAGCGGTCTTCCGGCTTGGCGTCGCGCAGGCCTGGTTCGAGTTTCGCGTTCGGCAGCAGGCGCACGGAATCCGGATTGATCTGCGTGAGGTAGTCGGTGTCGCCGGCGCCGGGCGCGGGGACGGTGAACAGGCGGTCATAGAGCCGCACCGGTGCGTCGAGCGCGTGCGCTGCGCTGACCCAGTGGATGTTGCCCTTCACCTTGTAGTTGTCGGCGCCGGGGGTGCCGGACTTCGAGTCGGGCATGACCTCGCAGTGGACGGCCGTGATGTTGCCGTCGGCGTCCTTGTCGCAGCCGATGCAGGTCACGACGTGGCCGTAGCGCAGCCGGACCATGCTGCCGGGGAAGAGCCGGAAGTAGCCCTTCGGCGGCGTCTCGACGAAGTCTTCGCGCTCGATCCAGAGTTCGCGGCCCAGCGGGAACGTGCGCTTGCCGAGTTCCGGATGATGCGGATGCACCGGCGCCTCGCAGTTCTCGAACGTGCCTTCCGGCCAGTTGTCGATCACGAGCTTCAGCGGGTCGAGCACGGCGATGGCGCGCGGCGCGCGTTCGTCGAGATCCTTGCGGAGGCAGTCTTCCAGGATCGTCATCTCGATCACGGAATTTTCCTTCGACACGCCGATGCGGTCGGCGAACAGCCGGATCGCCTCGGGCGTGTAGCCGCGACGCCGGAAGCCGACGATGGTCGGCAGGCGCGGGTCGTCCCAGCCGTCGACGTGATGGTCGTCGACGAGCTGGATGAGCCTGCGCTTCGACAGCACGGTGTACGTCAGGTTGAGTCGCGCGAACTCGTACTGCCGCGGCAGGGGGGGCACGAGTTCACCGAAGTCGGCGAGCTTGCCGAGGATCCAGTCGTAGAGCGGGCGGTGGTCCTCGAATTCCAGCGTGCAGATGGAATGCGTGATGTTCTCGAGCGCATCCGAGATGCCGTGCGTGTAGTCGTACATCGGGTAGATGCACCACGCGTCGCCCGTGCGGTGATGGTGCGCATGACGGATGCGGTAGATCACCGGGTCGCGCATGTTGATGTTGGGCGACGCCATGTCGATCTTCAGCCGCAGCACGTGCGCGCCGTCCGGGAACTCGCCCGCGCGCATCCGGCGGAACAGGTCGAGGTTCTCGGCGACGCTGCGGTCGCGGTGCGGGCTCGGCCTGCCCGGCTCGGTCAGCGTGCCGCGCAGCGCGCGCATCTCCTCGGCCGTGATCGAGTCGACGTACGCGAGGCCGTGCTCGATGAACGCCTCGGCGAAGCGGTAGAGCGTCTCGAAGTAGTTCGACGCGTAGAACAGGTGCTCGCCCCAGCCGAAGCCCAGCCACTGGACCGCGTCGAGGATCGAGTCGACGAACTCCTGATCTTCCTTCGTCGGGTTCGTGTCGTCGAACCGCATGTGGCACGCGCCGCCGTAGTCGCG
>CAUJJX010000358.1 GCA_963205165.1 Pseudomonadota bacterium | reverse complement strand
TGGATGCAGCGCCGCCGCGCACGTTAGGGCCTGTCAACACGACGCATCTGGCATCCGTGGTGTCGACAGACCCTGGTTGCCGGCAAGCTGAAGGAGTCATCGCACCATGCAGATCGGGAAGGGCGACATCGAACTGGCCGGCGTCTTCAAACGCTTCGGCGACAGCACCGCCGTGGACGGCGTGAACCTGAAGGTGCCGGACGGCGCGTACTGCTGCTTCCTCGGCCCGTCCGGGTGCGGCAAGACGACGATCCTGCGGATGATCGCGGGTCACGAGGACCCGACCGGCGGCGAGATCCTGATCGGCGGCCAGAACGTCGTCGGTCTGCCGCCGGTGGAGCGGCGCACCGCGATGATGTTCCAGTCGTACGCGCTGTTTCCGCATCTCTCGGTGCGCGACAACGTGGCGTTCGCGCTGCGGGTACGCGGGATGTCGAAGGCCGACCGCTACCGTTCGACGGACGCGATGCTCGAGCGCGTGCGCATCACGGAACTCGCGAACCGCCTGCCGGGCCAGCTCTCCGGCGGCCAGCAGCAGCGCGTCGCGCTCGCCCGTGCGGCGATCACCGAGCCGCGCGTGCTGCTGCTCGACGAACCGCTGTCCGCACTCGACGAACAGCTGCGCGTCCAGATGCGCACCGAGCTGCGCCGCATGCAGCGCGACCTCGGCATCACGTTCGTCCACGTGACGCACACGCAGCAGGAGGCCATCGCGCTCGCGGACCTCGTCGTCGTGATGGAGAAGGGACGCATCCGCCAGGCCGGCGCGGCGCGCGACGTCTACGCGATGCCGCGCGACCGCTACGTCGCGGAGTTCCTCGGCGGCCAGAACGTCATTGCCTGCAAGGTCGAGCGCGTGAACGGCGCGAGCGTCACGCTGAGTGCGGTCGATGCCGAGTCGATCGTCGTGCCGCTCGCCGACACCTCGCGGCTGCGCGGCGGTGACCGCGTCGACATCGCGGTGCGTCGCGACGACATCCGCGTCCGTCGACCGGGCACGGTCACCGGCGACGAATGGAACGCCGTCGATGCCCGCATCCGCGCCGTCGAGTACCAGGGCGCGTACGTGAAGGTCCTGCTCGACTGCCTCGCGGAAGGCGAGTTCGTGGCCTACGTGCCCGAACGCGAATTCTTCGAGGACACCCTCGCCCCGGGCGAAGCCGTCGTCGCGAGCTGGCTCGCCGAACGATCGCTCCTGCTCGCCTGATTTCCCCTGGAGGACGACCGATGAAGATCCAACTCACCCTCAACGCCCGGCCCGTCGCGGTCGACGTCGAGCCGCACGAACTCCTGTCGGAGATGCTGCGCGACCGGCTCGGGATGACCGGCACCCACGTCGGCTGCGACACGAGCCAGTGCGGCGCCTGCGTCGTCCACCTCGACGGCGCGTCCGTGAAGTCGTGCACCGTCCTCGCGGCGTCGCTCGACGGCTCGGCGATCACGACGATCGAAGGGCTGTCGGACGGCACGCTGCATCCGATGCAGCAGGCCTTCCACGAGAACCACGGATTGCAGTGCGGCTTCTGCACGCCGGGGATGGTCATGAGTGCCGTCGACTACGCGCGCCGCGAACCGGCGCCGACCGAGGCCGGCGTGCGTCACTGGCTCGAAGGCAACATCTGCCGGTGCACCGGCTACCAGAACATCGTGTCCGCCGTGCTCGCGGGCGCGGCGGCGATGCGCGCCGGCGGGGAGGCCTGAGCCATGGGCAACGAAACCGGCATCGGCGCCTCCATCCTGCGCAAGGAAGACCTGCGCTTCGTCACCGGCAAGGGCCAGTACGTCGCCGACGTGCAGCTGCCGAACATGACCGTCGCGGTGCTCGTGCGTTCGCCGCACGCGCACGCACGGCTCGTCTCCATCGACACGACGGCCGCAGCCGCGCTGCCGGGCGTCGTCGCGATCTACACCGGCGCGGACCTCGCGGCGGACGGCGTCGGCACGCTGCCGTGCGCGTGGCCCGTGACGGGCAAGGCCGGCATGGCGAGCCGCGAACCGGCGCATCCGCCACTCGCGCAGGGCAAGGTGCGCCACGTCGGTGATCCGGTGGCGCTCGTCGTCGCCGAATCGCTCGTCGAGGCGCGCAATGCCGCAGAGGCCGTCGTCGTCGAGTACGACGTGCTGCCCGCCGTCGTCAGCGTGCTCGCGGCCCTGGAACCCGGCGCGACCGCCGTCTTCGACGACATCCCCGACAACGTCTGCGTCGACTGGGAAGTCGGCGACAGCGCCGCCACCGACCTCGCGTTCACGAAGGCCGCGCACATCGCGCGGATCAGCCTCGTGAACAACCGCCTCGTCGGCAATCCGATGGAGCCGCGTGCGGCCGTCGGCGACTACGACCGCTCGCGCGGCAAGTACACCCTCTGGACCACGAGCCAGTTCCCGCACATCGTGAAGCTGCTGATGGGCAACGTCGTGCTGCACATTCCGCAGCACAAGCTGCGCGTCGTGTCGCCCGACGTCGGCGGCGGCTTCGGCGTGAAGCAGTTCCACTACGCCGAGGAGGCGCTCGTCACGTGGGCGTCCGGGAAGATCGCGCGGCCCGTGAAGTGGGTCTGCGAACGCAGCGAGGGATTCATCTCCGATGCGCACGGCCGCGACCACGTCTCGGAGGCGCAGCTCGCGCTCGACGAGCACGGGAAGTTCCTCGGACTGCGCGTGAAGACGCTCGCGAACATGGGCGGCTACCTCTCGACGTTCGGCCCGAACATCCCGACCAATCTCTACGGTCTGCTGATGGCGGGCGTCTACACGACACCGGCGATCTACTGCGAGGTGAAGGCGGTCTTCACGAACACGATCCCGGTCGACGCGTATCGCGGGGCGGGCCGGCCCGAGGCGACCTTCCTGCTCGAACGCCTCGTCGACGTCGCAGCCACCGAGATGGGCATCGACCGCGCGGAGATCCGTCGCCGCAACATGATTCCGCCCGACGCGTATCCGTACCAGACACCGGTGATGCTCGAGTACGACAGCGGCGACCCCGGCGGCTGCCTCGATCGCGCACTCGCCACCGCCGACTGGGCCGGATTCCCCGAGCGCCGCAAGGCGTCGGCGGCGCGCGGGAAGTTCCGCGGCATCGGACTCACGACGTACGTCGAGGCCTGCGGACTCGCGCCGTCGCGCATCGCGACCCGGCTCGGCGCGCGCGGCGGATTGTTCGAGAGCGCGACCGTGCGCGTTCACCCGACCGGACAGGTGACGGTGCTGATGGGCACGCACAGCCACGGCCAGGGCCACGAGACGACGTGCGCGCAGATCGTGTCCGGGAAGCTCGGCATTCCGCACGACAACATCGAGGTCGTCTTCGGCGACACCGATCGCGTGCAGTTCGGACTCGGGACGTACGGATCGCGGTCCGCGGCCGTCGGCGGATCGGCGCTGTCGAAGGCCGCCGACAAGGTGATCGTGAAGGGCCGGAAGATCGCCGCGCACATGCTCGAAGCCGCGGAGACCGACATCGAGTTCCGCGACGGGCGCTACACGGTCCGCGGCACCGACATGGCGAAGACCTTCGAGGACGTCGCGCTGTCCGCGCACTACCCCGTCGACTATCCGCTCGAGGTCCTCGAGCCGGGCCTGGAGGAGCAGGCCTTCTACGATCCGGTGAACTTCACGTTCCCCTGCGGCGCGCACATCGCCGAGGTCGAGATCGATCCGGAGACGGGCGTCGTCGAACTGCTGCGCTACGTCGCGGTGGACGACGTCGGCACCGTCATCAATCCGATGATCGTCGCCGGCCAGATCCACGGCGGCGTCGTGCAGGGCGTGGGGCAGGCGCTCTTCGAGGATTGCGTCTACGACCAGGAGACCGGGCAGCTGCTCTCGGGGTCGTTCATGGACTACTGCATGCCGCGCGCCGACCAGGTGCCGCGCGTCGAGGTCGAGACGCACATCACGCCGTGCACGCACAACCCGCTCGGCGTGAAGGGCTGCGGCGAGGTCGGGACCATCGCGTCGCCCGCCACCGTCATCAACGCCGTCGTCGATGCGCTCGCCCATCTGGGCGTGATGCACGTCGACATGCCTGCTTCGCCGAACCGCGTCTGGCGCCTGATCGCAGATGCCGGATTCGCGCCGGCGAAGCAGTAGCCAACCCGCACCGGAGCGAATCCCCATGAGGACTTTCGAATACCAGCGTCCCGCGAGCCTGCCGGACGTGCTCGCCGCCCTCGCGGCCCCCGAGTCGCGCGTGCTCGCGGGCGGCATGAGCCTGATCCCGTCGATGAAGCTGCGGCTCGCGACGCCCGACACGCTCGTCGACCTGCACGGCGTCGGCGGTCTCGACACGATCGCCGTGACGGCCGACGCCGTGACCGTCGGCGCGATGACGACGCACGCCGCCGTCGCTGATTCCGTGGCCGTGCAGGTGGCGATCCCGGCACTGGCCGCGCTCGCCGGCGGCATCGGCGATCCGCAGGTCCGCAACCGCGGCACGCTCGGCGGCGCGATCGCGAACAACGATCCCGCGGCGGACTATCCGGCCGCACTCGTCGCGCTCGGT
>CAUJJX010000357.1 GCA_963205165.1 Pseudomonadota bacterium | reverse complement strand
GTGATGGCCGCGATCGTGCCGTCCTCGACGTGCACCGCGAACAGTTCGCCCGACGACGCGCCCGCACGCCGCGACAGCACGACGACGAGCTTCTCGTTCAGCTTCACGGGGCCGGTCCAGGGCGCGTACGCCGCGAGATTCCAGTCGGCACTGCGCACGGGGTCGGCGCCGAGATCGAGGTGGAACAACTTGCCGAGCTGCCCCGCGCCGACGAGCCGCCGTCCGTCGAACAGGATCGCCGGCGCATCGGGGCGCGTGGCGTCGAATCCGTCGGACGACGCGGTGCGCTTGGGCCACGACGCGACGGCGTTCGCGACGCGTTCGTGCTGGACGATGCTGAGTTCGCGCGGACCGAGCAGCAGCGCGAGCGGCGCCGTCGGCGGATCGGTCAGGACCGCGAGCAGGTCGGGTCCGGCGGTCGGATGCTTCTCGACGCGGCCCGTGTGGAGATCGACGACGCGGGTGTCGCGGGTGTCGCCTGCGACGAGCACCGCCTCGCTGCCGGGCAGCCAGGCGAGGAGATGCGTGGCCTTCGGTGTCGTCCAGAGTCGCTCGCCGGTCTCGACGTCGAAGAACGCGAGGCCCGAAGGCACATCCGGCACCGCGGCGACGCGGCCGTTGGGCGAGAGCGCCGGGCGATGCGCCGGATCGGCGCGGCCGGTGAAGGTCCGCAACACCTTGCCGCTCGCGGCTTCGACGACGCGATATGCGCCCGCGGAATCCGCGACGACGGCCACGTCGGCACGTGCGGCGACGGTGACGTGCAGGAATTCCGCCGGACCGTCCGACTTCACCGTCGCGACGATCGTGAGCGGGCGCGCGGCCCGGACCGGCGCTTCGGTCAGGATCCGGGCGATCGAGCGCATCCGCAGCCACATCGTGAGTTCGGCATCGCGGCGGGTGAGGCAGTTGCGTTCGGAATCGCTGGCCGGGACTTCGGCGATCTCGACGAAGCGTCCGATGGCGGACAGGTCGAGGCAGTCGCGCACGCGCGTCAGCAGGCGTTCGTCGATCTCGGTGCGGAGTGCCTCCTGGGCGCCTGCGGCACCGGTGAGCGCGGCCTGCGCGCGCTTGAACGCCTCGGACGGCGGGAAGGCGCGCGTCGCCTTCTCCTCGGGCGTCATCCAGAAGGCGGCGTCCTGGCCGCAGCCGGCGAGCGACAGGACGCCGGCGAGCGCCGCGATGAAATGGATTGCACGCCGTGCGACGGCATGCGATGGAAGTCGTGGAGACATCGGAGCCCCTCCCGTGGCCGGTGTCGGTCCGCGATCGCGGCGGTGCGCAGGATCGCGGCATTCGTGGACGGATCGACCGACGCGCGGGCGCGAGCGGTCCGTCAGGCGCGGGATTCTAGGGGCTGTCCGGGTCGTGTGGTCGGATTGCGTTCCGGTGCACCGCGATGGTGCGGATCAGGCTGTCAGCGGGAGGTCGAATCGCGCTTCGCGCGGATGTCGGCGAGCGTCGCGCGGGCTATGTCGAGCTTCGGTCCGGCGAGGTCGACGGCGCGCTGCGCGAGGGCTTCCGCCTCGTCGAACCGACCGCGCTCCATGAGGACGTGCGCGAGGTTGTTGAGGACGACGTCCGACGCCGGATGTGCCTTCGCGGCCGCGCGCAGCGACGCCTCGGCGGCATCGAGATCGCCCTGCGCGTACGCCGTGTTGCCGAGTCCGATCGCAAGCGGTATGTCGTCCGGCCAGCGGTCGTGCCCGGCGCGGTACGCGGCCTGCGCGGCCGGCAGGTTGCCGAGGCGTTCGAGGGCGAGGGCAGCGTCGGTGTACGGACCGACCTCCACCCCCGGCGGCGGCGCGGTCCCGGGGGCGAGCACGAGCAGCGCCCAGCGTCCGCTGCGCGCCCACGTGTGGTCGAACGTGAAGATCGACAGCACCTCGCGGCGCGTCCGGCCCGACCGCAGCACGATCTCGCGGCGGTCGAGGTCGTGGCCGACCACGACGGCGTAGTGCCAGCGCTCGTACCACGAGAGCCCGAGGTTCTGGAGCACGACGACGGGGTGTCCGTCGCGGACGAGGCCCAGCAGGGCATCGAGTGTCGGTGCGACCCGGACAGCGAGTGCGCCCGCGCGGCGCGCGCCGCCGATCACGTCGAGCGGCAGGCTGCCCTTGCGTGCGGGCAGGAACACGCTGGGCGCGAGCGCTTCGGGCGTCGTGTCGATCCCGGCGGCGACGAGCGTCGTGGCCAGTGCGGCGGGCCCGCAGTGATCGATCTCCTGCGGGAAGAAGGGCGTCGCCTCGAGTTCGGCGCGCCGCGGCAGTGAACCGTCGCGATCACCGTGGATGGGCTGGACGGCGCAGCCGGCGAGCAGCGTCAGCAGGAGGGTCGCGAGCACGGACGCGAGGCGGGAGGTGCGGATCGGCATGCGCGGATCGGTGGGGGCAGGAAGCCGGAGGCTGTTCACGCTAAGGATGCCGGTGCGGAAACACCCCGGTTGGAAGGCGGGGGCAGGAATGCATCAGGGCCCGCGTACGCGACGACGTGCGTCGTGTCCGCGGGCCCCGGATCCTGCGGAGGTATCGCGGCGTGCCACCGAAGGCAGCACCCCGCGCGACTTCGGGTTCAGCGCTTGATCGGCTTCGTGAACGAGAACACCTTCGTGAAACCGAGGATGTCGGTCACGAGCAGCACGACGAACACGAGCACGGCCGCGCCGATGAGTGCGCCGAAGCCGTCGCCGCCGGCGGGCATGCGGTCGACGCGTCCGGCGGCTGCCAGGACTTCATCGTCGGTCAGGGCGGCAGCGCGGGCCTGCGCTTCATCGGCCGGCACGCCGAGGCGGGTCATCTGCCGCGCGACGTCCGG
>CAUJJX010000356.1 GCA_963205165.1 Pseudomonadota bacterium | reverse complement strand
CTGGTAGTTGGTGAACGGAATGTCGTGACGCTGGAACATGCGCCGAACTTCGGTCGCGGCGATCTGTTCAGGAAACTTCGGGAACCTCTTCGGACGCTCGCGATTGATGAGCATTCGGAGCGCATCGACTACCCGTTCCTTCTGCGCGGAGTGGGCCGCATGCTCAGCACTGGAAAGGGTTTTCCTCAGACACTGCCTCTGCTCAGCTCGCAACAGTTCCTCACGTGCAATGACGTCGTCGACGCGTAGGGCCGGATCGATCAAGGCCAGTTCCGCCACATCGAGCACAGTCGGCTTCGGCGTCTCCCGTTGGCGTCGTGAAAGCTCGAAGAACACGACAAGCTTCGTCCAACGATTGATGTCCGCCGACGGCGCCTGTGAAGAGGCGCTCCGATTTCGCTGGAACCGCCTGCGGATCCGGTAGCAATCGCGCAGGAACGAACGATCCGCGCAGACGGATTCGATGATCGCCAACTCGGCTTCGTTGAAGGCTTTTCGATACGCGTTGCGCGTTCGGAAAGTTGATCCAGGCACCTCGACACGGTCGGAGGAACTGTCATCCATGCGCGCACCCTCGCGCCCCTGAATCAGGAGCCGCGCCAGCGCCGGCAGGGTGTCCGGCGTTTTCGGTTGGCCGACCTAGGCGCGGCGAAACGTGGTCAGTTCATTTGCGGAGCGATGGGGACCGATTCGGCATCGGCCGCGCGTTTCGGTAGGATCGCGTTCGCGTACTCGGCGACGAATGACGGCTGCAGGTGGCTGTAGCGCTCCACCATCGCGAGTTGTTGCCATCCCCCGAGCCGCTGGATCACCTGCGGCGGCGTGCCCGCCTGCGCGTGCCACGAGGCCCACGAATGCCGGAGGCAGTGCCAGCGCAGCGGCGGCAGGCCAGCGCGTGCGAGCGCCTGCTTCCATGCCGTCTGTGCCGGGTCCGCGATCGGGCGCCCGCGGTGCGTGAATACGAACTCGTCATCGGGTGCCTTGCGCTCCCACCGACTGCGCAGGATCTCGAAGGCGCGATCGTTGACCGGGATCGTCATGGCCCGACCGGACTTCGACGCGATCGACGGAACGACGACCTGCCGATTCTTGATGTCGACCCACGCCCACCGAAGGTGGGTCACGTTCGACTTCCGAAGGCCCGTCATGACGGCGAACTCGGCCAGCGGCTTCACGTGCGGCGGCAAGTGCTGATAGACCGCGCGCCACTCTTCGGGCGTGAGCCATTCGACGCGCCCCTTCTCGCGGTACTTGCGCCAGTACGGAACGCGGTTGATCCACCCGCGAAGCCGGGCGTTGTTCATCACGGCCGCGAAGGTCGCGTAGTAGCGATTCAGCGTGAGCGTGCTCACGGGGCGGCGTCGCGTGCGACCGGCGGAAACCTTCACCTCGCGCCCCTGTTTCTGCTTCGCGTCCATGGCGTCCGCGATGGCGGAATCATCGATCTCGGCAAGCGGTCGGCCGCCGAAGTGTTCGCCGAAGAACAGCAGGTGATCGAGCACGCTGCGCATGTCGCGCTTCTCGTCGGCGTCGCAGCGGTCGAGATAGGCCTGCGCGGCGTCCTCCCAGAACCTCGGGACACCGTGGCTATGTGCGAGCGTCATCGGGCGCGCTCCTTCTCGATCTCGCCGCGCAGGCGCTCGCGTAGCGATGCCTCGAACGTCTTCGGGTCGATGGTGGACCGCGCGGCTTCGATCGGAGGCGTCGGGATCCCCTGCCCCGCCATCGGTGGCGCATCGCCCGCAAGGTGGGACAGCAGCGCCGCGCGCGAGAAGCGCCACGCCCCGCCCAGCTTGCGGCCGGGCAGTTCGCCCGCCTCGCAGCAGGCGACGACGGCAGCGGGCTCGAGACGCAGCAGCGCGCCGGCTTCAGCCTCGTCGAGCACATCGTGAAGTGTCGCCGCGTCCATCACAGCGGCTCCCCGCGCGAGTTCACAACACGGTGGGCAGGACCGGCAGCGAGGATCTGCGCGCCATCGGGCCGGCGGGCGATCTCGTCTGCGATCCATGCGCGGGCCTGTTCGACGAGGCGCATTGCCGCGGCATGCAGGGCAGCGCCTTCGTCGAGGTCTTCGAGCAGTGCGGCGAAGGTCAGGGCCGCACCTTCCGATCGGGCGATGTCGCGGCACACGCCCTCGGGGTCGGTCAGCAGCGACAACACGCAGCGCGCCACGCACGAGCCGGCGAGTTGGCCGGCGACAACCTCCGCGACCGACTTCGACAGCGGGGCACCGGGTTGGACGGCGACGCCACATGCGGCGGTGAGTGCGTCGGCGATCCCCGCCGGGATGGGTTCCCGTGAGCACTCATGACGGGGGGCAACGTGTCGGCGATCGACGGTGCGGGAGTGGGGGAAGGGCCTGCTACGATGTTTCTGAGCCATGGTGCGACCTCTCATCAGGTTGCGTTGTGGTCAGGCGGGCGCGGTGTTGACGCACCGCGCTTCGCCGCTTGCCCGGGAACCGCCGGGCGCGGGTCAATCAATCGTCTGCGCGGGTGCGTCGTGCGCGTCCGCCCGTTCGCGCTCCGCGCCGAGCGCCTGCAGGGTGAGCGTGTCCACCACGTCGCCCCATCGCTGCATCATCGCCGCGCGGTCCGAGAGCCGCTCGAAGGCGTCGATGCTGTCGGGCGCGGCCTTGCGTGGATGCCGGGCCATCTGGACCGCCACGAGGTCAGCGGGGAACCCCTCCGCCGCGAGCAGGGCACCGGCGAGGGTGCGAAACCCGGCGAGGGTCATCCGCCCGCCGTAGCCGAGGCGCCGCAGCGCGAACA
>CAUJJX010000355.1 GCA_963205165.1 Pseudomonadota bacterium | reverse complement strand
GGAAGGTGCCCCGCGATCGCGGCGATATTCACGATGTGGCCGGATCCACGCTCGAGCATCTCGGGCAGCACGTGCCGCGCGAGCTGCATCGGCGCCATCAGGTTGGTCTCGATCAGCTCGTGCATGCATTCGGGCGGATGCGTCGCGAACGGCCCCGGGATCTCGATGCCGGCGTTGTTCACCAGGATGTCGATGCGCCCGAGTTCGGCGCGGCAGTCGTCGACGAGGCGGGCGCGCTGCGCAGGGTCGGCGAGATCGGCGGTGACGACGACGGTGCGGATGCCGTCGTGGCGCAGCGATTCGGCGAGTCGGTCGAGGGCGTCGCGGCTCTCGGGCCGGGTGGACAGTGCGAGGTCGGCGCCGGCCTGTGCGAACCGGCGGGCGAGCCGGGCACCGAGGCCGCGGGCCGCGCCGGTGATCAGCACCGACCGACCGGTCAGCATGGCGGGTGTTCCAGTGGGGCGCGTGCGATCGCCGGTCCGTGATCGCAGGGCGGTGCCGGCCGATCGAGGCGCCGGCAATGCGTCGGCCGCGGGGGCCGCGATCTGGATGGGCGATGCCACCGGTTCGAGCGATTCGTGTTGCGCATCGGTGCCTCGCTCGTGACCCAGGGCCGGTTCGCACCGACATCCGTCGCTTGAACAGACCCTGATCGCATGGATCGTCGACCCGAATCTAGGTGGCGACCTGCTACCGATCTCTTACGGATTGCCGGGTGAAATTCCCGATGTCGCGTTGCGCGTCTTCCGTCGCCGTGACGGTGGCGTGCGCGAGGTGATCGGCCACGCCGGAAAGCACGAGGCCCGATCGACTTCGACCGGGCCTCGGCGAACCGCCGCGTTGCGCGGCGGGTGCTGCATCAGGGCCTGTTGACACTACGGATGCCAGATGCGTTGCCGGCGCGAACGCTTCGAGCAAGGCGCAAACCGCAGCCGGGTTGAACACCCGGCGAGGATTTGTAACGCGGATCGGGGCGTTCACGCAGGCAACCCGAAGGGAATGAACGTCTCGGCGCGCATGGCGGCGTTGTCCTCCTGGCCCGGACGTCCAGTCCGGGCTGCGTTGTCCGCCTTGCCCTGCACTCCGAGACGTTCATTCGCACTGGCATCCGTAGCGTCAACAGGCCCTAGTTCGACGGGCAGGACGTCGTGCTGGTGTCGAGCCGCTGGATGCGCGCGGGCGCGGGCGGTGCGTAGGGCGCACCGGCGACCGTGCCCTGGAGGTGCTTCGCGAGCGCGTCGAGATCGACGTCGCCGCCGAGTCGGTTCGTGCCCTGCTTCAGGACGAGGAACTGGTCGCCGCCGTCCGCCAGGAAGTTGTTGACCGTCACGCGGTAGCTCGCGGCCGGATCGATCGTCACGCCGTTCAGCCGGACGCTCGCCGGATCGATGCGGTCGCACGCCGGGCGGGTCTTGTCCCACGCGTACTCGAAGCCGTTCGACACCTGCAGCACGCGGTTGAAGGCCTGGTTGTTCGAGCAGCCGACGAACTGCTGTTCGAGCATCGTCTCGATCTGCGCACCGGTCAGCGAGAGTGTGACGAGGCTGTTGCCGAACGGCTGCACCGTGAACGTCTCGCCGTACGTGATGTTGCCGTCGCCTTCACCCGCCGCGGACGACGCGAACGTGAAGTCCGCGCGCACGCCGCCCGGGTTCATGAACGCGACGACCGCGCCACCGAATTCCGGCGCGGCGGTCGCGGCGAGCTGCGAGTCGGCGATGAGGTCGCCGGCCTTGTGCTCGCACGCCGCGGTCGTCACGCGATCGACCGTCGCGGTGATGCGGCCGACGACGCGGTTCGCGATCGGCGCGACGAGCGCGCTGTAGTTGTTCACGAGCGTCGCGATGGATGCGTCGGGCGTGATCGCGGGGTTGGTGCGGTCGACGACGATCTGGCTCTTCGCCACCGTGGCGACATCGCGCGTGACCGGGTCGAGCGTCAGGTCGATGTTCGTGATGACGCGGCCGAAGGCGCTCGCGCTGGTCACCGGGATCGCGCGGCCGGCCGCGTTCGGCAGGTCGCAGAGATAGGCCTGGTGCGTGTGGCCGGAGATCACGAGGTCCACGGCATTGTCGAGGCGGCTCACGATGTCGACGATCGCGCCGGACATCCCGGTGCACGCGCCGATCGCGCCGGTCTGCGTGCCGCCTTCGTGCACGACGACGGCGATCGCGTGGACGCCCTGGTTGCGCAGGCTGCGGATCAGCGCGTTGACGGTGTCGGCCTCGTCCTGGAAGTTCAGGCCGGCGACGCCGGTCGGCGTCACGATCGTCGGCGTGCCTTCGAGCGTCATGCCGATGAAGGCCATGCGCACGCCGCCGAAGCTCTTCACCACGTGGCGCGGAAAGAGCGGCTTGCCGCTCGCGGCATCGATCACGTTGGCCGAGAGGAAGCGGAACTTCGCGCCTTCGAACGGCACGGGCGTGCCCACGGTCGCGCCCTGGCAGGAGTTCGGATCGGTCGGATGGCAGCCGCCGAGCTGGAGGCGCAGGAGTTCGGAGCGACCCTCGTCGAACTCGTGGTTGCCGACGGCGGCGATGTCGACGCCGATGCGGTTCATCACCTCGATCGTCGGCTCGTCGTGGAACAGCGCGGACACGAGCGGCGTCGCGCCGACCATGTCACCGGCGGTCACGACGACGGTGTTCGGGTTCTGCGCGCGGAGGCTCGCGATGTAGCCGGCGAGGTAGTCGGCACCGCCCGCAGGCTTGCCCGAGAAATTGCCGGGCGACATCAGGTTGCCGTGGAAGTCGTTGAACGAGACGATCTTCACCTGGATGGGGTCGGCGGCCTGCGCGGCGAACGCGGAGCAGGCGAGCAGCAGGGACGCGGCGATGCGCGTGAGCTTCGTGGTCATCATGGTCGTCGGGCTCCGTTCAGCGGCGGGCACGGCGCAGCGCACCGGCCATCATCAGTCCGCCCGTGGCGAGCAGCGCCCACGAGCCGGGTTCCGGCACCGGCATCGGCGAGAACATCAGTCCGCCGGATCCCGCGACGAGGTCGACGCCGAACTGCACGGCGCGGCCCGTGATCGAGTAGCTGCCGGCGCCGAGTTCCCAGCTGCCGCGGCTCCAGCGGCCGTCGGCGAACGCGGCGACGAAGTCGAAGTCGTGGCTCGTGTCGCCGGCATCGGCCGGGGCGCTCGTCGTGCCGAGCACGACGCCGTTCGCCTTCACCTCGAAGCGGTCGCCGGCGAGTCCGCCGTCCACGACGCGCAGCACGGCGGGTCCGGTCAGCACGAATTCGAAGGACAGCGGCGCGAGGTCGAGATCGACCCACGCAGCGGACTCGATGTCGTCGTAGAAGTCGAAGGCGATCCAGGTGTCGGCGTCGATCGACACCGCCCGGGCGCCGGATGCGGCGAGCGCGAGTGACGCGGCCGCGGCGAGGCGTGCAACTGCATTCATCGGAGGTCTCCTGGCTGTTGTGGGGC
>CAUJJX010000354.1 GCA_963205165.1 Pseudomonadota bacterium | reverse complement strand
GTTCCGAGGCGGTGTCGTGAGCCACCCGGCGAGGGGCCCCGTCGCAGACGGGGATCGACGGCAGATTTGTGCGGGTCGGATCAGCCCGCAGGGCGTGATCCGACGCGGTGGTGGATGCGTCGATGTCGGATTGAGCGACTGCGTCGCTGATCCGACCTGCGCACCGGGCATTGCTCATTCCGTCACCCCAGCGAACGCTGGGGTCCAGCAGCCGACATCGCACTGGCCACCGGCGGACTGGATTCCAGCTTGCGCTGGAATGACGGAGGTGTGCAGTCGCGCAGGTCGGATCAGCCCGCAGGGCGTAATCCGACGCGCTCGTGGATGCATCGATCGCGTTCGTGGATGCACCGCTGTCGGACTACGCGACTGCGTCGCTGACCTGACGTGCGAACTGCCCGGCGGTTCAGTACCCGCCGCCCCCCGATGAAAGCCCTCGACCGCAAACTCCTGCGCGACCTGCGCCAGATGTGGAGCCAGGCGCTGACGATCGCGCTCGTCGTCGCGAGCGGCATCGGCGGATTCATCACGAGCCTGTCGGCCGTCGATTCGCTCGCGCTCGCCCGCGACCGCTTCTACGCGGAGGGGCGCTTCGCCGACGTCTTCGCGACGGTCAAGCGGGCGCCGTCCGCGCTCGCGCACACGCTGCGCGAGATTCCCGGCATCGCGGACGTGCAGACGACGACCGAGTTCGTCGTCCGGATCGACACCGAGGATTCCACCGATCCGATCGTCGGCCAGCTGATCGGCATCGACCGCGCCGCGCCGCTGCGCATGAACCGCGTCACGCTGCGCGGCGGACGCCCGCTCGACGAGATCACGGGCGGTGTCCGCAGCGACGGCGCGATCGAGGCACTCGTGTCGGACGCGTTCGCCAATGCACACGGACTGAAGCCCGGCGCGCGGCTCGGTGCACTCATCAACGGCAAGCGACGCACGCTCGTCGTCGCGGGCATCGCGCTCTCGCCGGAGTACGTCTTCGCGGGGCTGTGGGGCATGCCGGACCAGCGCGGCTTCGGCGTCTTCTGGGTCGATCGCGACGTGCTGTCCGCGGCGTACGACATGGACGGCGCGTTCACGCACGTCGCGGTGAAGCTCGCGCCGGGGGCCTCGGAACGCTCGGTCACCGATGCCCTCGACCGGCGGCTCGCGACGTACGGCGGCCGCAGCGCGATCGGCCGCGTGGACCAGGTCTCGAACGCGATGCTCGACAACGAGATCAAGTCGCAGCGCGTGCTCGGCACGGTGCTGCCGTCGATCTTCCTGGGCGTCGCGGCCTTCCTGCTGAACGTCGTCGTGTCGCGGCTCGTCGCGACGCAGCGGGAGCAGATCGCGGCGCTGAAGGCGCTCGGCTATCCGAACGGCACCATCTCGGCGCACTACCTGAAGCTCGTGCTCGCGATCGTCGCCGTCGGGCTCGTGCTCGGCATCTGGATCGGCGACCGGCTCGGCACGATGTTCACGGGCCTGTACGCGGAGTTCTTCCGCTTCCCGAGCTTCGAGCACCGCATCGAACCGTGGCTGCTGTTCGTGAGTCTCGGCCTGGTGGTCGCGACGGCCGTCGCCGGGACCCTCGGCGCGATCCGCGCGACGGTGCGGCTCACGCCGGCCGAGGCGATGCGTCCGCCGGCGCCGGGCCACTATCGCCGCACGCTCGTCGAGCGGCTGCGCATCGTCCGGATCAGCACGCCGCTGCGGATGATCCTGCGGAACATGGAACGCCGGCCCTGGCGGACGCTCCTGTCGATCAGCGGGGTCGCCGCGGCGATCGCGATCGTCATCATGGGCAACTTCTTCCGCGACGCGATCGAGGTGATCGTCGACACGCAGTTCACGCTGTCGATGCGCAGCGATGTCGGTGTCTGGATGACCGAGCCGGTCGGCGACGAGGTCCGGTACGAACTGGCCCGCGCGCCGGGCGTCATCGCCATCGAGTCGACGCGGTTCGTGCCCGTGACCTTCGTCAACGGCCACCGGCGCGAACGCGGTCAGATTCGCGGGCACGCGGCGCGGCCGGAGCTGTATCGCATCATCGACGTCGACGGTCGCGAGGTGCGGCCGGAGGGCGACGGACTCGTAATGACCGATCGCTTCGCGTCCAAGCTCGGGCTGCGCGTCGGCGACCGCGTTCGCGCCGAGGTGCTCGAAGGCCGCGCCCGGACGCTCGATCTCGTCGTCGACGCGACGGTCCCGGAGATGATGGGCCTGAACGCCTACATGAACCGCCCCGCGCTCAATCGCGTGCTCGGCGACGGCGACGTCTCGACCGGCTACATGCTCGCGCTCGAACGCGGGTCCGAACAGCGGCTGCTCGAAGCGACGAAGGGGATGCCGCGCGTGGCCGGCGCGTTCAGCAAGGCGACGATGCTGCGGAACATGAACGAGATCACGGCGCGCAACGTCCGGATCATGAGCACGGTGCTCACGGCGTTCGCGGCGATCATCGCGATCGGGGTGGTCTACAACAACGCCCGCATCGCGCTGTCGGAACGCACGTGGGAACTCGCGAGCCTGCGCGTGCTCGGCTTCACGCGGGCCGAGGTGTCGGCGCTGCTGCTGGGCGAGCTGGCCATCGGGATCGCCATCGCCTTGCCGCTGGGCATGCTGCTCGGCTGGTCGCTCGTGCACGTGATCGTCGACATGCTGAAGAACGACCAGTTCTTCTTCCCCGTCGTGATCCGAGCGCGGACGTATGCGTGGGCCGGGTTGTGCGTCGTCGTGGCCGGTGTCGCGAGCGCGCTCGTCGTGCGCCGGCGCATCGACCGGCTCGACATGGTGGCGGCACTGAAGACGCGGGAGTAGGACATCCGGCCGGACATCGGCCATCGGGAATCCGGGAGACGGAATGCAGCGCAGGACATGGGTGATGGGTGGTGCGGCGGTCGTCGCGCTGGGCGGGCTGCTCGCGTGGGCGTTCGCGCCGCGGGCCGTCGAGGTCGAGGTCGCGCAGGCGACGCAGGGACGCTTCGAGACGACGGTCGACGAGGACGGCCGGACCCGCCTGCGGGAACGCTACGTCGTCTCGGCGCCGCTCGCCGGGCGCCTCGCGCGCATCACGCTCGACGAGGGCGACACGGTGGAGGCCGGCGGCGTCGTCGCGACGCTGACGCCGGTGCTCTCGCCGCTGCACGACGACCGTACGCGCCGCGGCCTCGCGGCCCGCATCGACACGGCGCAGGCGCAGGTGCAGCTCGCGGGTGTCCGGGCGGAGCGCGCGCGCGTCGGCCTCCTGCAGGCCCGCCACGAACTCCAGCGCAGCGAGCAGCTCGCGCCGCAGGGCTTCGTGTCCGCGACGAAGCTCGACAACGATCGACTCGCCGTCCAGGCCGCGCAGAAGGAGCTCGACGGCGCCACGCAGGAACGCCGCGTCGCGGGCTTCGCGCTGGAGGAAGCCCGCGCCGCACTGGTCGCGTCACAGCAGGCGCCCGGTTCTGCGCAGGCCGGCCGCGGCTTCGCGGTGCGCGCGCCGATCGCGGGCCGCGTGCTCAAGGTCGCGCAGACGAGCGAGGGCACGGTCGCGCTCGGTACGCCGCTCGTCGAACTCGGCGACATGGCGCAGATGGAGATCGTCGCGGAACTGCTCACGACGGACGCGCTCCGCGCCGCGCCCGGCAGCCGCGTGCGCATCGAGCGCTGGGGCGGGCCCGGCGTCCTCGAAGGCCGGGTGCGGCTCGTGGAGCCCGCGGCCTTCACGAAGATCTCGGCGCTCGGCGTCGAGGAGCAGCGCGTCGAGGTGCTGATCGACATCACGAGTCCGCCCGAACAGTGGCAGGCGCTCGGCGACGGCTATCGCGTCGCGCTGCGCGTCGTGACACTCGCGCGCGACCAGGTGCTGCGCGTACCGGTGAGCGCGGTGTTCCCGCTGCCCGCCGGATCGGGCACGAACGGCGACCGGCAGAGTCCCGGGATGGCGGTGTTCGCCGTCGAGTCCGGCCGTGCGCGACTCGTCCCCGTGAAGGTCGGCGGCCGCAACGGCGTCGACGCCTGGATCGAGTCTGGCCTCGCGCCGGGCGCGACCGTGATCGTGTACCCGCCGTCGGCCGTGAAGGACGGCGGGCGCGTCCGATCGCGGAAGGTGTGATCCGGTGGCGCCAGGCGTTAGGCTTCGGGCCTCGCGCGCCCCGTGGATCGTCCCCCGGCGCGCGTCATCCCGGGTTCATCCCGTCTCACCGGAGCCATTCATGCGTCTCGTCGTCTTCCTCGTCAGCCTGTTCTCCGCGGCATTCGCGTTCGCAGCGGACCTCGCCGGGACGTACAACCTCGCCGGGCCCAATGGCGGTGTCACCGTGAAGTTCACCGTCACGGGGACCACGCTCGGCGGCGTCATCGAGGTCGGGGGCAAGCCCTTCGCCGAGCTGACGGGGACGGCGCAGGGCATGACCGGTCGCGGCACGGCGGTCTCGAAGGATGGCACCGGCGGTTTCGAGGCGAGCGTCGAGGGAGACGTGCTGAATCTGGTGCTCACCCAGGAGGCCGGGCCGGAGCGCCGTGCCGGTCGATTGCCGATCCAGCTCACGCGGCTGGGCGCCATCGCGTCACCGACGCTCGACGCGGCGACGGGTGGCGACACGCGGATGGTCGCCAACTGGGTCTCGCAGAACCTCGTCACGAGCGGCGACGCGTCGATGGCGACCGAGGAATATCTGGCGTTCCGCGCCGACGGCACCTTTCTCTACGGCAGGGGGCGTTCGACGGCAGGCGGCAGCGACTGGTCGTGGGAAAGCGGCAATGGCGAGGCGCAGTCGGGCCAGTGGCGGACGAGCAACGGCATGCTGTTCGCCCGGCCGTCGTCCGGGCAGTGGTTGCGGGTCGGCAAGTACGGCATGACCGACGACGGAGCCACGATGCAGATCACGACGGACCAGGGCGAGAAGAAGCTCTGGAGCCGGCGGAAGTAGGGCGGGGATTCGCGGGCCGCTGACGGCGGCATCCGCAGGGTGAAGCGAGGCGGGGCGATGCCCCGGACGTCGGCGGGCGATCGTCGGCCGGGCGCGGTGTCCGGCATCCACCGGACCTGCCGCCCGGACGTGATGTCCCGGCGGCGTCGGTCCGTCGGCGGTGTTACTTGGCGGCGCCCGGCTGGAGGAACAGCAGGCCGGTCTTGATGATCAGGCAGCCGTCCGCCGTGTTGGCGAGTGTCACGACGACCGAGTCGGACGTCGGGTCCTCGTACATCGGATTGGTGCCGAGGTCCGAGTAGTACTTCCATTCCTTGAAGGTCGTGTCGCGGAGCTTCGCGCAGGTCTCCTTGACCATCGTGAGCTGCGTGAAATTCGCGTCGCACGTGCCGGCTGTCGTCGGCGACACCGCGATCGACGCGACGGACGATCCGTCGCTGTAATTCTTGGAGGCCACGGTCAGGGTCGTGTGGCGGTCGGTCTTGTCCTCGTTCCACGTGTTCAGGTAGGCGAAGTCGTCCTCGTCGTACATGAACTTCGTGATCGTCGACACGGCACCGGCACAGGTGCTGACGCCGAGCTTCTTGAGGGCCTCGACCGAGCGGTAGTCCTTGTCCTGCGTGAACGCGGGCCTGGTCGTCAGGGCGACGGCACCTGCGACGAGGGCGGCCACGGCAAGGATCTTCGGCAGGCGGCGCGACATGGGTTTCTCCTGTGGGTCGTGCGGGTTCGGGGTGGATCGGGGAAGACAGTCGTAGTCTATCGGCCGATATGCCATCTTTCTTTACCCGTATCGTCAGGGGACGAAGATTTTGTTCGCGCCGGCTCGCGGATGGAGCGCCTGACGGTGCGCCCGATGACGACGGAGATTGTCGAAACGCAAGGTCGTTCCCCGGTGCCGGGCGTCGAATCATGTGATCCTGACGGCCGGTACCGGCCGTCAGCGGCGATCGATGCACCGGTCGCCCCCGTCACTTGCCCGACCCGGGAGGAGTCCATGGAAACAAGACCGAAGATCTGCATCGACCGCATCGCCCCGCGTGACCTGATGCGCTTCCAGCCGGTGAGCCGCATGCGCGACGGCCGCGTCCGTGCCATATCGCCCATCGGCAAGACGTGGATGAACGGTTCGACGCTGCGGGTGCGGTTCATCGGTGGATCCGCCGCGGAGCAGGCGGTCGCGCGGGAGCAGGCCGGCTGGTGGAGCGCCGTCGCCAACCTGAAGTTCGAGTTCAACAACGCGCCGGACGCCGAGATCCGGATCGCGTTCGACCCGGCGGACGGCGCGTGGTCCTACATCGGGACGGACTGCCGCCAGATTCCGCTGAGCGCACCCACGATGAACCTCGGCTTCCTCGATGGCGGCACTGCTGCCCACGAGTTCGGCCACGCGATCGGGCTCGCGCACGAGCACCAGAATCCGGCGGGCGGCATCCTGTGGAACGAGGCCGTCGTGATCCGCGAGATGGCGAAGTCGCCCAACTTCTGGGACGAGGCGAAGACGCGCCACAACATCCTGCGCAAGTACTCGGCCGACCAGCTGAAGGGCACGGCGTTCGATCCGGCGTCGATCATGCTGTACTTCTTTCCGTCGTCCTGGACGACGAACGGCATCGGGACGAAGGCCAACGAGACGTTGTCCGCGATGGACCGCCAGTTCATCGCCGGCGCGCAGATGTACCCCGGCGCCGCGCCGACGATCGTCGATGCGAAATTGCTCACCGTGAACGCCACGCGGCGCACGGCCGCCTCGATCGGCAAGTTCGGCGAGGAGGACCTCTTCCGGTTCGACGTGAAGACGGGCGGGCGGTACGTCGTCGACACCCGCGGACCGACCGACGTCGTGATAAAGCTCTTCGGACCCGACAGCCCGACGGCGCTCGTCGCCGAGGACGACGATTCCGGCGTCGACACGAACGCGAAGATCGTCGGCGACCTGATCCCGGGGACCTACTACGTGCAGGTGCGGCACTACAACCGGGCCAGCGGGATGGGCAGCTACACGGTGAAGGTGCGGAAGATGTGACGCGTTGCCCGACGCGCGCGGGTGCGGCGGCGCTGCATCACGCGCGGCGTCCGGGGTCGGCGGACGTTCACGCGGCGCGCCCGGGCAACCCGGCGCGCCGCGCCCTTTTCAGACCGACAGGTATGCGCGCCGAGCGGCGTCGTCCGCCATCAGCGCGGCCATCGTGCCCTCGTAGCGGATCGCGCCCTTCTCCAGGATCAACGCCCGATCGGTGATGGTCTCGGCGAACCGGAGGTTCTGTTCCGAGATCAGCAGCGCGAGGCCTTCGCGTTTCAGCTCGCGGATCGCGGCGCCCATCTGCTCGACGATCACGGGCGCGAGACCCTCCGACGGTTCGTCGAGCAGCACCGCGAGCGGATTGCCCATCAGCGTCCGGGCGATCGTGAGCATCTGCTG
>CAUJJX010000353.1 GCA_963205165.1 Pseudomonadota bacterium | reverse complement strand
GCAATGCCGCGCCGACTTCGCCGCCGTCGCTCCAGGCCGTGTCGGCCGGCAGGATCAGCGTCGCGATCTGCCCGGGCGGCGTGTTCGCGGCCTGCGCCGCGGCTGCACCGTCGGCACCGTCGCTGGCCGACGACGCAGTCGTCCGGACCCAGTGCGCCGACGCCCGTGCGAGGCCGTCGGCGTCGGCGGTCAGCGGGGTGTCGTACTGCCGGTGGTACGTCGCGTGGTCGCCGACGATGTTCACCATCGGGGACGACGCGCGGCGTGCGTTGTGGATGTTCGCGATGCCGTTCGCGTAGCCGGGACCGCAGTGGAGCAGCGTCGCGGCGGGCCGCCCCGTCATCCGGGCGTAGCCGTCGGCGCACCCGGTGACGACGGTCTCCGCCAGGCCGAGCACGCAGCGCATCCCCGGAACCCGGTCGAGCGCGGCCACGAAATGCATCTCGGACGTGCCGGGATTCGCGAAACAGTGATCGATGCCGCTCGCAAGCAGCGTTCGGACGAGGCTTTCTGCACCGTTCATGGTCGAGTCTGCCGGGGAGTCGGTCGGGGCCTGAAAGTAGCACAGGCATCCGGTCGACCGGCAGGCTCATCCAGTGAGCCACCCCGGGCGCCACCATGACGCCATGGTCCTCGTCCCTCGTCCCTGCCTCGATTGCCGCCACGGTGTCGTGATCCCCGCGATCGTGACGGCGGGAAAGGTGTCTGTCCTGTATTGCGTCCAGCGTCAGCCCGACATTCCCGACCGCACGACCTGTCCGCGATACGACCGCGACCCGGGCATCGACGAGCGCTCGTCGCGGTCATCGCGGTCCGTCGTCGCCGTGCGGCCGGCCCCATCGACGCTGCCTCGGTCTCGCCACGAACGCGGCACTGCGAACCCGTCCGACCTCCCGGACGCGCGCGGTCGGCTACCGGGATGAACCGTCCAACGCCAGCTCGGGTTGCTGTTCGAACTGTCGATGGGACTCGATCCGCCGCGCGAAGGCCTCGCGCCCCGCCTCGTCCAGATGCAGCGGGAACTTCGAATCGCTCCGCCGCCAGCGCGCCAGCCAGGCATCGCCCAGCCAGGCGATCTTGCGGGGCTCCGGCCCGGCATGGGCGTGCTCGCCGTTCAGGCCGGTGAAGGCAATCGTCGTCGTGGCCTTCGGTCCGGTGCCCACGCCTTCCGCCACCCGGAAGCCGGCCCACAGCAACGCCGCGCGAACCGCCGTCGACGCGGAATACGTGTACAGCGCCATCGGCTTCGCGCCTCCATGTGCCGCCATGCGGGCGAACACGTCGGCGCTCCAGAGTGCCGTATCCGTCTTCGCGGAGAACGGGTCGTAGAACACCAGGTCGGGCGCGGGCGCATCGGCGAACAGCGCCAGGAAATCGCCCTTCATCAGTTCCCAGGTGAGCAATCCGGAGACATGCGTCCAGCGGCCCTCGCCCAGCAGTCCGTGTGGCGCGGCGTGCTGCAGATGCGGGAAGCGCGCGGACTTCTGGGTCGCCAGGATCAGCGGATCGAGATCGCATTCGAAGCTGACGATCCGCACGGGCCGCAGTGCCGACGCGCCGCGCTGCGCGACCGCGTCCTCGAAGCACGCGATCGCGGCCATCGCATTCGACGCCGCACCGAGCCCGACATCCCAGATCACCAGCTCGGACGCAGGCGTCGTCTCGAACGGTGCCACGGGTGCACACGCGGCATCCGTCGTCGTGTTGCCGTCCAGAGCCGGCACGTGCACGCCATGCGAACCGCGAAGGACGCGCTGCGCGAGTCCCGACTGCACGACGTAGAGCGCGTTCGCCTCGTCGCCCGGACGGTTCACCGAATGCATCACTTCGCCCGAACTGATCTGGCGGACGCTGAAGGCGCCGAGCGGCCCCTTGATGATCTCGTAGTCGCCCCGGCGCGGCGCCGTCGGGACCTTGCCCTTCGCGGGCGGAACGCTGGGATGGTCGTCGTCGGAGCGCGCCAGCTCGTGGCGCTTGCGCTCGTAGAACGCCGCGAAATCGTCGCGCAGGATGCTCTCGCGCATCTCGCGCATCAGCCGGTGGTAGAAGGTCAGGTTGTGGATCGACAGGAGCTGCGCGCCGAGCGTCTCGTCCGATCGCACCAGATGGCAGAGGTAGGCGCGGGAGTACTCGCGGCAGGTCTGGCAATCGCAATCCGAATCCAGCGGGGCTTCGGAGAGGCGGTAGACAGTGCGGCGGCAGTGGATCTTCCCGTGGGACGTGAAGGCCGTCCCGCGGTGCGCGAGCTGCGACGGGATGATGCAGTCGAACATGTCGACGCCGCGATGCACCGCTTCGAGGATGTCGATCGGCGTGCCCACGCCCATCAGGTAGCGCGGCAGGTGCGCCGGCATGTGGTCGGTCGCCAGTCCGGTGAACTCGTAGCGTTCGGCGTGGGTCTCGCCGACCGCGAGTCCGCCGATGGCCAGCCCGTCGAACGGCAGCGTCGAGAGATACGTCGCGCTCTTCCTGCGCAGGTCCGGATGGCAGGCGCCCTGCACGATGCCGAACAGCGCCTGCGGCGAATCGCCCCGCGCCTCCAGCGATCGCAGCGCCCAGCGGTGCGTGAGTTCCATCGCCGCCTGCGCCTGCGCGAGCGGCGCGGTCGAGGGAATGCACTGGTCCAGCACCATCATGATGTCGCTGCCGATGGCCTTCTGCATCTCGATGCTGGTCTCGGGCGACAGCAGATGCATCGTCCCGTCGACGTAGCTGCGGAAGCGCGCGCCGTTCTCGTCCAGCGCCCGCTCGGCGGGCAGCGAGAAGATCTGGAATCCGCCGGAGTCCGTCAGCACCGGGCCTTGCCAGTTCATCAGCCGGTGAATGCCGCCGAACGCGCGAAAGACGTCCGGCCCGGGGCGCAGCAGGAGGTGGTAGGTGTTCGCCAGGAGCACACGGGAACCGACGGCCGCGAGGGCATCGACCGACAGGCCCTTGACGGTCGCCTGCGTGCCGACCGGCATGAAGACCGGCGTCAGGACTTCGCCGTGCAGCGTCCGGAATCGCGCGGCACGCGCCCTGGAGCCGGTGGCCCGGCGGTCCACGGTGAAATCGAGACGTGACATGGTGGACTGCGCAGAAGCGGGATGATCCGGGCCGTAAGCCAGGTGCGCGGCGGATTGCCGGGCGCGCGGAGGATAACCCTCATGTCGCGGCTGCGTCGCGAACGATCATGAGGGACGAAGTCATCGGTGCGAGTCTCCGCAGCCGGTCGACGCCAGAGCACCCAGCCGTCGGTGTCGCATCACCGCAGATGGAGGCAGGCGGGCTTCACACTCCCCTGCCCTCAGGAGGGTCGACCTGCATTTCCAGAGTTCTCGAACGATTCGGGCAGTGCGGGAGCGCTGCTATTCCCACTCGATCGTCAATTAGAATTATAAGGTATTGATTTGTAGGACGCCTGACGCTGTCCCACAGAATCTTACCGTCACTTTTACCGTCAAAGTGTGGGGCACAAGCATTGGCGCGGGTTTGCGGGCAATTCGGCTGGAAGCGACCTCTTGGGATCTATTGACATCTATCGACTCCAGCAACCATCGCGGACAGCGTCCGCGACGCATCGGCGTCGGTCAGGGCTATAACTAAGATGGGCTGGCATCGAACGCCTTACGCCATTGTCGCGACTGAAGTTTTCGGTGATTTATTTACCGTCACGTTGCCGCACGGGCGGTGCACTTGAGATTCACCATCGAGATCGATCGACTCGCACGTCTCGGAGACCGATCTGGCAGAGCCAGATCGGTCTTGAGCATTCAGGAAAAGGACTCCACCAGCAGACAGGATCGACCGGCCACTGCGGACTTGGCCGATGTTGCGTCAATCGCGTAAATCCCAAACAGCCTCCGTCTCGATGACCTCACTTGTTGGCGCCGACAGAGTTTTGATCCACCGCGCCGCCCCGCAAGTTGACCCAGGCGCAACCACACCCGCCAGCCCCGTCCCACCTGTTCAGAAACGCAGCAAGTTCGGCTAGACACCCGGGTCACACCTGAATCGGTAATCGCCCTTGCAGTGGGTCAGTTCTCGGTCGGCTTCGACAACAAGGCGATGACAGCAGCCTGCTTTGCTGCAGGCGTCGGCTCCTGGGATCGACCAACGGCGCGCGTGCGACTCTGCGGATACAGTTCCTGGAGCGATGCGGACAGCAACGACCTCGAGGGATAGCCCAGCGCCCTGATCGTGGCCGCGATGCAGCGGCCGTGCTCCAGGTAGTGCCCGACGGCGCGCTCCTTGTGCGCCTGCGAGTACCTCGGCGGGCGAACGTAGCCGGCGGGCACGTCGAAGCGTTTCTCGTACTCGCGATACCAGCTCTTGAGCGCATTCTTCGTCCGGTAGCCGAGCTGACGAAGGGTCAAGCCGACGCGTTTGCCCAGCTTGATGTAAAGCTGCACGGCCCGACACCGGTCCTCGTATGAATACATGAACTACCCTCCAAGGTAGTCCAAGAATTCGTCCGCCCCCCCCCCGCAAGTCGGTTGGACGCACGGGTCAGTAGTGAATCGGCAATGGCACCTTCAGCGGGTCAGCTCTCGATCGGCGATAGAAGTCTAGTGACGGCGCCGACCGTCACCCGCCTGCAGGCTGAACGGGCCATGGAACGGCTTCCCGATTTGCGTTTGCCGCGGGCGCAGGCTATCTTTGATTCATGAGTCGTCGAGCACGCCATTTCCTGTCCATCTTGGTCCTCATCTGCCTGCCCATGCAGGCACTGGCGGCGTTCGACGCGGCCCTGTGCACGGAGCAGGGGTCGGGGGACTGGGGTGTGGCGGTCGATGGCGCGGCCTCAGGCGATCAGCACGAGAACCTCGACTTCGGTGGCGTGAGTCTGGATGCGTGCGGCCTGTGTCACCTCGGGTGCTCGCCGGTCTCGCTCGCACCGGTCGCCGTCG
>CAUJJX010000352.1 GCA_963205165.1 Pseudomonadota bacterium | reverse complement strand
GCCGGCCAGCGCTTCGCGACGGGGCTGATGCTCCGCGGCGTCGCGCAGGTGCAGGCGGGGCAAGGCTTCGAGGCGCCCGCGAAGTTCGTCGCAGCGTTCGCGCGCGTGCTGGCCGATGCGACGCGCGATCCGGCCTTCACCGCCGAGGCGCTCGCGCTGCCGTCGGAGAGCTACGTCGGCGAACAGATGGACGTCGTCGATCCGGATGCGATCCACGCGGTCCGCGTGGCGCTGCGCCGCCAGCTCGCGACGGCGTTGCGCACCGAGCTGCTGGCGACGTGGCGTGCGATGGCGCTGCCCGGTGCGTTCAGCCCCGACGCCGCGTCGGCCGGCAAGCGCGCGCTGCGCAACCTCTGCCTGTCGTATCTGATGGAGCTGGAAAGCGACGATGAAGTGGCGGGCCTCTGCGTCGCGCAGTTCGACGCTGCGGACAACATGACCGACTCGATGGCCGCGCTGACGGCGCTCGCGAATTCATCGCGACCGGAACGGCACGCCGTGCTCGAACGTTTCCACGCGCGCTGGCGCGACGAGGCGCTCGTGCTCGACAAGTGGTTCGCGGTGCAGGCGATGTCACGTCTCCCGGACACGCCCGCGCGCGTCCGTGCGCTCATGCAGCACCCCGACTTCGACATCCGGAATCCGAACCGCGCCCGGGCCGTCATCAGCAGCTTCTGCCATTTCAACGCCGTGCATTTCCACGCGGCGGATGGCAGCGGCTACGCGTTCCTCGCCGATGCCGTGACGCAGCTCGATGCGCTCAATCCGCAGGTGGCGGCGCGGCTCGCGCGTGCGATGGACCGCTGGCGCAAGTTCGACGCGGGCCGGCAGGCCCACGCACGTGCGGCGCTGGAGCGCATCCGCGATCGTGAAGGGTTGTCGAAGGATGTGACGGAGGTGGTGACGCGGGCGCTCGCATAGGGCCAGGCCCCCGAGCCACCCGTCGACGGGCGCCGCGAAGCGGGGATCGACGGGCGGCTCGGCGCCGACATCACGAACAGGCTCGGGCCTGTCCAGACTACGGATGCCAGCGAGAACGAACATCCGGAGGCGCCGCCCGGCCCGCGTTGCCCGGATCGGAAGCCGGCTGGTTCGCGCGCGCTCGGCGCGCCAACCGGCCTGCCGTGAATCAGTAGGGCGCCGCCGCCGGCACGTAGCGCGTGATCGCCTCGTCGAGGTGATCCTTGCGCAGCGGCTTCGTCAGGTAGCCGTCGCAGCCCGCCATCATCGCCCGCACCCGCTCGTACGATTCGCTCTCGCGGCTGACGATCAGCACGGCCGTCGGGCGGATCGCCTTGCGCGTCTTGATGTGCTTGCACACGCGCAGGGCCTCGGCACCCCGCGAATCCGCATCGATGATCACGCACACGTAGTGGCGCGAGACCAGGCGCTCGAGTGCGGCTGCGCCGTTGTCGGCCTCCTCGATCCGGATGGGATGCTGCGACAGACGGTCGTGCGCGAGCGCCAGGAATTCGCGATCGGTCCCGACGACGAGCACGCGATCCATGACGTCCGCGACGGACGTGGTTCCGGGCACCGTGTCGGTCTGACGGTTCGCCGCGGGCGCGGTCGTGACCGTGCTCACGGCCTCGTCGAACGCCACGATCACGCGTGCCCACTGGAGAGGACGGGACAGCACCGGCCATTCGGTGCCGTGGTCGTCGCTGCCCACCAGGATCGTCGGAATGTTCCGGTCGGGGTTGCGTGCGAGCAGATCGGACATCGCCACCGGATCGTCGGCATCGACGAGGTAGACGTCGGGCGGCCGATCGTCCAGATGGCGGACGAAGCGCGTCGCGCGTTTCGCGGCGAGACCGAAGATGCTGCCCAGGACGAGCTGCTCTGTGGTGTTGAAACCTAGCGTGGCGACGGTGTAGGTGTCCTGCATGAATGGCGCTCCCGGGCGTTCAGGCTGTGGCGACGGCATCGGTCGCGACCGTGTGGTGTTGCAGCGCGCTGACGACATCGAGCACCGCCTCGATCAGCTCCGCGGCGCTCTGGAAACGATCGTCCGGATGCTTCGCGAGCAGTCGTTCGAGCAGCTTCTGCGCCCAGGCGACGTCCCCGGGCAGTTGCGGTAACGGCGCGTCGCGATGCATCTGGAGCAGCTTCACCGGATCGCCGGACACGTACGGCTTGCGGCCGGTCAGCATCTCGTGGAACAGCACGCCCAAGGCGTAGAGATCGCTGCGATGGTCGGCGACACCGCCGCTCAGCCGCTCCGGCGCAATGTACGAAGCCGTGCCGACGAGATTGCCCGGGCCGGAGCGCGAGAGATCCATCCCGAGCTTCCGCGCGATGCCGAAGTCGACGATGGCGAGCGTCCCGTCCGCACGCCGCAGCACGTTGTCGGGTTTCACGTCGCAGTGGACGATGCCCGCGCCGTGCACGGCGTCGAGCGCGCCCGCGAGCTGGATCAGCATCTCGACGGCGCGATCGGGCGTCACCGGTGCATCGAGCAGGGTCCGGAGATCGCCGCCCGGGAGGTACTCCATCGCGATGTAGGCGTGCCACTCGGTGAAGCCGTGATCGAGGATCTGCGCCACGCACGGATTCGTGATCTGCGACAGGAGCGCCGCCTCGTTGATGAGTCGCTGCACCAGATGCCCGCCGTCGTGTTCGCTGATCGGCAGCAGCTTCAGCACGCAGGTACCGCCGTCCGACTCGCGCTCCGCGAGATAGACGTGGGCCATGCCGCCCCGCGCGAGCAGGCGGTGGATGCGGTAACCCGCGACTTTTTCGCTCGACGCGGAAACCGCATCGACGACAGGTGTGACTGGAACGGAAGGGTGCATCGGAACCATCTGGAGACCGGGAGTACCGCGCGACACGTGGCGGGTCGGCGTTCCGCGTCTTTCGTCCGATCCTCGGAGAACTTGAGTGCGCCCGGGGCATGTTCACGAGACACCACGACCGGCGAGCGGCGTCCACGTCGTGCCGCTGGCCGCCATTCCACGGACACAACTGCGTCGCGGTCCCGTGGAGGTCGACGCAATGCACGGCGTTTGCTACCTTCCGGTCCGCACGCGCAGCCTCGTCCCGAGTCGGCGTGCAGCAGGTGCTCGAGGGCAAAACTGTCGAAAGGCAGTGACGCAAAGCTTCCGGCCTACCGGCGCGCGATACGCGCCCAGGGCAGCGGGGTTGCCGACTGGAACCGCGTCAGCGTTCCACGTGTGTGGCGTTCGCCCTTGTGCGGTTTCGATGATGTTTCGACGATTCTTCCGCCAGTGGGTGCAACGCATGTCCGTCCAGATCTTCCGTCTCCGGCCGATTGCCACGGCGCTGCTTCTCGCCACGTGTCTGCCTGCGCCCGCGCTTGCCGACGACGCGGATTTCGTCACGCCCAGCGTCACCGCCGTGCAGCGGACACGCGAGCGGGCGATGTCCAACGGCGCGCTCGGCGTGAACGCCTTCCGCGTTCATGACCTCGGTTTCATCGGCACCGGCGTGAGGGTGAACGTCCTCGACACGGGCGTGCGTGCGACGCATCGCGAATTCGGCGCCCGCGTGCTGCGCACGCAGTCGCGTGATGTCAGCACGAGCACCGGTCGGTCGAGCACCGGGATCACCGACGGTCACGGCCACGGCACCTTCGTCGCCTCGATCATCGCGGGCGCCGCCGACGGATACGGATTCACGGGTGTCGCGCCGGGTGCGTCGATCATCTCCAGCGAGGTCATGAGCGCGGCCACGGGCTGGGGCGGCTCCGATGCTGCCCTGCTGCGCGCGGTCCGCAATGGCATCAGCGGCGGCGCGTTCATCCACAACATGAGCCTGGGCGCCGGCGGTCCGATCGGCGAAGCCGCGCTGCGCGAGGCCGTTGCACGCGGGACGCTCTCGATCGTCGCGGCGGGCAATCGCGGCGTCGCGAATCCGGACTGGCCGGCGCGCTACGCAAAGGAAACCTGGGCGAACAACTCGATCATCGCGGTCGGCGCGGTGGACAGCCGCAACAACATCGCGTCGTTCAGCAACCGCGCCGGCGACACGGCCAACTGGTACGTCGTGGCACTCGGCGTGGACGTCGTCGGTGCCGGCGCGAGCAGCAATACCGCGTACGTCTCGGGCAGCGGAACGTCGATGGCGACGCCGATCGTCGCGGGCGTCGCGGCACTCATCAAGGGACGCTGGACGAGGCTCAACGCATCGCAGGTGGGTCAGATCATCTTCGCGACGACGACCGACCTCGGCGCGCCGGGCATCGATCCGGTCTACGGCCGCGGTCTCGTCGATGCCTATCGTGCGATGCAGCCCGTCGGCACCACCGGCACCCGCACCGCCAACGGCCAGTGGTCCTTCAACACCGGCGGCACGCTGCTCACGGCAAGCGGCACGTGGAACACGCGCGCCATGGGCGCGGCCAGCACGCTGTCGGGCGTGCTCGTGTTCGACAGCTTCGACCGCGACTTCGCGACGGACTTCTCGTCGGCCCTCGTGACACCGCGTCCGGTGGGATTCGAGGGACTCGCGCCGCTGTCCGACCGGCAGATGCAGTTCGCCGAGAAGACGCTCGATCCGATGGGCTCGCGCATGCTGCTGGCGAGCGAGACGCGCCTCGACCGGATGCGCGCGGACGGCGGCGAACAGCAGACGCTCGGCAACTACGTGCATCGCTTCCGCGGCACGAACGCCGTCCTCGGCGCTGCGTGGGTGCAGAAGTTCGAGGGGGGCACGCAGTTCGGATTCGGCAGCGGCGGCATGAACGCGTTCTTCGGCCTGCAGGGCATGGATTCCGTGTCGACGCAGCAGACCGCGCAGGGACTCCAGAACCCGATGTTCGCGCTCGTCCCGATGGCGCAGTCGGTCGGCCTCGCGCTGCCGGTCGCGCAGACGTGGGAAATGAAGCTGGGTCTCGCGTCATCGCACGGCGGCAACGCCGTCGCGGAACAGCTGGGCATCACCGGCGGAATGGCGCTCAAGCAGACGCTGGCACTTGCGGAACTCAACCGCCGCTTCGACGAGGGCCGCACGGTCATCGGACTCCAGGTCGCGAACCTGTCCGAGAACGGATCGCTCGCCGGCGGCCAGGGCTACGGGCTGCTGTCGCTGCAGGAAATGCGGACGTCGACGCAGGCCCTGACGTTGCAGGCCGCGACGCGACTGTCCGAGCATCTCGTCGCGGGTGCGCAGTTCACGACGGCCTACCTCCCGGCGGCCGGCAACGGCGGCGCGAGCCTCGTCACCGGCGCGACGTCCATGAACCTCTCGGGATGGGGCGTCGGGCTCACGCGCTTCGATGCCTTCACGAAGGGCGACCGCCTTGCACTCACGCTGTCGGAACCGCTCGCCGTCCGGTCGGGTTCACTGCTGCTCGACGTGCCGACGACGGTCGACGGCAACGGATCCATCGGCTACGAACGTCGCAGCCTCGGGCTCGCGGGCAGCGCGCGCGAACGGCTCTACGAGGCGACGTGGAGCATGCCGCTCGACAAGGGCACGGCGTCGCTGATGGTCTCGGGGATGTACCGGCAGCACGCGCTCGGCAATGCCGATGCGTCGGGCGAACTGCTCGGGATGCTGCGCTTCCAGCGGGTGTTCTAGGACCCGTCGACACTGCGGATGCCAGTGTCGACAGGCCATGGCCGGACCGCGACGATCGCATCGCGGGCACGGCGAGTCTGCGATGCGAGGTCGGGCGTGGGAGGCATCGCACCGCGGACCGGCCGCCGACGCGATGCGGGGACGTCTACTTCACTTCCGACGTGAACTCGATGTGCCGGATGAACGCGAGCCGGCCTTTCTCGTTGCGCACGATGCTGTAACCGTGGAGCCCGTCTCCGTTGGCGTCGAACGCGTACTCGCCCTCGATGCCCTTCAGCCCGCGCGTCGCCAGGATCGACTTGCGGATCGCCTCGGAGTCGAGGCTGCCGGCCTTCTCGATCGCGTGCTTCAGCAGGTGCATGCCGGCGTACGACCAGGCGGAATAGAGATCCGGATCGGCGCCGTGCTTCGCCTTGAACTTCGCGGTGAACGCCTTCGCCTCGGGGTTCGCGTCGGGGAAGAAATCGGTCACGACGTACGTGCCCCACAGCGCATCGCCGGCGAGCTTCAGCGCGGTCTCGGTCGCGAGCGACGTCGAGCCGATCCATTCAACCTTCACGCCGAGCTGGCGCAGCTGCCGCGCGAGGATGCCCACGTCGGGCGAGTTCGCGATGTAGCTGCCGACGATGTCGGCGCCGGACTTCTTCAGGCTCAGCACGACGGCCGTGAAGTCCTGCTGGTTGCTCGTGAACCCCTGCGTCAGCACGGGCTCGATGCCGAGGGACTTCAGCGCCGCCGTCAGCGCGATCTTGCCGTTGGCGCCGAACGTGTCGGTCGAGTGGATGATCGCCCACTTCTTCTTCCCGAGATCCTTCGTGCCGAACTCGGCGACGACGCGCGACGAATAGAAGTCGTTCGGACGGACGCGGAAGATCCACGGGTTGTTCACGCGCGTGAGGCTCGGATCGCTGCCGCCGATGATCGCGGGCAGCTTCGCCTTCGCGATCGTCGGGGATGCCGCCTGCACCTGCGTGCTGCGCAGCGGTCCGATCACGGCGACGACCTTCTGGTCGACGAGCTTCGAGTACGCGAGGACGGTCCCGGGGTTCGTGCTCTGGTTGTCCTCGATGACCAGTTGCACCTGCCGGCCGAGGATGCCACCGGCAGCGTTGATCTCCGACAGCGCGAGCTGCGCGCCGCGCAGCGTGAGCACGCCGGCCTCGGCCTGCGGACCCGTCGTCTCGTCCACCAGGCCGATGCGGATCGGGTCCGCGGCGGCCACCTGTCCTGCCCAGCACGCGGCCCACAGCACCGCCACCATCATCGTGATCCTGCGCATCGTCTCTCTCCCCTGCGTTGGAATGGATCGCGACGCGATGCCGCGACGGGTGCACCGGATCGTGCCGGCGCGAACTGGGCATGGTATCGGGCCGCGGGTGCCGCGGAAACGCGACGCAGGGCATCGCGATCGGCATGCGGATGCGCCGGTGCCGGCTTACGCAGACACGAGGTGGGTGATCCCGGTGCGTTCGTCGATGTCCGGGATGCAGGTCGGCGCCTTGCGCCGGATGGCCTCCGCCGCGACGCGCTTCATGATCTCGGTGCGACGCCCGGCGGCCCACGGATGCGACGAGTCCCAGGCGTCCGGGTCCGGGCCGCGGATGACGGCGACGACATCGCCGCTGCCGAACTCCCAGTCGAACCGGATGCACTGGTCACCCTCGCGGTAGCGGAGGGTCCCGGAGCGTCCGCGCGTCTCGATGTCGACGCGCCATTCGCCGGGCGGAATCGGTGCGAGGCCGACGTCGGTCATGGCTCGATCCGGCGGTGGGGCGTCGCGCGAACCGCGACGCGACGGACCGCAGGACGCGCGCGCATCACACCGCGATCCCGAAGCGGCTCATCACCCGCACCATCAGCGCGTAGGCCAGCGCCGTCGCAACGCATGCGGCAGCGAGCGCCGGCCAGAATCCCCAGCCGGCGCGCAGCAACGCGGGCAGCAGCAGGAACAGCGGCAGCGACGGGATGACGAGCCAGAACACACCGGTCGACAGCGCCGCGACGCGTTGCGTGTCGCCGGTCTCGAGATAGAGCCAGACGAATGCGAGCAGCGATGTGAGCGGCAGTGACGCGAGCGCCGCGGCCCAGAACGAGCTGCGCTTCGCGATCTCCGAGATGCCGACGACGATGCCGGCCGTGAGTGCCACCTTGATGACGGTCTGCCACATGCCCGGGCGAGCCTCCGATGTCTGGATGTCGTGACGGCGCGTTGCGCTCACGGCGGCGTCCGACCGCGGCAGTCGGACGGGACACGAAGCCCCGGCGGGGCCGACCATCGATCGACCGTGCTCCGCAGGTTCCGGCCACGCGCTCCGCGCTTCGTGCGGGACTCTACCGCGACCAGGGCCTGAACATTACGGATCCCGTCGGGGGTTCGGTGCGGACGGATCGATGCCCCACGCGGAAGCCCGGTGTCTCTCGACGCAACGGAGGGCGGATGCGTTGCCGACCCGGCGCGTCACAGGAAGCGCTCCACCCCGGTATCCCGCACGGCGCGGTCGACGGCGGTGGCGAGTGCCTCCTCGGCATCACGCACTTCCGGGATGCGGCCGCGCTCGCCCGCGACCCCGCGCACGGTCTCGACGATGATCCGGCAGGGCCCGCAGGACATCATCCGACCGATGTCGTGACGTTCGTCCCGCCGGACCACGCCGAGCAGGCGCACCCAGGTCCGACCGGAGAGGCTCGCGGTCTCGACGAGCGGGACGTCGGCGGCACCGAACGGTGCAGCGCCGAACGCCTGCGCGAAGCGCTCCATGAACTCCCGGCGCGCCGCGAGCGACGCTTCGCCCGTGGCCGAGGGCCACGTGACCCCGTTGTCGGCGGCGTAACCGGCGACCCGCACACGCAGGTCGGTGCCCGGAGACGCCATCTTCGGATCGCGATGGAGACGGGTGACCACGACGCTGCCTTCCGCCACGGCCAGCTCGAGCAGGCGATACACCTCCGGCAGCTTCCGCGCCCCGGGCTTCTCGTGGAGTTGCAGGAGCATCCAGAGCTGGCGCGGCGTGAGGTCCCTCGCGAGGCGTGCGCCGATCGCGGCCTGCGTGTCGAGCCCACGGGACCGCACTGTCCGGGCGACGACGCGATGGAACGCCTCGATGGCCGGAAGAACGGCGCGCGCAAGCGGCTCCAGCGGCGGCCAGCGCGTGTCCGCGGATCGACGGACACCACCGTAGGCCAGATGCAGCGCCGGCGCCCGGTTTGCGAGGGCACGCACGAGTTCGGCGTCGACCGGCTTGTCGAGGAACGCGTAGTGCGCCGCGATGCGCGCGGCCATGGTCTGCGGCGCCGGCAGCTCGCGCGGCCGCCGGCCGTGCGCGATCTCCCACTGCTCGGCGCGCTGAACGGCGGCGCGCAGGCGATCCTCGGACATCCCCGGGTCCGGCCGCGGTACCGAACCCAGCTCGAAACTGGCGAGCACCGAGAACAGATCGCGTTCGTCGGGGGCCAGCCCGGCCCACGGCTTGCCACCGTAGAGGCCGAGTTCGACGATCGAATCGCGGTCGCCCTGTTCGGCCCGGCGGAGTCGCCCGACGCGCCAGAGGCCACCCCATCGGCGGGCGCTCGCGGGATCGGCCGCGGCCGGCAGCCCGGGCGGGTCGTACTTCGGATTCCGAGACTCGGTGTGGATCTCGGCGAGCATCACGCACGAGTACAGCCAGCCGTGCTCGCACGACGACGCGAGCAGCTGCATCACGCGCTCGCCCTCGCCAGCCAGTTTCACGCCCTGGCTTCGGTAGAGCTCGCGGCTGCGCAGGATGATCTCCGCGAGCCTCGCCTGTCCGCGTGGATCGCCGGCCGCTGCAGCACGCTCGAGCAGCGCCACCTGTCGCACCGGATCACGCGCGCCGTACGTCGGGTGCGCAAGCTCGGCGAGTTCCACGAGTGCCCGGGCGTCGCCCTTCGCCGCGGCGGCCTCGAACTCGCCAGTTGCGCGCGCGTAGTCCCAGCGATCGAGGGCCTCGAGCCCCTGGTCGAAGTCCGCGTGACTGCGGGCGGCGGACAACAGACACAACAGCACGACCGCGACGCGGAGCACGACCGCGACGCGTGGCACGACCGCGACGCGGGGCACGACCGCAACGCGGGGTACGACCACAACGCGGGGTACGACCGCGATGCGCGGCACGACGGTGACGCGCGACCGGATGGCATGACGCATGGGTTTCTCCTTTCGTGACGGGCTCATCGAGGTCTGTGCACGCGACGGATGCCGGTGCAGACACACTCGCCCGATGAACGAAAGCTAGCCCGGTCACGGCCCGGCCGGAAGCGGAAACCCTATTCGAGCCTGCTCACACGCGGATCGTCAGGCGCGCCGGCGGAGCGGCCCCCGACGCCGTGCGCAACACCGCGGGCCACCGGGGGCTGCAAGGGCAATTCGTGCAACACGATCCGCACACCGCCGAACGGCGTCCGTGCCCCGATCCGGCGTGCTCCAACCGGCCGCAGCAGTGTCGCCCGACCCTATTCCGACCACGCGACCGTCTGCCCGACGCGCAGCCCCAGCACCCGCGCAGCGCTGTCGCGCGGCACGGCAATCTCGACGAGTCCGATGCTGTTCACGTACCAGAAGGCGCGACCGTCGGGTGCATCTCCGAATACCGGCGCATGCGGCACGACACATTCACCGACGGCGAGCGCACGATCCTCGGGAAGGTTCGCGCCGCGCAGTCCGGTGAAGGCGTTGCCGTAGTGATCGAGGTAGATGATCTCCGCGAGGTCGGCGCCCGCAAGGAGCACGTCGGGTGCGCGGATGGCCTCGACGGTCTCGTTCGGGAACTCGCCCGTGACCACCGCCGACGCGAGCGGCGCGAAGACGTCGCGCCCGTGGAACGACGCCGACACGCCGGGCGGATACGCGGTGATGCGCCACGCGCTCTTCATCGTGCTGCGCTGCCAGAGCACCGAGAAGAGTCCGTTGTCGGGGCCGACGAAGGTGCGTCCGTCGATGCGCGCGACGATGCCCGCACGCTGCGTTCCGACGCCGGGGTCGACGACCCCGAGGATCACGTGACCGCGCGCCACCGTGCCGGCGAGCGCCGCGAGCAGATGCGCCGATGCCTTCACGTCGAAGGCGGGGGCCTCGTGCAGCAGGTGAATCACCCGGACACCGGGTGCGTAACGATCGAACACGGCTTCGATCTGCCCGACGTAGAGGTCGCGGGCGCCGAAGTCGGTGAACAGGAGGATGGCCATGCGACACCGCCGATGAGAGTTGAGGCCGGATCACGACGCAATCCGCGGACCGGCCCGGGATTCCATTCACTTCATTCGAGCGTGCGCACCGCTGCGGACACGCCGAGCGCTCCGGTGGGCGCACGTTCGCAACCAGAACAGGCATTCCAGCCATCAAGCTGGCGCGCAGGCGGTCCGCGCTGGTGCATGCGCGGAGGTGCTGGTGCATGCGTCGGAGGCGCTGGTGCATGTACGTCCAGGTCGTCCGCGCACGTGCGTGCATCCGGACACGACCCGACTGCGCACAACCCTTCCGCGGCATCGGTGCACACGGCCCGTCGTCCGACAGGCCCTGCGCGGTCGGGCGGCTGTCAGCCCCGACCGCGATACGGCGGAACGCCCGTCTCCGGAACCCAGACGCCGACCGGCGCGCGTCCGCTCTGCCAGAACACGTCGATCGGGATCCCGCCGCGCGGAAACCAGTACCCGGCGATGCGCAGCCAGCGCGGCGC
>CAUJJX010000351.1 GCA_963205165.1 Pseudomonadota bacterium | reverse complement strand
CCGGCGAGAGCTAGGCAAAGGCAAGCGAGCCATAGGCTCCACCCTGCTCGATTGCGCATGATCAGCAGAATGGAAGAGATGAGCATTAGTGCGCCGACAACGGCCGCCTCTATGAACGTCTGGCGCATCGATTCTTGATAGATCTGCATAGCAGAGTCTAGATACTCAATCGACTGGTACCGCTCCAGCGTCATTGCGGTTTGCCAGAGAGCGATCTTCGGTGCCCAAATCCATGAAGTTGCTTGGGCAGCTCCGAGAGCGGCAATCGACAAGGCGAGCAGTCTCGTGGGTGAATTGCGGAGCAAGCTCAAAGTGGACATGGACTTGACGTCCAACATGCGACGCCCCTCTCTGTTACCGCGATACTGCCCGTCAACTGACGCAGAAGCTGCGCGCAATTCCCGGCGCAAGCCATTCGGGTCGAATGAAGTCCACCCGTTCAGTTCTGATCCAGCTCCAGCGCCCGATCCGCATACGCATTCAGCAGGCACGGCACGTCCGTGCACCCCTCCCGGATCTTCGCCTCGAACGCCTGCTGCTGCCTTCGCATCGTGTCGCGGCCGGCGTCGCTCCCCTGCCGCCGGTACGCCATGAAGAACGCCACGGACATCTGTTCCTTCGCCTCGCTCACCCGGTCGTTCGAGCAGATGAGCCGTTCGGCGATCGTGCGCGGACGGCTGCAGTCCTCGGCGGCGAGCGCCGTCGTCGTCGCCAGTGCGAGCAGCACCGGCAGCGCGTGAAAGAACGTCTTCATCGTCGTGATCCTCGTGTCCGGAAACGCGCAGCTTCCCGCAGGCCGCGCGTGATTCGCTGTGGCGCCCCACCCGGCGCCCGTGTCGCTGACCGCACTGTGCAACCCGTTCGCACGACGGCCATCGCGCGAACAGGCCCTTGACCACCCGCCTCCGTCGCCGTTCCCGTCAGCCGCGCACGAACCGTTCGATCGCATCGAGCACCGCCGCTGGGCGCTCGTGCAGCACCCAGTGCGACGCGTCCGGGATGCGCTCCACGCGCAGGTCGTCGACGTGCGCATCGAGCCCGTCGAGCATCCCCGGCAGCAGCGCCTCGTCGCGCTCGCCCCACACGACGAGCGTCGGCACGCGCACGTGGAACCGCGCCGGATCCAGATCGCGCAGCGGTGCGTCGGGTTCGGGTGGATGCATCGGCGACGCGCGGTACCAGTCGAGCATCGCGGTCAGCGCACCGGGCTGCGACCACGCGTCGACGTACGCCTGCGTCGTCGCCGCATCGGTCGGTCCGCCGTTCGCGCCCCACTGGTCGATGGTCATGCGGCGCAGCCGGCGGAAGTGGTCTTCCGACATCACGCGCTCGGCCTTGTCGGTACGGAACAGCGTCATGTACGCGCTCGCGGCGAGCTGCGCCGGACTGTTCCGCAGCTCGCGCAGGAACGTGACCGGATGCGGTGCGTTCAGGATCACGAGCTTCTCGACGCGCTCGGGATGCCACGCCGCGACATTCCACGCGATCGCGCCGCCCCAGTCGTGCGCGACGAGCACGAAGCGCTCGTGGCCGAGGGCGTCGGCGAGTTGCAGGATGTCTTCCACGAGCAGCTTCGGCCGGTAGTTCGCGACGCCGGACGGTTTCGACGACAGGTTGTACCCGCGCTGGTCCGGCGCGACCGCGAGATGATCGCGACCGAAGCGTTCGAGCGCGCCGTTCCACATGAACGACGCCTCGGGGAATCCGTGGAGGAACAGCATGAGCGGCCCGGACCCGGCCTGCGCGACGTGCAGCCGCTGACCGTTCGCGAGATCGACGAAGCGATGGGTGATCGTGGACACGGCGACTCCTGCACTGGGATGGGTCGATGGTATGTCACCCACGGGTCGACCGGCCGGCGGGGCGGACCCGGACGACCGCGGCGCCGAGCCTCAATACATCGGATCGACGAGCACCTGGCACTTGTCCATGCATCCGCCGTGCGTCAGGACACCGAAGGGCTTCACGTTGATGAAGCGCGTGCGATCGCCTTCGTAGATGCGCGCGAGGATCGTGTAGACGTGCGTCGGATCGATCGCGCGGCTGTCGTAGCGCAGCTCGAACGCGACCGGCACCTGACCCGGCGACCGGATCTCGCGCTCGTCGAGCACGAGCGGCACGGGGCGGCCCGGCACCGAGATGTCCTGCAGCCAGACCTTCAGGACGGCGTCGGGTGTGAGCGCGATGCGCGGCCGGTAGTTCACGGCGCCCGTCAGGACGGAGTCCGCCGTCGGCGACGGATACACCGGCGCATTCTTCTTCGCATCGTCGGACGCGCAGGCACCGAGCACGAACGGCAGGAACGCAAGCGCAGCAAGGGAAAGTCGGCGTCCGATCATGGTCGAGGGTCTCCGGAGAATCATTCGAAACGTGTGCGCTCGATGCGTCGCACGTAGCGCAGTGCGGCGAGTCGTTCGAGGCTCTCGCGCCACTCGGCGCGATGCGTGTTGCCGATCGCGAGGATCTCGCCGGCCTTGCAGCCCACGCGCCCCGGCACGCCCGGATAGAGCTGCAGCGTCGGATCGATCACCCGCACCTGCGTGACGTAGCTGTCCTTCGCGGGCAGGCAGAACTCGTAGGCGACGGCACGCTCGGCGCCCGCCTCGCCTTCGAGGCCGTCGGTGCCGATCTCGGCGAGATCGAATGCGATCTTCCCGCGCTCCCGCAGGACCTCTTCGTTCGCGCAACCGGCCATGGCGAGCAGCGCGACGACGAACAGCGTCGTCCGCATCACGCGACGAGCCGCGTTCCCTCGAGACGCGGCACCACGGTCATCACGGACGGCCGTGCTGCGAACTCCACCTCGTGGACGAGATCGCGCTCGACCATCATCCGGCCGACGCGTGAACGCATCAGCGTGTCGAGCAGGTCGCCACCGCGGAACATCTGGTGCGCAGCGAGCGCGGAATCCGTGAGGTCGTGCGGACCGCGATAACGCTTCGCGAAGAGGTCGACGAAGAAGCCGGCGCCCATCATGTCTTCGAGATTCGGCGCCCCCATCGAGCCGGAGCACACGACGATCACGGTGTCGTCCGGATGCTCGGTGCACACGCGTTCGACGAGCGCCTCGCCGTTCAGCACGGCACCGGCGTAGACGTGCGCCGCGCCGACCGACTTCTGCAGCGCGACGGTCCCGTTGGTGGTCGAGTACACGACCGTCTTGCCGTCGATGCCGTGATCGACGAGCGCGAGCGGCGTCGGCGACACGAAGCCCGGCAGCGTCTCGGCGTACAGCTCGCCGGACGCGACGAAGCTGCCTTCCGGCAGTTCGGCGGCACGGGCGCGCGCCGACCATTCGTCCATCGTCGGGATGATGTCGTTCGCGCCGTGCGCGAGCGCCGCGACGATGGTCGACGTGGCGAACAGGATGTCGAGCACGACGATGACCTTGCCTTCGACGCGCAGGTCGTCGAGGTCCTCCTTGCGGAACAGGACGTGGACCTTCGGTCCGGTGCGGGGGCTCGGTTGAGTCAAGTCGATCTCTTCGGTGTGGTGTGCATGCGTTGTGTTCAGGCCGCGTCGGGGTTCCGGACGGAGAACATGCCCATGCCTTCCATCGTCATCACGAGGTCGTCGTCCTGGTTGCGGACGTCCCAGCGTGATTTCACGATGCCGACTTGCGGCTTGCTCTTCGACTGCCGCTTCTCGAGGATCGTTCGGGTCGCCCGGATCGTGTCGCCGGGGCGCACGGGTTTCACCCAGCGGACGTTGTCGACGCCCGGCGAACCGAGGCTCGCGGAGTCGAGCAGGTAGCTGTCGCACATCATCCGCATCACCATCGACACGGTGTGCCAGCCGCTCGCGATGAGTCCGCCGAACATGCTCGCCTTCGCGGCGGCCTCGTCGACGTGGAAGGGCTGCGGATCGAACGCCGTCGCGAAGGCGATGACCTCGTCGCGATCGACGAGCCGGCTGCCCATCTCGAGCGTCTCGCCGACCGTGAAGTCCTCGAACCAGATCGAGGGCGCGGGCTTCGCGGCCGCCGTCACTTGCCGTAGCGGTACCAGCCCCGCCCCGCCTTCTTGCCGTTGTAGCCGGCCTTCACCATCTGCTTCATCAGCGGCCGCGGGCGGAAGCGCTCGCCGTACGCGTTGAAGAGGATCTCCTGGGCCTGCAGCGAAAGACTGTTGCTGACGGCGTCGTTCAGTTCGAAGGGGCCGACCGGATGGCCGAGCCCGAGCTTGCAGGCGATGTCGACTTCCTCCGGCGTGCAGACGCCTTCCTCGACGAGCCGCACGGCCTCGATCATGAAGACGTGCAGCATGCGGTTCACGGCGAAACCGACGACGTCCTTCACGCGGATCGGGGTCTTGCCGATCTCGCGGCAGAAGTCCATCGCGACGCCGACGGTACCGTCGCCGGTGTCGATCCCGGGGATCACCTCGACGAGCTTCATGCGCGACACCGGCGAGAAGAAGTGCGTGCCGACGAAGTTCACGCGGCGCTCGGCAGCCACGTACGACGCGAGCGTCGTGATCGAGATGGTCGACGTATTGCTCGCGATGTACGCGTCGGGCTTGCAGATCGTGTCGAGCTGGCGGAAGACGGCGGCCTTGACGTCCTCGTTCTCGAAGACGGCCTCGATCACGAGATCGCGATCGGCGTGCGCCGCGAGGTCGACCGACGTCCGGATGCGGCCGAGCGCCTCGGCCTTCTGTTCCTCGCGGAAGAAGCCGCGCTGGATGCCCTTGTCGAGCACGGTGGCGAGCTTCGCGACGGCGCGGTCGAGGGCGTCCTGCGTGGTGTCGGACAGGATGACGTCCTTGCCTGCGAGCGCGCTCACGAGCGCGATCTCGGCGCCCATGAGGCCGGCGCCGACCACTCCAACGTTGTCGATCATGGTGTCTCCGGAAGGTGCGATGACGCGCCGGCGGCGAGGCGCCGGCGCGGTGATTCTGTGCGGGTCAGATCTTCTTCCACTTCGACCGCGGCTTGGCCAGGATCGGCTCGGCCGGTGTCGCGGCAGCCGTCGCGAAACGGTCGAGGTGCCAGTCGGCGTCGCCGAACTGCGTGTCGATCGCGGTGAGCCGCTTCACGTAGTGGCCGACGGCGAGCTCGTCGGTCATGCCCATGCCACCGTGGAGCTGGATCGCCTGCTGCGCGACGAAGCGTCCGCTGCGGCCGATGAGTTCCTTCGCGGCCGACACGGCGCGACGCCGCTCGGCGGGGTCCGGATCGTCGACCTTCACGGCCGCGAGCAGCGCCATCGAGCGCGCCTGCTCGGTGTGCATGAGCATGTCGACCATGCGGTGCTGGAGCGACTGGAACCGGCCGATCGGCACGCCGAACTGCTGACGCGTCTTGAGGTAGTCGAGCGTCGCCGCATTGAGCGCCGTCATGATTCCGACGGCCTCCGCGCAGAGCGCCGCGATGGCGCGGTCGACGGTCAGCTCGACGACCGCGAGGCCGTGGTCGGCCACGCCGATCAGGGAGTCCGCGCTGACCTGCACGTTGTCGAACGTGATCTCGGCAGCGCGCATGCCGTCGTACGTCGGGTACTCGCGGCCGTTCACGCCGTCCTCGCCGGGATTCACGAAGAAGAGGCTCACGCCTTCGCGATCGGTCGTCGCGCCGCTCGTGCGCGCCGAGACGATCAGCAGGTCGGCGACGGCGCCGTGCATCACGACGGACTTCGCGCCGTCGATGATCCAGAAGCCGCCTTCCTGGCGGGCCGTCGTCTCGACGTGCGCGAGGTCGTAGCGCGAGCCGGGTTCGCCGAACGCGCACGCGAGGCGCATCGTGCCGTCCATCACGAGCGGCAGGAGGTAGTCGCGCTGATCCTGGGTGCCGACGGTCGCGACGCAGCTCGCGGCCATCACGACGGTACCGAGGTACGGCTCGACGCTGAGATGCCGGCCCATCGCCTCCATGACGATCATGGTCTCGACGCCACCGCCGCCGAAGCCACCGTGATCCGCCGGGACAGGCACGCCCAGCAACCCGAGGCTCGCCATGCCCTCCCAGGCGAGCGGGCTGTAGCCGACGCGCGAGGCGACGATCTCGCGGCGCGTCTCGAAGCTGTAGTTGCGCTCGAGGAACTTGCCGACCGAGTCCTGCAGGAGCTGCTGCTCTTCCGTGAAATCGAAGTTCATGTCGGTGCCTCAGAGTCCCAGGATCGCCTGCGAGATGATGTTCCGCTGGATCTCGTTGGACCCGCCGTAGATCGTGACCTTGCGATAGTTGAAGTAGCGCGATGCGAGCGGCCCGGCGTGGTCGGGGCCGACGCGTTCGCCGAGCCAGTGGTTGCTCCACTGCGCCGGCAGGTACGGCAGCGCGTACGGGCCGACGGCTTCCATCATCAGCTCGGTGAGCGCCTGCTGGATCTCGGTGCCCTTGATCTTCAGGATCGAGGCCTCGGGGCCCGGCGCCTTGCCCGCGCTCTCGGCGGCGAGCACGCGAAGCACCGTGATCTCGAGCGCCATCAGTTCGATCTCGACGCGCGCCACCTTGTCGCGGAAGCGCGGGTTCTCGATCAGCGGACGACCGCTCGCGATTTCCTTGCCGGCGATCTCCTTCAGGTAAGCCAGCTCGCGCTTCGAGGCCGAGACACCCGCGATGTTCGTGCGCTCGTGCGACAGCAGGAACTTCGCGTAGGTCCAGCCGCGGCCTTCCTCGCCGACGAGGTTCTCGACGGGCACCTTCACGTCCTCGAACCAGACCTCGTTCACCTCGTGCGCACCGTCGAGCGTGATGATCGGACGCACCGTCACGCCGGGCGACTTCATGTCGATCAGGAGGAACGAGATGCCTTCCTGCTTCTTGCCCTCGCTCGACGTGCGGACGAGGCAGAAGATCATGTCGGCGTGCTGCGCGAGCGTCGTCCAGGTCTTCTGGCCGTTCACGATGTAGTGGTCGCCGTCACGCACGGCGCGCGTCTTGAGCGACGCGAGGTCGGAACCCGAGCCGGGCTCGGAATAGCCCTGGCACCACCAGTCTTCCGACGACAGGATCCGCGGGAGGTAGTGCTGCTTCTGCCACGCGCTGCCGAACGTGTAGATCACGGGTCCGACCATGTGCAGGCCGAACGCGATCGTGCGCGGCGCACCGGCCGCGGCGCATTCCTCCTCGAGGATGTGGCGACGCACGGCATCCCAGCCGAGCCCCCCGTGCTCGACGGGCCAGTGCGGCGCGACCCAGCCCTTCTCGAACAGGATGCGCTGCCAGGTGACCCAGTCTTCCTTGAGCAGTTCCTTGTGCTCGATCACCTTGCGGGCGATCTCGTGCGGCATGTGGTCACGCACGAAGGTGCGCACCTCGTCGCGGAACGCGAGCTGCTCGGCCGTGTAGTTGAAATCCATCGACGCTGTCCTCAGGCGGGCACGAGCCGGAAGCCGGCGCGCGGGAAATGCACGTTCACTGCACCGGCCACCGGATCGCTGCGACGGATCACGATGCGCTGTGCGTCGACGGCGACGAGATAGCCGGTGACGGGGTCCTTGCCGTAGTCGTCGGCGGAGACCGTGACGCGCCGACCGTGGCCCGTGCCCGCGACTTCCTCGGCGTGGGCCAGCGTGATCTCGGCGGGCTCGGTGTCACGGGCGATCAGCAGGGCGTCGGCCGACGACAGGTCTTCGGGCGTTCCGTGACCACGCGACGCGAGACGGTCCATCCAGGCAAGCGTGCGCGGCATGTCGACGAACATCGCGAGGTCGGCCGCGCGGTTGCGCAGCATCCAGAGCGGACCGTAGACGCAGAAGTCGACGTACGTCGCGCGGTCACCGTCGATGAACATGCGGCCGTCGTCGAGCGCGTGCTCGATCCAGAAGAGATGGCTGCGCACCTGCGATCTCAGATAGGCCTGGTCGGCCTTGAAGCGGTCGAGGTCGATGAGCCCGTCGGAGAAGCGGTGGCGATCGATCTTCAGGTCTTCGGGCACGGTGTCGGCGTTCGTGCCGAAGACGACGCCGACGACCTCGAGGAACAGCTTGCTGTCGGCCCACGCGCCCATGATCGCGAGGCGGCCGCGGCCGCCGGACGTGAACAGCGGCGGCGACGGGAAGCGGCGATCGAGCTCGCGGGCGATGCACGCGGAGTCGCAGAAGATGTCGGCACCGATCTGCATGACCGGCGTCTTGCGATAACCGCCGGTGAGCGGCATCAGGTCGGGCTTCGGCATGACCCGCGGGATGATCACGGAGCGCCACGCGACGCCCTTGTGGCCGAGCATCAGGCGCGCCTTCTCGGCGAACGGCGAATTGGGGTAGTGGTGCAGGATGAGCTGTGACGCTGCGTCGGCCATCGGGTGACTCCTCGGAACGGCGGCGCGCTGTCCGGCCCGAGGAGGCACGGCGCGACTGCACGGATGAGACCGACTTTAAGGGAAAGCCCTCCCCCGCTCAATCCGGCATCGCCCTTGCCGGAAGCGCCGGATCGGAACGGCGATCCGGCCGGACCCGCGGCTATACTCGGGACTGCCTGCCGCGACCGCTGCACCTTCGGGAGTTCGCCGGATCGCGCTCAACCGCTGGAGACCCACCGATGAACATCCGCGATCTCGTTCCGAATTCCGTGCAGGACCTCAATCTCGATCCGCTGTGGCTGCCGTTCACCTCGAACCGGCAGTTCAAGGAGCAGCCGCGCCTGCTCGTGTCCGCGAAGGACATGCACTACACGTCGATCGACGGCAGGCAGATCCTCGACGGCATCGCCGGCCTCTGGGCCGTCGCCGCGGGCCACTGCCGCGCGCCGATCGTCGACGCGATCAAGCAGCAGGCGGAGAACGTCGACTACGTCACCGGCTTCCAGCTCCACCACCCCGCCGCGTTCGTCGCCGCCGAGCGGCTCACCCGCATCACGCCGCAGGGCATGGGCCACGCGTTCTTCGTGAACTCCGGTTCCGAGGCCGTCGACACGGCGCTGAAGATGGCGCTCGCCTATCACCGCGCCCGCGGCGAAGGCACGCGCACCCGGTTCATCGGTCGTGAACGCGGCTACCACGGCGTCGGCTTCGGTGGCATCTCGGTCGGCGGGATGGTCGCCAACCGCAAGACGTTCTCGGGCGCGCTGCTGCCGTCGGTCGATCACCTGCCGCACACGCACAACATCGAGGCCAACGCCTACACGCGCGGCCAGCCCGAGTGGGGCGCGCACCTCGCCGAAGACCTCGAACGCCTCGTCGCCCTGCACGACGCATCGAACATCGCGGCCGTCATCGTCGAGCCCGTCGCGGGTTCGACCGGCGTGCTGGTCCCGCCGAAGGGCTATCTCGAGAAGCTCCGCGAGATCTGCACGAAGCACGGCATCCTGCTGATCTTCGACGAGGTCATCACGGGCTTCGGCCGCACCGGCAAGCCCTTCGCGGCACAGACCTTCGGTGTGACGCCCGACATGATCACGTGCGCCAAGGCGCTGACGAACGCGGCTGTCCCGATGGGCGCCGTGATCGTGAAGAACGAGATCTACGACGCGTTCATGACCGGCCCCGCGAACGCCATCGAGTTCTATCACGGGTACACGTACTCCGGTCACCCGCTCGCCGCGGCCGCGGCCATCGCGACGCTCGACCTCTTCGAATCCGAGGCGCTGTTCGAGCGCGGCGCGAGCCTCGCGGACTACTGGGCCGACGCGGCGCATTCGCTGCGCGGCCTGCCGCACGTGATCGACATCCGCACGATCGGCCTCGTCGCCGGCATCGAGCTGACCCCGATACCCGGCAAGCCGACGGCACGGGCGTTCGAGGTCTTCCTGCGCGCGTACGAGAAGGGCGTCCTGATCCGGACGACGGGCGACACGATCGCGCTGTCGCCGCCGCTCATCATCGAGAAGGCGCAGATCGACCAGATCTTCGGGACGATCACGGACATCCTCAAGACGCTGCCGTGACGAGGAAGGCGTCAGGCGTCAGGCGTCAGGCGTCAGGCGTCAGGCGTCAGGCAAACGAGCGTAGGTCGGATTAGCGGCCTCGCCGCGTAATCCGACGCCATCGCCCGCACAACGGCCGGCGTCGGATTACGCGCTGCGCGCTGATCCGACCTACGCAAACTCGTCCGACGCACATCGCCTCCGCCGTCGCCGCAAGCGGATCGCCACGCCATCCACCCTCGGCATCCTGTCGACAACACCCGATCGCCGCACACCCGACATTCGACGTCGGACCTCCGACATCCACCGCCCCCCGAGAGCCCTCGATGAAGATCGTGATCGCCCAGCTCCAGCACGAGACCAACACTTTCTCGCCCGTCCCGACGCCGTGGGAATCCTTCGGCGGCACCGACGGGCCCTATCTCGGACGCGCCGCGTACGACGCGATGAAGGCGACGCGCCTGCCGATGGCCGCCTTCATCCATCTCGCCGAGGAAGCCGGCGCCGAGATCGTCACGCCGTTCGCCGCCTGGGCGAATCCGAGCGGACCGGTCGATGGCGCCGCCTACGATCGCCTGTGCGACATCCTCTGTGACGCCGTCGCCGCGGGTTGCGACGCTGTGATGCTCGACCTCCACGGCGCGATGGTCGTCGCCGATCGCACCGACGACGGCGAGGGCACGCTGCTCGAACGCGTCCGGAAGGTCGCCCCGACCGTGCCGATCGGCGTCTCGCTCGACCTGCACGCGAACGTCACCGAGGCGATGGTGAAGAACGCCACGGTCATCGCGGGCTACAAGACGTATCCGCACGTCGACCAGTACGAGGCCGGGCTGCTCGCCGGCACCCTGCTGCTGCGCACGCTGCGCGGCGAGATCCGGCCGGTGATGGCGTGGGGCAACCGCCCGCTGCTCGCGCAGACGCTGATGCAGAACACCAACGAAGGCGCGAACAAGGCGTACGTCGACGCCGCGCGCGCCGCGGAACGCGACGGCCTCCTTGCCGCGACGGCCTTCGGCGGCTTCCAGCAGGCGGACATCCACGACGCCGGGATCAGCGTCGTGACGGTGTCGGACGGCAACGCCGCGCAGGCGCGCGAAGCCTGCGAGCGCATCCTCGATGTAGCGTGGGCGCGCAAGGAAGACTTCATCTACCGCGGCGAGCCGCTCGCCGACGCGCTGACGAAAGCGAAGCGGATGGCCGACGAGACCGGCGGCCCGATCCTGCTGCTGGACCACGCCGACAACTGCGCGTCGGGCGCCAACCAGGACACGATGACCGTTCTGCGCGAAGCGCTGGCACTCGGCCTGACCGGCATCGCCGTCGGCCCGATCCGCGACCCCGAGGCCGTCGCCGCGATGATCGAGGCCGGCGTCGGCGCGACGATCACGCTGGACGTCGGCGGCAAGATCGACATGCCGGCCATCGGCCGCAAGGGCGAGCCGCTGCGGCTCACCGGCGTCGTCCGCGCGATCACCGACGGCGAGTACACCGTGACGGGCCCGCAGTTCACCGGGATGCGCTGCTACATGGGCCGCACCGCCGTGCTCGACACCGGCGCCGCCGAGATCGTCGTGATCGAGCGCAACCAGGAACCCTGGGACCGCGGCGTGTTCACGAGCGTCGGCATCGACCCGACGGCGAAGCGCTTCCTG
>CAUJJX010000350.1 GCA_963205165.1 Pseudomonadota bacterium | reverse complement strand
GAATCGGCAGGTCCGGCATTGCGAGCACGCACGCCGCGTGCGACTTCGCAGGCCGGTGGTGCATGGATCGCTGCGCGGTGGCGTCGTCAGTACGCATTCTTGTCCCGCAGGAGCACGAGGAAGGTCTTGACGATGATCCAGAGGTCGAGCGACAGCGACCAGGTGCGCAGGTAGTAGAGGTCGTGCTCGATGCGCGCGCGCATCTTCTCGATGGTCTCGGTCTCGCCGCGGTAGCCGCAGACCTGCGCCCAGCCCGTGATGCCCGGCTGCACCTTGTGGCGAAGCATGTAGCCCTTGATGAGGCCGCGGTACTGCTCGTTGTGCGCGACGGCGTGCGGGCGCGGCCCGACGAGGCTCATCGAACCGCTGAGCACGTTGAAGAGTTGCGGCAGCTCGTCGAGCGAAGTCTTGCGGATGAACGCACCGAAGCGCGTGATGCGCGGGTCGTTCTTCGTGGCCTGCTTCACGACGGGGCCGTTGTCCTGGGCGCGCATCGAGCGGAACTTCCACACCATGATCTCGCGGCCATCGAGACCGTAGCGGCGTTGCTTGAAGATGACGGGGCCGGGCGACGAGAGCTTCACGCCGATCGCGGTGACGAGCAGCACCGGCCAGATCACGACGAGGCCGCAAAGCGTGACGGCGATGTCGAACCAGCGCTTCAGCAGGGCATTCACGCCGGCGTAGGGCGTCTCGCAGACGGCGACGACGGGCATGCCGTCGATCTCGTCGAAGCGCGCCTGGATCAGGTCGAACGCGAACACGTCGGGCACGAAGTAGATCGAGGCCGTCGTGTCGCGCAGTTCATCGAGCAGCTTGATCACGCGCGGCTGGGCGACCATCGGCAGCGAGACGAAGACGATGTTGACGTTGTGTTCGCGCACGAACTGCGCAGTGTCGTCGACGCCGCCGGCGAGGCGGTGCTTGCCGAGGTTGGGCAGGCGCCGCGGATGGCGGTCGTCGAAGAATCCGCGCACGTGCACGCCGAGCAGCGGATCGTCGGTGATGGTCTGGGCAAGCCGCAGCGTGAGATCGCTGGCACCGACCATGACCACGCGCTTGTGCGAAGAGGGCGACCGCGCCCACACGCGCAGCACGCCATGCGCCGTGAGGTGGGCGAGCACGAGTGTCAGGGGCGTCACGAGGAACCACGCGATCAGCGACTCGGTGTCGTAGATGCGGTCGTAGTGCGTGGCCCAGATCAGGAAGGCGACGATGCCGACCGTGAGCGGCCAGGCGAACAGGATGTCGCGCACCGCGCGAACGATGAGCTGGTGCGGCCGGAGCTGGAACAGATCGACGCGCTCGAAGAGCTGCGACGACACGAAGAAGGTGAGCACCGCCAGCATCAGGTAGTGCCCGTCGAGCTTGACCTGGTACCACGCGAGGCAGGCTGCAAGGGTCGCGAGGATGACGGTCGGGTTCAGCAGGCTGCGCAGGAAGGCCACGTGCGGCAGGTCGCCGCTGAACATGCTGCGATCGCCGAGGCTGCGCGAGAACGGCGCCTTGTTCATTTCGCGCGACCCCGCGTGCGCGGCGGGCACGGCGAGGCCGTCCCCGTCTGGGCGCAGCGCATCGGTGTCTTGCAGTTCGGTGAACATTTCAAGTCGCAGTCTCGGGTCTTTTCTTCTGGGAAGCTGAGTACGTCGACGTCGGTCAGGCGGGTCATGCGTGCGCTCGGCGGCATCGGTGCAATGCCGCGTCGAGCCGCGCGACCGCCGCACCCGCTGCGACCCGACGTCATCGAACGTCGAAGCCGCGGACAGGCGCGCGATCGCGCGTCGAACCGGTTACTTCTTCAGGCCGGAAAGGCCCTTTTCGATGGCGTCGTTCGTGGCGTCCGGTGCGGCGGCAGGCGCGGGTTCGGCCGGGGCCGCCTGCTGCGACTGCTGCTCGAGCGACTGGCTCGCCGCGGGGACTTCGGCGGCAGCCGGCGCGGGGTCCTTGGCGAAGTCGCCGACGTACTCGACCTTGGCGGCGGTACGCAGGTTCTTCAGCTCGGTCTTGGCGAGATCCATGCGCGCCTTGTTCTGGAGGAACTGCTCGATGAACGGCGTGGCCTGCTGCTCGTTCAGCGGCTGGCTCTGCGACGCGACGATCTGCACCACGGCGATGCCGCCGGGGCCGGGCACCGCGACGATCTCGCCATCCTTCAGCTTGTGCAGGCGGGCGGCGAATTCCATCGGCAGCTGCTCGGCGCCACGCACCGTGGTGTTCGTCGTGGCGCGGATGTTCTTGGCCTTCGCGTACTCGACGACTTCCTGCATGGTCTTCATCGGCGGAAGCGCCTGCTTCAGGCCCTCGAGTTCAGAGGCGTCCTTCAGCTGCATCGCGACTTCCTGGAGTCGGTACACGCGACGCTCGGCGAAGAGTTCCGGATGCTCGCCGTAGAACTTCTTCACCTCGGCCGCGTCGGCCTTGGCGGCGCCACCCATGACGCGCTCGACGTAGGCGCGCGACAGGATCTCGCGGCGGGCGTTCTCGACGGCGGTCATCACCAGCGGATCGCGATCCAGCTTGGCCTCGACAGCCTTCTGGATGAAGAGCTGCTGGTCGATGAGACGCTCGAGGACCTGCTTGGTCGCGGTCTTGACCTGCGCTTCGGTCGGGTTGTTCATCCGGGGGAGCGCCCCGTTGATCTGGTGCACGGTGAGTTCCTCACCGTTGACCTTGGCGGCCACCTGGGAAACCTTCTTCTCCTCCCCTCCGCCGCTGCTGCCATCTCCGCAGGCGGTAAGGGTGATCATGGCGGCGGCGACGAGACTGGCGGTCAGGGCGGAAAAGCGGGGCATGGGATCCTCGGTTCGAACTTTGATCTGTGGGAAAAGCGTTGCAGCTTACGGGTGTTCGGTTACGTCCCGGTGTCACGATCGGACCGCAATCCGACCGCGCCGCCGGTCATCGGCGATGCGCACTCACGCGGCTGCGCATCGTCGCCCAGGCCAGCAGCGGAAGCCCGAGGCAAAGCAAGAACCATGTGCGCGGCTCGGGCACCGGCGGCTGGACGGTACTGCCGGTGGTCGGTTGCGACATCACGCCGCGGACCCACGCACCGTTGTCATCGGAGAGCAGCACGCCTCCGCCGACGGAACCATATACGCCGATCGGACCACTCTCGCCCAGTCGGCCGGAGAACGTGTTCACGCCGGCGACGCGCCACTGACC
>CAUJJX010000349.1 GCA_963205165.1 Pseudomonadota bacterium | reverse complement strand
GGAGGGAATGAACCTCTCGGCGCGCATGGCGGCGTTGTCCTCCTGGCCCGGACGTCCAGTCCGGGCGGCGTCGTCCGCCTTGCCCTGCACGCCGAGAGGTTCATTCGCACTGGCATCCGTAGTGTTAACAGGCCCTAGTCGACGCTCTGCCCCGACGCGAGCCGCGGACGACCGAAGTAGTGGCCCTGCGCCCAGTCGACGCCGATGTCGCACAGCACCTGGGCCGTGTCGCCGTTCTCGACGCATTCGGCAACGGTCTTCAGGCCGAACGTGCGCGCCGTGCTGACGATGGTCTCCACGAGCTGGCGGACGCGACGTTGGGTCACGAGCGACTGCACCATCCAGCCTTCGAGCTTCAGGAAGTGCACCGGCAGTTCGGCGAGATAGCGGAACGACGAATAGCCGCTGCCGAAGTCGTCGAGCGCGAGACGGAAGCCCGCGGCAAGCAGCGGTTCGAGATGCCCCAGGAGCGTCGCCATGTCCGCGGTCTGGCGCTCGGTGATCTCGATGACCATCGGGTTCACGCCGCCCCCGATCATCCGGAACGCGAGCGCCTGGTCGCGCAACGCCATCACGAGTTCGCGATCGGCGAGCGACTGCGCCGAGAGATTGATGAAGTACGCGTCGAGCGACTGCGTGCTCTCGATCGCCTCGACGCTGCGTGCGAGCGCGCTGCGGGTCACGGCACGGTCGATGGCGTTGACGAGATGCAGCGCCTCGGCCGCGTGGATGAAGCGCTGCGCCTGGATCGTGGCGTCCTCGCGGGTGCGGATCCGGGCGAGGGCTTCCTCGGCGACGACGAGCCCGGTCTTCAGGTCGACGATCGACTGGAACGCCGGCACGACGCGGGCCTCCTGTAGCGCGGCCTGGACCTGCGACCCCTCCCAGATGATGCCGCCGCGCGTGTTCGCGCCGCCGGTGACGAGCACGCGGTCACGGCCGGCATGCTTCGCTTCGTAGAGCAGCGCATCGGCCTGCGCGACGAGCTGGTCGATGCTGTCGACCTCGGTCGCGTAGAGCGCGACGCCGATCGAGACGGTGACCGGCAGGGTCCCGACGCTCACCGCCACCGGATTCGCCTTCACGTGTTTGCGCGCGCGCTCGCCGGCATTGATCGCGCCGCGCGCGTCGAGACCGTGCAGGCACATCAGGAATTCCTCGCCGCCCCAGCGCGCGATCCAGTCGCCGCCGCGGAGGTTGGATTCGAGCGTCTTCGCGAGATGCACGAGCACCTGGTCGCCGACGTGGTGACCGTACTGGTCGTTCACGAGCTTGAATCGGTCGGCATCGACGAGCGCGACGGCGAACGGATTCTTGTCGCGACGCGCGCGGCTCCATTCGACGGCGAGCCGGGCCTCGGCGGCGCGGCGGTTGAGCAGCCCGGTGAGGTGGTCCTCCATGGCGAGCCGCGTGATCTCCTGTTCCTGCGCCTTCCGGCCGGAGATGTCGCGCGCGACGGCGACCCAGTGCGTGAGCACGCCGCGGTCGTCCTGCACGGGGACGATCGACAGCTCGACCCAGCACGTCGTCCCGCCCTTGCGGTAATTGAGGATCTCGGCGTGCGTCTGGCGTCCGGCCGCCAGGGCCTCGCGCAGCGCGATGCGCGTCGCCTGGTTCGTCTCGGGGCCCTGCAGGAAGCGCGGGTTGCGGCCCGTCACTTCGTCACGCGTATAGCCGGTCAGGCGCGTAAAGGCCGGATTGACGTAGACGATGTCCTGCTTCGCGTTGGTGATGATCATCACCTGGTCGGAACAGTCGATCGCGGCGGACAGGAGCTTGCGCTGCTGGGCGTCCTGGACGGCCGCCGTCGCATTGACCGCGAAGCCGTGGAGCGTGCCGTTCGACTTGCCCACTTCGCGGTAGCCGATGATCTCGAGCGCCGGCGCCGTCGGATCGGCGCCGCGCGTCAGCACGCGGGCCGTGAGTCCGGGAAGCGTCGCACTGACGAGCTCGTCGACGGCCGCCGGATCGAAGAGCTGGCGGATGTCCTTGCCGACGATGTTCTCGGCCGCGAGGCCGAACAGCATGCCGAAGCTCGCGTCGGCCTTCGTGATGACGAAGTCGCGCAACCGCACCGTGAACCGACCGATCTCGGCCGCCTCGAGGAACTCGCGTTCGTAGCGGTCGGACAGCTGGCGCTCGCGGGTGGCGAAGGCGATGGTCAGTTCGTGGAGACTGCCGCCGACGATCAGCGCCGTGATCTGACCCGCGAATCCGAACACCTCGTCGAGACAGCGCCGGGCGCGCTCGCTGTCGCCCTCGCGGACCGCCGTCAGACAGGATTCCGCAACGACGAGCAGTTCACCGTGGATGCGGCCGAGCTCGTCCCAGTGGCGTTCGAGCTGCGGGTCGGCCAGCTCCTGGGCGTGCGAGGTGGAGGACTCGCGGTGCCAGTTCCAGTAGGAGGAGTCGATGAGGTCGACGGCCTGGCCGCTCGCGACGCTGCGCACGAGATCGTGGATGAGCGTGATCAGGCCCTGAAGCGCGATCAGGAGCGGCGGAAAGACGGTGCGGAACTGTTCGATGGCGGGCCCCGCTGGGGTTGTCGTTGTTCTATTTCCGGCGCCAGGTGGTCCCGGCCGGTCCGTCCTCGAGGAGGATACCGCCCGCGATCAGTTCGTCGCGAATGCGGTCGGCCGTCGCGAAATCACGGGCCTTCTTGGCTGCGACGCGCTCGGCGATGCGTGCATCGATTCCGGTGGCATCCAGCCCCTCGGACGCGGCCGGCGCGGCCTTGAGGAAGGTCTCCGGGTCTCGTCCGAGCAGGCCGAGCAGGCCGGCCAGCGCACGCAGGAGGCCGGCGCGCTGCGGCGAACGATCGCGGTTGGCCTCGTTCGCGAGATCGAACAGCACGGCGCAGGCCTCGGGCGTGTTGAAGTCGTCGTCCATCGCCTCGCGGAAGCGCGCCGCCGCGGGGTCGGACCAGTCGATCGCGACGTCCGACGGCGGGACGTTCTTCAGCGCCGTGTAGAGCCGCGTGAGCGCGCTGCGCGCGTCGTCGAGATGCTGGTCGGAATAGTTGAGCGGGCTGCGGTAGTGCGCGCGCAGGATGAAGTAGCGGACGACCTCCGGGTCGTACTTCGCGAGCACCTCGCGGACCGTGAAGAAGTTGCCGAGCGACTTCGACATCTTCTCGTTGTCGACGCGCACGAAGCCGTTGTGCATCCAGTAGTTCACGAAGTCGTGACCGTGCGCGCCCTCGGACTGCGCGATCTCGTTCTCGTGGTGCGGGAACTGGAGATCCTGGCCACCGCCGTGGATGTCGAAGTGCGTACCGAGCAGCGCCTCGCTCATCGCGGAACACTCGATGTGCCAGCCGGGCCGGCCCGGACCCCAGGGCGAATCCCATTGCGGTTCGCCGGGCTTCGCGGACTTCCAGAGGACGAAGTCGAGCGCGTCGCGCTTGCTGGTGTCGACGTCGACGCGTTCGCCGGCGCGGAGATCTTCCAGCGACTTGCCGGACAGCTTGCCGTAGCCGGGAAAGTCGCGGACGGAGTAGTAGACGTCGCCGTTGGCCGCCTGGTAGGCGAGGCCGCGTTCGACGAGCTGGCCGATCAGCGAGAGCATCCCGGGGATCGAGTCGGTCGCACGCGGTTCGTGGTCGGGCGGGATCACGCCGAGCGCCGCGGCGTCCTCGTTCATCGCCTGGATGAACCGGCCGGTGAGCGCATCGATCGGTTCGCCGGCGTCCGCGGCCCGCCGGATGATCTTGTCGTCGATGTCGGTGATGTTGCGGACGTACGTGACGTGCCATCCCTGGCAGCGCAGCCAGCGGACGACGGTGTCGAACACGACCATGACGCGGGCGTGGCCCACGTGGCAGAAGTCGTAGACGGTCATCCCGCAGACGTACATCCGGACCTCGCCCGGACGGATGGGGACGAAATCCTGCTTTTCTCGGTTCAGGCTGTTGTGGATGCGGAGCATCTTGGCGGGTGGATCTTCGGAGGTTGGGGCACAATGCCGGGCCTGCGGAGCCCGGTCGTCGTTGCCGGCGCGTCCACCCCCCCGGAAATGCACGTCGGAATTGTCGCGCGGCCCTCGTTGTTGCTAAGATGACGCTTGTTTTCGGGCCGATTTACGTCAATATAACAGTAAGATAACAGCAAGTCTTCAGAAAAAGCATAGCACGATGACTCGGTTTAGCGGCGCCCTCGCCTGCCTGGCTTTATCCCTCTTCTCGCTCCTTCCGGCGCATGCGGTCACCGACGATTTCCAGGAGGCTCGACGCCTCCTCGGCCAGGGCAACCTCTCCGGTGCCATGGACCGCGTGGACGCCGTGCTCTCGAAGCAGCCGAAGGACGCCCGCGCCCGCTTTCTCAAGGGCGTGATCTACACGGAACTCGGCCGCCAGCCGGACGCCATCAAGGTGTTCACGGCGCTCACCGAGGAATTCCCGGAACTCCCCGAGCCGTACAACAACCTCGCCGTGCTGTACGCCGCGCAGGGTCAGGACGACAAGGCGCGCAAGGCCCTCGAACTCGCCATCCGGACCCATCCGAGCTACGCGACGGCGCACGAGAACCTCGGCGACATCTACGCAAAGATGGCCCGCGAGGCTTACGACAAGGCCCTCCAGCTCGACTCCAGCAACTCGACGGCGCGCGCCAAGCTCGCACTCGTGCGCGAACTCTTCTCCCAGAAGCCGGGCCTCGCCCAGCCGCTCGTGAAGACCGGCGTCGGTGAGCCCGTCGGCGTCCCTGCGCTGCCGAACACGACGGTGCCCGCGACCAGCACGCCGCCCGCCGCCGTCGCCGCGGCCGTACCACCCGCTCCGGCGAAACCGGTCGTCGCAGCCGAAGGCAACGCGTCCGGCAAGGCCAAGGACGCGCCCGATCCGCAGAACGATGTCGTGCGCGCGCTGAACGCCTGGGCCCGTGCGTGGTCTGCCGGCGATGCAAAGAGTTATCTCAGTTTCTACGCGCCGTCGTTCAAGGTGCCGGCCGGCCAGAACCGCAGCGCCTGGGAACACGCCCGTCGCGAACGCATCGCCAAGGGGCGGAAGATCAGCGTGCAGATCCAGAACCCGAAGGTCACCTTCGCGCGACCGGAAGAAGCCGTCGTGACCTTCCGCCAGAGCTACCGATCGGATTCGCTCAAGACCAGCGGGATGAAGCGCATGACCCTCGTCCGCGTGAACGGCCGCTGGCTCATCCAGCAGGAAGACATCGGTCGATGACCCGGCGCGCGAACCACGTCTGGTCCGGAAGTCTCGCCGTCGTGGCTGCGGTCACCGTGGCCACCTGCCTCACGGCCGACACGATGGCCATGGGCGGCAAACCGATGCATGCGACGCGCGGCGTCGAACACCGCCTCGCACTCGGCCAGGGCCCGGAAGCGATGCTCGGCGCGATCCTGCGTGACATCAGCGCGAACCGCATCGCCGCGGCCACCGAGCAGCTCGACCGCCTCCTCGAGGCCAACCCGAACTTCCGGCTCGCACAGCTCATCAAGGGCGACCTGCTCATGGCCCGGTCGCGTCCGATCTCGACAATCGGCAGCGCACCCGACGCGCCCGCCGAGAAGGTCTCCGATCTGCGCGAGGAAGCGCTGGCGCGCCTGCAGCGGCTGCAGACGCCCGCGCCCACAGACCGCGTGCCGCGCTACCTGCTGAAGATGGCCCCGGAACAGAAGCACGCGGTCGTCGTCGACACCGCACGCTCGACGCTCTTCATCTTCGAGAACACCGCCGACGGCCCCCGCTACGTCGCCGACTACTACATCACGATCGGCAAGAACGGCACCGACAAGGTCCGCGAGGGCGACAAGCGCACGCCGCTCGGCGTCTATCACGTGACGGCCAACCTGCCGCGCAACCGCCTCGGCGACTTCTACGGTTCGGGCGCGTATCCGATCAGCTATCCGAACGAATGGGACCGCCGCAACGGTCGCGACGGCCACGGCATCTGGCTGCACGGCACGCCGCGCGACACGTACAGCCGTCCGCCGCGGGCGTCCGACGGCTGCGTCGTGCTGACCAACCAGGACCTCGAACTCATCGCACGCGATCTCCAGACCGGCATCACGCCGGTGATCATCGCGTCGGGCATCGAGTGGGTCGACCGCGGCGACCTCTCGAACGACCGCGTCGAACTCGAGGGCGCCGTCGAACGCTGGCGCAAGGACTGGGAAAGCCTCGCGACCGACAACTATCTCGGCCACTACGCGCCGTCGTTCTCGAGCGGCTCGACGAAGCTGGCCGAATGGGCTGCGCAGAAACGCCAGGTCAACGCCGGCAAGGAATGGGCGAAGGTCAAGCTGGACGAGGTCAGCATGTTCCTCTACCCGGGCCAGCAACCGCTGGCCGTCGTGACGTTCACGCAGGACTACCGCAGCAACAATCTCTCGAACGTGATGCGGAAGCGCCTCTACTGGATGCGCGAAGGCGGTCACTGGAAGATCGTCCACGAAGGCGCTGCCTAGGGTCTGCCAACACTTCGTTCGTCCGCGTTCCGTCCTTATCCAGATTCCAGGAGATCCGCATGAAACTCGTCCGCAGCACCGTGGCGGCGCTCGCCATCGTCCTCACGTCCGTCGGCACGGCGATCGCCGGCCCCACGGTCGAGATGAAGACGAACAAGGGCACGATCACCATCGAGCTCTTCGCCGACAAGGCGCCCGAGACCGTCGCCAATTTCCTGCAGTACGTGAAGGATGGCTTCTACAACGGCACGATCTTCCACCGCGTCATCGCGGGTTTCATGATCCAGGGCGGCGGCTTCTCGACGGAGTTCAAGGAGAAGCCCACCCGCGCCGCGATCCGCAACGAAGCGAACAACGGCCTCAGGAACACGATGGGCACCCTCGCGATGGCGCGCACGAACCAGCCCCATTCCGCGACGGCGCAGTTCTTCATCAACGTCGCCGACAACCCCTTCCTCGACCATCGCGCACCGAACCCGCGCGGCTGGGGCTACGCCGTGTTCGGGCAGGTGGTGAAGGGCATGGAAGTCACCGAATCCATCCTCGCCGTCCCCACCGGTAACCGCGGACCCCACGAGAACGTCCCGACATCCGACGTGGTGATCGAGGACATGCGCATCATCAACAACTGAGGCACCGATCATGATCAAGCTCACCACCACGCTCGGCGAAATCACGCTCGAGCTCGACGCCGCGAAGGCGCCGCTCACCGTCGCCAACTTCCTCGAGTACGTGAAGAGCGGCCACTACGACAACACGATCTTCCACCGCGTGATCGACGGATTCATGATCCAGGGTGGCGGCTTCGAACCCGGCATGCAGCAGAAGCCGACGCGCGAGACCGTGAAGAACGAGGCCGACAACGGCCTGAAGAATGCCGCGTACACCGTCGCGATGGCCCGGACACCCGATCCGCACTCGGCCTCCGCGCAGTTCTTCATCAATGTGTCGGACAACGACTTCCTGAACTTCAAGTCGGCGACACCGCAGGGTTACGGCTACTGCGTGTTCGGTCGCGTCGTCGGTGGTCAGGACGTCGTCGACAAGATCCGCAAGGTCTCGACGGGCACGCGCGGCATGCACGGCGATGTCCCGCTGGACGACGTCATCATCAAGTCCGCCGAGATCGTCGAGTAATCGATCCGACCTGCCGGGCCGCGGGGTCGATCGGCGACGACCGATCCCGCGGCCCGCGATCACACGCACCATCCATGACCCGACCTGTCGCCGATCCCCGTTCCGGGCACACGCTGCTGATCAGCGACCTGCATCTCTCGCCGGAACGCCCCGCCATCACCGCCCGCTTCCTGCGCTTCTGTCGCGAGACGGCACCGGCCGCGCAGGCGCTGTGGATCCTCGGCGACCTCTTCGAATTCTGGGTCGGCGACGACACCGTCGACGAACCGATCAACCACGATGTGTGCACTGCGCTGCGGGCCCTCGCGGACGCGGGCGTCCCGGTGTTCTTCATGGCCGGCAACCGCGACTTCCTGATCGCTCGCGCCTTCGCGGATGCCAGCGGCGCGACGCTCGTTGACGATCCGGTGGTCGTCGATCTCCACGGCACGCCGACGCTGCTGATGCACGGTGACACGCTCTGCACCGACGACATCGCGTACCAGGCATTCCGGAAACAGGTGCGCAACCCGGCAGTGCAGCAGCAGTTCCTCTCGCTGCCGGTCGCAATGCGCAAGCAGCAGGTCGGTGCGACACGGGCCGCGAGCGAGCGCGAGAAGCAGCTGAAGGCGAACGACATCATGGACGTCTCGCCCGACGCCGTCGCCGAAGCGTTCCGCACTCACGACCACGCCCGACTGATCCACGGTCACACGCATCGCCCCGCGACGCACGAACACTTCGTCGACGGCCATCGCTGCGAGCGCTGGGTCCTGGCGGACTGGCGCGACGATCTTGCCGAAGCCCTGCGGATCGATGCGTCGGGCGCGACGCGCGTGGCGCTGCCGCTCGACTGAATCGGACAGCGGCAGTACGCCGGACGCTGCCAGGCCGGACGCCCCGCGCATCGGGCGCGACGCCATTCACCGCATGGGCAAGGTGCGACCCGCGCGGCGCCCTCGGTAGAATCCCGGCTTTCCCAACCAGCGAGACTCCACCCATGTCCTCCACCACCACGGCCAGCGGCCTCGTCATCGACGACATCACGATCGGCGAAGGCGACGTCGCCGCTGCCGGCCAGTACGTCAGCGTCCACTACACGGGCTGGCTCACCGACGGCTCGAAGTTCGATTCCAGCAAGGACCGCAACGAACCGTTCGAATTCGGCCTCGGCCAGCGCCAGGTCATCGCCGGCTGGGACGAGGGCGTGCAAGGCATGAAGGTCGGCGGCGTGCGCAAGCTGACGATCCCGCCGAACCTCGGCTACGGTGCACGCGGCGCAGGCGGCGTGATCCCGCCGAACGCGACGCTCGTGTTCGAGGTGGAACTGCTCGGCATCGAGTAACCGCCATCACCGCATCCGGGGCAGCGCGACCATGAAACGATCACTCGCGTTGTCCCGCGTGTACCAGTTGCTGGAACCCGGCCCCGTCGTGCTGCTCACCACCGCGCGCGACGGCCGGTCGAACGTGATGGCGATGTCGTGGCTCACGATGCTGGAGTTCGCGCCACCGCTCGTGGGCTGCGTCGTCAGCAACCGCAATGCCTCATTCGCCACGCTGAAGGCGACGCAGGAATGCGTCATCAACATCCCGACAGACGATCTCGCCACGCAGGTCGTCGGCATCGGCAACACGTCGGGGCGCGACATCGACAAGTTCGCAACCTTCGGCCTGACGCGGCAGAAGGCATCGAAGGTCACCGCGCCACGCATCGCGGAGTGTTACGCGAACCTCGAATGCCGTGTCGTCGACACCCGCATGGTCACCGCGTACAACTTCTTCGTGCTCGAAGTCGTGAAGGCGTGGCTGGACCGTTCGTGCGCGCATCCGCGCACGCTGCATCACCAGGGCTGGGGCACCTTCGGCATCACGGGCGAGACGATCACGCTGCCGTCCGCGATGCCGTAGGCGATCCACGTGGCATCACGATCGTTCGTGCGCACGGCTCGCAGATGCGGGCGCGACGCACCACCGCATCACTTCCCGTCCAGTCCTCGCGCCAGATCGGACTGAAGATCGGCGACCGATTCGAGTCCGACGGAAACTCGAAGCAGTCCCTCGACGATGCCCGCAGCGGCGCGCACTTCCGGCTTCAGCCGACCGTGCGTCGTGCTCGCGGGATGCGTGATCGTGCTCTTCGTGTCGCCGAGATTCGCCGTGATCGACACGAGCTGGCAGTTGTCGACGACGCGCCACGCCGCGTCGCGTCCGCCGTCCACCTCGAACGACACGATCGCGCCGCCCGTGCGCTGCTGCCGCATCGCGAGCGCGTGCTGCGGATGCGACGCGAGCCCCGGGTAGTGCACACGCTTCACGCGCGGATGCGCCTCGAGCCACGTCGCGAGTGACAGTGCCGCGGCGGACTGGGCGTCCATGCGGATCTTCAATGTTTCCAGGCCTTTCAGCACGACCCACGCGTTGAACGGACTCAGCGTCGCGCCGGCGTTGCGCAGGAACGTCGTCAGCGGATCGAACACGACTTTCCGCCGACCGACGACCGCACCGCCCATCACGCGCCCTTGGCCATCGAGATACTTCGTCGCCGAGTGGACGACGATGTCCGCGCCCAGTTCGATGGGACGCTGGATCGCGGGCGAGCAGAAGCAGTTGTCGACGACGAGCAGTGCGCCGGCCGCGTGGGCGATGTCGGCGATGGCGCCGATGTCGGCGATCTCCATCAGCGGATTCGATGGCGACTCGACGAAGAAGAGTCGCGTGTTCGGACGAGCCGCGGCGGCCCATGCAGCCGCGTCGTCCAGCGGGACATACGTGACCTCGATGCCGAACTTGCCGAGCAGGTTGTTGAACAGCTGCAGCGTGGCACCGAAGAGGCTGCGCGACGCAACGATGTGCTCGCCGGCCTTCATGAGGCCCATCACGCATCCGAGTATCGCCGCCATGCCGGACGATGTCGCGACAGCGCATTCGGCACCTTCGAGCGCAGCGAGGCGTTCCTCGAACATCTGCACGGTCGGGTTGGTGTAGCGCGAGTAGACGAATCCGTCGTCCTCGCCGGCGAAACGCGCCGCGGCCTGGGCGGCGCTCTCGAACACGAAGCTGGAGGTGAGGAAGAGGGCTTCGGCGTGTTCGCCGAGGGGCGAACGGTGGACACCGGCGCGCACGCCGAGGGTGTCGATGTCGTATGGCTTGGTCGTCATGGGCTGTGGCCCCCTGCAATGAAAAAGACCCGATCGGCTCGCGCACGAACGGGTCTTTCATTCGTCACGCTTTAGCCGCATTTCGTTAGGCGCCCGCAAGCTGGGATCAAATCGGCGCCGTCGCCCTCACGGGCGACTGGTGAAAGTCTAACCGCTCATCCGGAGGCGGTCATCCTGCCTCGACGAGATTGAGATCGAGCTGCGTCACGGACGACGATTGCCGCGCGAGGGAATCGTCGTTGCGCTCGGCCTCCACGCCCGCGAGGTACTCCGGCGTCACGTCGCCGGTCACGTACTCGCCGCTGAAGCACGACGTCTCGAAGCTCGTGACCTTCGGGTTCACGGAACTCACATCCGCGAGCAGCGCATCGAGATCCTGGTAGATGAGGCAGTCGGCGCCGATCTCGGCGGCGATCTCGGCATCGGTGCGGCCGTTGGCGATCAGTTCGCTCGAGGTCGGCATGTCGATGCCGTAGACGTTCGGGTAGCGCACGGGCGGCGAGGCCGACGCGAAGAAGACGCGGTTGGCGCCGGACTCGCGCGCCATCTGCACGATCTCGCGACTCGTGGTGCCGCGCACGATCGAGTCGTCGACGAGCAGCACGTTCTTGCCCTTGAACTCCATGCCGATCGCGTTGAGCTTCTGGCGCACGGATTTCCGGCGGACGGCGTGGCCGGGCATGATGAAGGTGCGGCCGATGTAGCGGTTCTTGATGAAGCCCTCGCGGTAAGCGACGCCGAGGTCGTTGGCGAGCTCCATCGCGGACGGCCGGCTCGAGTCCGGGATCGGGATCACGACGTCGATCTTCAGGTTCGGATGGTCGCGCTTGATCTTCTTGGCGAGGCTCTGGCCCATCCGCAGGCGGGTCTCGTAGACCGAGATGCCGTCGATCACGGAATCGGGCCGCGCGAGGTAGACGTACTCGAAGAGGCACGGATTCAGCGACGGGTTCTGCGCGCACTGCCGGCTGTGGAGGTTGCCCTCGAAGTCGACCAGGATCGCCTCGCCCGGCGCCACATCGCGCCTCAGCTTGTAGCCCAGCGCATCGAGGGCAACGCTCTCGGACGCCACGAGGTATTCGACGCCGTGCTCGGTCTGCGCCTGGCCGATCACGAGCGGCCGGATGCCGTACGGATCACGGAAGGCGAGCAGGCCGAACCCGGCGATGCTCGCCACCACGGCGTACGCACCGCGGCAGCGCCGGTGCACACCCTCGACGGCCTTGAAGATCGTGTCCGGATCGAGCCTGAAGCCGTGGGCGTTCTCCTGCAGTTCGTGCGCGAGCACGTTCAGCAGCACCTCGGAATCGGAATTCGTGTTGACGTGCCGGAAGTCCTGGCGGAACAGGTCGCGCTTCAGCTGTTCGGCGTTCGTGAGATTGCCGTTGTGGCCGAGGACGATGCCGAACGGGGAGTTCACATAGAAGGGCTGCGACTCCGCCGCGTTGTACGCGGAGCCTGCCGTCGGATAACGGCAGTGGCCGATCCCGACGGTGCCCTGCAGGTTGCGCATGTCGCGCGTGCGGAACACGTCGCGCACGAGTCCGCTTCCCTTGTGCATGTGAAATGCGCTGCCCTGCGCCGTGACGATGCCGGCGGCATCCTGCCCGCGGTGCTGAAGCACCAGCAGGCCGTCGTACAGCAACTGGTTCACTGGCGTCGTGGCCACTACTCCGAGAATCCCGCACATCGCCCTGCCTCCTGAACCCGGCTGCCGGATGCGCCGGCGTGCCTTGCGTAACCCGCGCGCACGCGGCCAATCGATCAATCCGTATCGAACTTGAAATTGCTGCCCAGCATGGTCGGCAGCCACGGACGCGCCGCGAGGGCCAGCGCCTCGAATGGCGGCGACAGCCAGGCATTGCGCCAGCCGGGATGCTTCGGCACCGAAGTGAGGCTCGCCACCATGACGGCAATCGTAACGATCAGCACACCCCGGACGAATCCGAACATTCCACCCAGCACGTGGTTCGCGCTGCCCAGGCCGGCCGCCTTGACCGCTTCGGTCATGAGCAGTGTCGCGACCCAGAACAGCACGAGCGCGCCGAACAGCACGATCACGAAGCCCGCGGCGAGCCGCAGTTCCGCCGGGCTCAGTGCCGCGGGCATGAAGGCAGCGGCCGACTCCGCGAACTGTTTCGCGAGCAGGAACGCGAGGATCCAGGAACCCAGCGCCATCAGTTCCTTCACGAGTCCGCGCATCACGCCCAGCAGCACGGACACGCCGAGCACGACGAACACCGCGAGGTCGAACCAGGTCATCGCAAAGGGGCCCGGGGGATCACTGGCCGACCGGCACGACCTTCGGGTCGCCCTGGGCCAGCTTCGCCGCCTGGAGTTTCTCGCGCGCCTTCAGCGCGGCCTCGTTCGATGCGAACGGCCCTGCCTTCACGCGGTGGCGCGTGCCGGTCGGTGTCTCGACGGGTTCGATGTACGACGGCACGCCGGCGCTCTTCAACTGCTGCTGCACCTGCTTCGCCTTCGCGGCGGTCGAGAACGCACCGATCTGCATGATGAATCCCTTGGCGGTCGCAGGCTTCGATTCGGGCCTGGAGACAGGCTTCGCGTCGGGCTTGGGTTCCGTCGGTGTCTCGACGACCGGCTTCGCCTTGGGAGACAAGGGCGCCACGTCCGACTTCACCGATGCGACTGCGTCGGGCTGCGACGCCGGCACGGGAGTCGTCGGCGCAGATTCAGCTGCGGGTGCGGTCTGCGCTTCCGGGGCTGGCGCAGCAGCTTCGCCCGGTGCCGCGGCAAGCGGCTCGCCGACAGGGGCAGCGGGCGGGAACTTGCGATCTGCGGAGTCGACCGGCGGAATGCTGATGTCGACGTTCTTCAGCTGCGGTGGCGGTTCGTCGTCGACGAGCCACGGCAGCACCACCACGACGACGAGCACGAGCGCGATGGCCCCCACGAGGCGGCGGCGGGCGCGCTTGCGAAGCTGGATTTCGTCGTCGGTGATGGGTTTGGCCATGGAGTGTGTCAGGTGCCGGCGCGGCGCAGGAAATCAAGGGCAGCCGCCACCGTCAGGAAGGATCCGAAGACGAGAATTCTATCATCCGGTCGCGCCGCATCCCGCGCTGCCGCAAATGCTTCGGCGACCGACGCGTGGCGTTCGACGGCGTCGAGCACCTCCGCCTCATCGAGCGCCCGCGCGAGGTCCTCGGGATCGGTGCCGCGCGGACCGGGCAGTGGGGCCAGGTACCAGCGATCGACGTGCGGCTTGACGAGCCGCGCGACGCCCGCGATGTCCTTGTCGCCCAGCATCGCGAAGACGGCGTGGGTCTTGCCGGTGATCTCCATCGCGCCGAGCGCCCCGGCGAGACACTGCGCCGCGTGCGGGTTGTGCGCCACGTCGAGAATCGTGACCGGGCGCCCCGGCAGCACCTGGAAGCGCCCGGGCAGTGCCACGGTCGTGAGACCTTCACGGAGTGCGCCCGTCGAGACGGGGCAGCGATCACGCAGCGCATCGAGGGCCGTGATGGCCGCCGCCGCATTGCCGATCTGGTACGCACCGCGCAGCGCGGGCCACGGCAGGCCGGCGCGAAGTCCGCCGGGGCCGTCGTAGCGCCATTGCGTACCCTCGTCGATCGCCCGGAAGTCGACGCCCGCGAACAGCGGCTGCGCGCCGACCGTCCGGATGTGGTCCACGAGGGTCGCCGGCGGATCCTGCTCGGCGACGACGACGGGACGCCCGGTCCGGACGATGCCCGCCTTCTCGAATCCGATGCTCTCGCGCGTGGGTCCGAGGTAGTCGACGTGGTCGATGCCGACGGACGTGATCACGGCACAGTCGGCATCGAACACATTGACGGCATCGAGGCGCCCGCCGAGCCCGACCTCGAGGATCGCGACGTCGACGCCTGCCTGCTGGAAGTGCCGGACGGCGGCCAGCGTGCCGAATTCGAAGTACGTGAGCGGCACATCACCGCGTGCGGACTCGACCGCCGCGAAGGCAGCGCACAGTGCATCGTCGTCCACCGGGGTTCGCCCGACCCGGACACGCTCGTTGTACCGGATCAGGTGCGGGCTCGTGTAGCAGCCGACCCGGAAGCCGGCCGCATCGAGGATCGCCTCGAGCATTGCGCACGTCGAGCCCTTGCCGTTGGTCCCGCCGACGGTGATGACCGGAAAGACCGGTGCGAGCCCGAGCTGGTCGCGGACGGCGCGCACGCGATCGAGGCCCATGTCGATGGACTTCGCGTGCCGGCTTTCGATGTACTGCAGCCAGCCGTCGAGATCGACGGGCAGCCGCGCCACGCCGGTGGCTTGCGGATCGGATGTCATCGTGAGGACGGACCGGCCGCGCGACGGCGGCCGGGTCCGTGGATCACTGCGGCGCGGTCTGCGCCGTGAGGATGGCCAGCATGCTCGCGATGCGATCGCGGAGCTCGCGACGGTCGACGATCATGTCGACGGCGCCGTGCTCGAGCAGGAACTCGGCACGCTGGAAACCTTCGGGCAGGGTCTGGCGGACCGTCTGCTCGATCACGCGCGGACCGGCGAATCCGACGAGCGCATTGGGCTCGGCGATCACGACATCGCCCAGGAACGCAAAGCTCGCGGACACGCCACCCATCGTCGGATCGGTCAGCACCGAGATGAACGGCTGGTGGCACCGCGACAGGCGGGTGAGCGCAGCCGTCGTCTTGGCCATCTGCATGAGCGACGTGAGGCCTTCCTGCATGCGCGCACCGCCGCTCGCGGCGAAGCACACGAACGGCATGTTCTGCTCGACGGCCGTGTGGACGCCGCGCACGAAACGCTCGCCGACGACGGACCCCATCGAGCCGCCGAGGAAGCGGAACTCGAAGGACGCGACGACCAGTGGAATGTTGCGCACGGCGCCCTGCATGACGACGAGGGCGTCCTCTTCCTCGGTATCGGCCTGTGCCTGCTGGAGGCGTTCGACGTAGCGCTTGCTGTCGACGAACTTCAGGAAGTCGACGGGCACGACCTCGGCCCCGATCTCGAAGCGTCCGTCGGCGTCGAGGAAGTAGTCGAGCCGCTCGCGCGCCGTGAGGCGCATGTGGTGCGAGCACTTCGGGCAGACGCCGAGATTCTTCTCGAGGTCCGCGCGGTAGAGGACCGTCTCGCAGACTTCGCACTTGGACCAGAGGCCCTCGGGAACGGCCTTGCGGATGGTCCCCGCGCTGCGCTTGATCTTGGGCGGAAGCAGCTTCTGCAACCAGCTCATGTCAGGCCCTCCAGTGGGTCGGCCGCGAGGCGGCGTTCAGGCATCGCACGGGGCTCAGGCGTCCATCGTCTTGCGGATGCCGGCCACGAGGCTGCCGAGATTCGCGAGCAGCTTGTCGTGCGGCGACGATTCGATCTCCTGGACGAGGCGGCTGCCGATCACGACGGCGTCGGAGATGCCGGCGATGGCACGCGCCGTCTCGCCATCGCGGATGCCGAAGCCGACGCCGATCGGCAACTTCACGTGCTTGCGGATCTGCGGGATCTTCTCGGCGACTTCGGTGAGGTCGATGCTCGCCGCACCCGTCACGCCCTTCAGCGAGACGTAGTAGACGTAGCCGGTCGCGAGGCGACCGACGCTTTCCATGCGGGCTTCGTCGGTGGTCGGCGACAGCAGGAAGATCGAGTCGAGATTGCGCGCGCGCAGCTGCGCGGTCAGGGCCTCGCTTTCCTCGGGCGGGTAGTCGACGACGAGCACGCCGTCGACCCCGGCGTCCGCAGCCGCCGCCGTGAACTTCTCGAGGCCCATGGCCTCGACCGGATTCGCGTACCCCATCAGGACGACGGGCGTCGTCGCGTTCTTTGTGCGGAATTCGCTCACGAAGCCGAGCACGTCGCGCAGCGAGGTTCCGACCTTCAGGGCACGCTCGCTCGCGCGCTGGATCGTCGGGCCGTCGGCCATCGGATCCGAGAAGGGCACGCCGAGTTCGATGATGTCGGCACCCGCGTCGACGAGCGCATGCATGATCGGAACGGCGCTCGCCTTGTCGGGGTCGCCGGCGGTGACGAACGGGATCAGCGCCTTGCGGCCGCTGGCGCGGAGTCTTTCGAATGTGGCGGAGATGCGGGACATGTGCGGGATGGATCCGTGAATCGTGAGCGTTGGAGGGGTCGGTCGGGGGATGCGTCGCGGGCCCGACGGACGGGCGCCGCGACACGGCGCCTTACAGCGTCAGCCCCGAATGCGTCGCCACCGTGTTCATGTCCTTGTCGCCGCGGCCGGAGAGGTTGACCAGCAGCACCTTGTCCTTCGACATGTCGCGCGCCATCTTCATCGCGTGGGCGACGGCGTGGCTCGATTCGAGCGCCGGGATGATGCCTTCCAGGCGGCACATCAGGTGGAAGGCCTCGAGCGCTTCCTCGTCGGTGATCGAGACGTATTCGGCGCGACCGGTGTCCTTCAGCCATGCGTGCTCGGGGCCGACGCCCGGATAGTCGAGGCCGGCCGAGATGGAGTGCGTCTCGATGATCTGCCCGTTCTCGTCCTGCATGAGGTAGGTGCGGTTGCCGTGGAGCACGCCCGGCCGGCCGGCGCACAGCGTGGCCGCATGCTTGCCGGTGGCGATGCCGAAGCCGCCGGCCTCGACGCCGATCAGACGGACTTCCTCGTGGGGGATGTATGGGTGGAACGCGCCCATCGCGTTCGAACCGCCGCCGACGCACGCGAGGATCGCATCGGGCTGGCGTCCGATCGTCTCGGGCATCTGCGTGAGCAGTTCGCGTCCGACGACTGCGTTGAAGTCGCGGACCATCATCGGATACGGATGCGGACCGGCGACGGTGCCGATGATGTAGAACGTGCCCTCGACGTTCGTGACCCAGTCGCGCATGGCCTCGTTGAGGGCGTCCTTCAGCGTGCGGGATCCGCTCTCGACCGGCACGACCGTCGCGCCGAGCAGCTTCATCCGGTAGACGTTCTGCGCCTGGCGATGGACGTCCTCGATGCCCATGTAGACGATGCATTCCATGCCGAAGCGCGCCGCGACGGTGGCGGACGCGACGCCGTGCTGGCCCGCGCCGGTCTCGGCGATGATGCGTTTCTTGCCCATGCGTCGGGCGACGAGCGCCTGGCCCATGGTGTTGTTGATCTTGTGCGCGCCCGTGTGATTCAGGTCCTCGCGCTTGAGCCAGATCTGCGCCCCACCGCACTTTTCCGTGAGGCGCTTCGCGAAGTAGACGGGGCTCGGCCGGCCGACGTAGTGCTTCAGTTCGTATTCGAACTCGGCGACGAAATCCGGATCGGCACGCAGCGACTCGTACGTGGTCCGCAACTCGTCGAGCGCGTGGATCAGGGTCTCGGCAACGAACACGCCGCCGTACGGACCGAAGTGCCCCTTGCTGTCGGGCAGGTCATGCATCTGCATCACGAACTCCTTGCACGAATGCGCTCATCTTGTGTGGGGCCTTGATGCCCTTCGCCTGCTCGACACCGCTCGACACGTCGACCGCCCAGGGGCGCACGGTGCGAACAGCATCGGCCACGTTGCCGGGGTGCAAACCGCCGGCAAGCACGATGGGCATCGGAAAATCTTTCGGAATGGAATGCCAGTCCGCCTGGACGCCCGTGCCGCCATGAACACCGGGCACGAATGCGTCGATGAGCAGCGCGCGGGCACCCGCGTAAAAGCCGGCGGATTGTAGCAAATCGACTCCCGGCGCCGCCGCGATTGCCTTCATCCACGGACGGCCGAAGCGCGCGCAGAACGCCGGCGTCTCGCTGCCGTGAAACTGGAGCAGGTCGAGCGGCACGGTCGACAGGACGGCGCGGACTTCGTCCTCGGTCGGATCGACGAAGAGGCCGACGGTCGTCACGAACGGCGGGAGGGCCGCGATGATCGACGCGGCGCGCTCGATCTTCACGTGACGCGGGCTGCCGGCGTAGAAGATGAATCCGAGGGCATCGACGCCCAGCCGGGCCGCCTCCAGAGCGTCTTCGGCGCGGGTGATGCCGCACATCTTGATGCGGGTGCGTTCGGGCATCGATCGATCCTTCAGAACGGTGACAGGATTTCGGGCGCAGCGGGCAGGCCGTACCGGGACGGATACTCCACGCCGACGAGGCTCAGCCCGTCGGGCGCGAACGTCGGAGGCGCGAGACGACGATCGCGCGAAGCGAGCAGCGTCGCGATGGCGCCGGGCTCCCAGCGGCCGGCGCCGACGTATACGAGGGCACCGACGATGTTGCGGACCATGTGATGCAGGAATGCGTTCGCGCGGAGATCGAACCGGATGCAGTCGCCGTCGGGTCCGACATCGAGCCGATGCAGGGTCCGGACGGGCGTGCGCGCCTGGCACTCCGCCGCGCGGAACGCGCTGAAATCGTGTTCACCGACGAGTGCCCGGGCCGCGGTCTGCATGGCATCGATGTCGAGCGGGCCGTGCCACCAGCCGACGTGTCCGTGCAGAACGCCGGGACGCGACGTACGGGGCAGCAACCGGTAGCGGTACGCACGCGACATCGCATCGAACCGCGCGTGGAATGCGGAATCGATCTCCCGCGCCCAGAGCACGCTCACCGCGGGCGGCAGCAGGGCGTTGACGCCGCGGACCCAGGCAGATTCCGGACGGATCGCGTCGGTGTCGAAGTGGACGACCTGCCATCCCGCATGCACGCCGGCATCGGTGCGCCCGGCGGCGACTGTCGCGATCGGATGATCGGCGATCCGTGAGAGCGCGGTCTCCAGCGCATTCTGGACTGCGCAGCCGGACGGCTGCGTCTGCCAGCCGCAGAAGGCACTGCCGTCGTACTCGAGACCGAGGGCGATTCTCATGGATCGAAGGGCGCGGGCCGAGGTGAGTCCGGAAATGCACGGCGCCGCTCGAAGCGGCGCCGGTGCGATGCGAGGTGAGGACCCGATGGGCCGCGCGCTAGCCGAGACTCGTGAGGAGGGATTCGGCCGCAGACTTCTGTTCGGCGTCGCCTTCGGCGAGAACTTCCTGGAGAATTTCGCGGGCGCCCTCGGCATCCCCCATCTCCTGGTAGGCCTTGGCGAGGTCGAACTTGGTCTGCACGTCGTACCACTTCTCGTCCTTGCCGGCGGGTGCCGCGCTGCTGTCGCCCAGATCGAGGCTGATGCCCGAAAGATCGAGGTCGGGCGGGCCGGATCGCGTCTGCGCCTCGGCGGCAGCCGCCGTCTCGAGCGGAGGCGTATCGAGCTGGAGCGTGTTGAGATCGAAGCTGATGTCGTCGAGCGCACTGCTGTCGGCCGCGGACATCGAGGGCGCATTCTCGGGCTCGGCATCACCCAGGTCGAAGTCGAGCCCGAGGTCGTCGGCGGCAGCGGCCGCAGCACCGGACGAGATCCCGGGGAGGGTCGGCAGATCGCCCGTCTCGGGAGCGGCCAGAGACGCCGTGGGGTCGAAGGCTTCCATCTGCATCGTCGAGACGCGCGCGGCGTCTGCCGGCGAGCCACCGATGGTCTTCGTCGGATCGAGCACTTCGCCGAAGTCCGAGCCGCCACCGAGATCGCTCAGATCGATGTCGGTCCTGGTGGCGGATTCGCGCGAGAGCGTCTGTCCGAGTTCGCCGAGATCGAGGTCGGTGGATGCGCTTTGGGGACCCTCGTCGAAGCCGAGGTTGAAGTCGAGGTCGGTCTTGCTCTCTTCGCCGAAGGCCGGCATCTGGAGCGTCTGTTCGGAGCCGGGAAACGTGCGTTCGGTCAGTTCGCCTTCCGGACGGCCCGCGGCGTAGCGCGGATTGCCGGGATCGAGCTCGTAACCGAGGCGGACGGCCTTTTCCCAGTGTTCGCCCTGTGCGCCGGTGCCGATCTGGATGTCCTTCGCGACCGCCTCGAAGGTCAGAGCGTCGCCGCGCTTGGCGTAGATCTCGAGAAGCTTCGCGTGAAGTTCGTAGCGCATCGGCTGGGCAGCGATGGCTTCCCTGAGGCGCTCTTCGGCCTGCACGTCGCGGCCGTAGATCAGGAACACGTCGGCTTCAGCCAGCGGATCGCTGCCGTCGACACCCTCGGCAGCCCGCTCGGTGTCCTCGTGGACGTCGATGGGCGTTCCGCCGGGAATCGTGGCTGCCGCCGCCGGGACGAAATCCTCGATGGGCGGGAGCGTTGCCTCCTCGTGCGGTGCGGCAGCGGCAGTACGGCGACGCTTCCAGCCCAGGAATCCGAGTCCGCCGAGCGCCGCGATGATGGCAGCGCCACCCGCGAGATAGAGCGGCTCGCCGAGGATCTGATCCATCAGGCTCGGAGGAGGGGGCGGGGGCGGCGGGACGAACGGCTTGCGCTTCACGACCGGCTTCGGCGGCTCGATCGGCGTACCGACGGGCGGAATCGTCGCGTCGGTCGTTGCGGCGGGCGCGGAGTCCGACGGCGGCAGCGCGAGGTCCGGAACGGGTGTCTTGTCCGATTGCGGCGCAGCGGATTCGGCAGCCGGGGGCACCAGCGACTGCGCCTCGCCCGGCTTGACAGGCTTGGCCGGCGCGACAGGCTCGGGCGTCTTGACGGCAGCCGGCGCGGGGATTGGCAGCGGTGCCTCGACGGGCTTGGCGGACACGGCAGGCTTCTGCATGTCGGCCATGCTCTTGCTCTTCAGCTCGACCAGTGCCTGCATGTCCTTGATCTGCTTCTCGAGCTGGCCGACGCGAGCGTTGGCGTCGCTGACGGCCTTGCCCTTCGCGGCAACCTCTTCCTCGAGATTGCGGACACGTTCGAGCGACCTGGCATCCTTGGCCGGCTCACCCTTCGAGAGCTTCAGGACTTCCTTCGGGGCCTCGGTCAGCGAGGGCACCTTGTCCTCGACCTTGCTGGTGATCTTGCCGGCAGCCGATTGCGCGCCGGACTCTTCCGCCACCGGCGTCGCGGCAGCGAAGGCCGAAAGCTTCTCGCGGTAGGCATTCCAGTTGGCCGCCTGGACGCGAACTTCCTTGTGCGCCTCGGCCGGCGTGACCGTCCCGGCCTCGGACGCATCGGGCATGCGAAGGACGCGGCCAGTCCGGAGGCGGTTCATGTTCTTGCCGTCGAACGCGTCCGGATTGTTGCGGTAGAGAAGCACGAGCATCTGCTCGAGCGACAGGTCGGCGGGCTTGTTGGCGCGTGCGATCTTTCCGAGCGTGTCGCCGCGACGAACCTTGTGCTCGGCGGGGACGGGCGACGATCCGGTCATCCCGGTGGAGGCCTCGGGCGCCGCAACTGCAGGCGCTTCCGCCCTCGGCGCAGGCTCCGCCCTCGGCGCGGGTTCGGCCGCGGGCTCCGGCGCGCGGGTCGCCTCGACGGGGGCCGGGACAGACTTCGGCTGAGGTTCTGCCGGCGGCTCGATCTTCGCGGCCGGCTGCGCAACGGGCGGTTCAACGGTTGCGGCCGCGACGACGGGCGGGGCTTCTGCGGCAGTCTCGGTCACGGCAGGCGGATCGAGCAGCGCCGTGTAAGCACGCACCAACCGGCCGGAGGTCCAGTTCACTTCGACCAGGAAGTCGATGAACGGCTCGTTCAGAGGCTGTGCGGCAGTGACCCTGACATATGGATCGCCATTCGGCCGCTTCTCGATGGTGAGCTTGAGATTCGAGATGTAGGCGGTGAAGGGCAGATCGGCCTGACGGAAGGCGTCTGGCGATGCGATGCGCGCGGTCAGCGAGGCGAGTTCGTCCTTCTTGACGGCGACGAGATCCACTTCGCCGCGGAAGGGCTGACCCAGAGAGGAAAGTACCGTCAGTCGGCCCAGACCGGCAGCGTCTGCCGAATTGAATGCCACCGACAGCACCAGCGCGGCGGCGGCCGCGCGAATCACACTTTTACCCACCGCGCCACCCTCGGACTCTTGGACTTTGGAAGGAAACTAACATCATGGAGTTAGGGTTGCAAGCTAAACCCCGCTCTCACATAACGCCTGTTGGAGCCTCATTTTTCGGCGCATTTTGGGAAAACTTCAACCCATTTTCACGCGCTTGTCATGAGTCGATCGCAAGTGGGATGCGTGGACCCGGAAGCCCGGAATTCAACGATGGAGACACCCTGCGACCTCTCGATCGCAGGGTCGACGGTCAGCCCTGCCGTTCGAGGACGATGCGCAGCATCCGGCGCAGCGGCTCGGCGGCTCCCCAGAGCAACTGGTCGCCGACGGTGAAGGCCGTCAGGTAGTCGCCTCCCATTGGCAGCTTCCGCAGGCGCCCGACCGGGACTTCGAGCCGCCCCGAAACCGCGGCAGGCGTCAGGGCTGCGAGCGAGGCGTCACGCGTGTTCGGCACGACCCTCACCCACTCGTGGGCGTCGGCGAGCATCCCGTGGATCTCGTCGAGGGGCACATCCCGGGTGAGCTTGATCGTGAGCGCCTGGCTGTGGCAGCGCATCGCGCCGATGCGCACGCAGAGCCCGTCGACCGGGATCTTCGCCGCAGGCAGTCCGAGGATCTTGTTGGTCTCGGCCATGCCCTTCCACTCTTCACGGCTCTGGCCGTTGCCGAGATCCTTGTCGATCCAGGGCAGGAGGCTGCCGGCGAGTGGGTAGCCGAAGTTCGCCGTCGGGAAGTCGTCGCTGCCGAGCGCCTGGTGCACGGCGCGGTCGACCTCCAGGATCGT
>CAUJJX010000348.1 GCA_963205165.1 Pseudomonadota bacterium | reverse complement strand
CACCGTGCGGCCTATCCCGAACATGGTGAACCACGAGACGAACGAGCTGTTCTTCGAGAACCTCGAGATCCCCGCGGAGAACCTCATCGGCGAGGAAGGCCAGGGCTTCCGCTACATCCTCGACGGGCTCAACGCCGAGCGCACGCTGATCGCCGCGGAGTGCATCGGCGACGGCTACTGGTTCATCGACAAGGTCACGAAGTACGTGAACGAGCGCGTCGTGTTCGGCCGGCCCATCGGACAGAACCAGGGCGTGCAGTTCCCGATCGCGGAATCGTTCATCGAGATCGAGGCGGCGAACCTCATGCGCTGGAAGGCCTGCGCGCTCTTCGATGCGCACGAGCCGTGCGGCGCCGAGGCGAACATGGCGAAGTACCTCGCGGCGAAGGCCTCGTGGGAAGCCGCGAACGCCTGCCTGCAGTACCACGGCGGCTTCGGCTTCGCGTGCGAATACGATGTCGAACGCAAGTTCCGCGAGACGCGCCTCTACCAGGTCGCGCCGATCTCGACGAACCTGATCCTGTCGTACGTCGCGGAGCACATGCTGGGGATGCCGCGGTCGTTCTGACGGCCCGTCCGCGCGCATCGCCCCGGAGTCCCGACATGCTGCCCGACCTCGTCTCCCTCATGCTGTTCGCCCGCGTCGCGGAACTGCGCAGCATCACGCGCGCCGCCGAGACGAGCCACATCGCGCTCGCGGCCGCGAGCCGGCGGCTGAGCCTCCTCGAACATCACCTCGGCGTGAAGCTCCTCGAACGCTCGTCGCGCGGCGCCGAGCTGACGCCCGCGGGCCGCGTCGCGCTGTACCACGTGCGCCGCGTGCTCGGGCAGATCAACGAGATGCAGACCGAGCTGTCCGAACACGCGAAAGGGCATCGCGGGCACGTGCGGTTGCAGGCGAACCAGTCGGCCATCGCGCAGTTCCTCGCGGACGATCTCGCCGGATTCGCCGCGAAGGTGCCCGGCGTGTCGATCGCGCTCGAAGAGCGACCGAGCGGCGAGATCCTGGAAGGCCTGCGCGAAGGCGCGACCGACGTCGGCGTCGTGCTGGAAGGCGCGCCGATGGACGGCCTCCAGGCCTTCGAGTACGCGACCGACCAGCTCGTCGCGATCCTGCCGCGCGCGCACGCACTGAAGGACAAGCGCGTGCCGTTCTCCACGCTGCTCGATCACGATTTCGTCGGCCTCGATGCGGGCAACGCGATCTCGCGGCTGCTGCAGGATCAGGCCGCCGTCGCGCACAAGCCGCTGCGCCTGCGCGTGCAGGTCAGAAGCTTCGCCGCGCTATGCAAGATGGTCAGTGCGGGCATGGGCATCGGCATCCTGCCGGAGGGCGCCGCGAAGCCGATGCTGACCGCGCTGCGGTTGCGGATGGTGCAGCTCACCGACGTCTGGGCGACGCGGCGCATGTACGTCTGCGTGCGCAACTACGACCTGCTGCCCACCGTCGCGAAGAGTCTCGTCGACACGCTCACGCACGATCGCCGCGGTGGCGAGGTCGGGGTTCCACGCCCGTAGCTGCGCATGGCAACGTCGCAGCAGATGTCCCCCGTCCGGAACATGCCGGACGATCGCGCGATCGCCGCGGCCTTCGCCGGCCGCGATGACGCCTTGACCCGATTCGCATTCCGCCGCGCACGCCGTTTCCGGATACTCGCGGTGCTGTCGCGCGGTGAAGACCCTCCTCCCGGATTCGCGCGACAGCGAGTTGCGTACATGACTTTCGCGGGCACCTTATACAGGTGCCCGTTTTCTTTTCGGCGTCGCCATCGCGCGCCGTTTCGGACCGCGCGCGCGTCTTCGCGATTCGTGAACCGGCCTTGCCGGATCGGCGATTCATCCTGCGGCACATGGCTCCTACGATCGCGGCCCTCACTTCCGATCGCGCGAATCACGCCCATGAACGCTCCGCAATCCGCTCCGTACCAGCATCTCGTCGACGGTCGCTCCGTCGCGGCATCCACCGGCGAGACGCTGCCGATGATCGACCCGAGCACGGGCGCGGTGTTCGCACACATCGCCGCCGGCACGGCCGACGACATCGATCGCGCGGTGCGCGCCGCGCAGGCCGCGCTCGACGGCACGTGGGGACGCACGCCGGCCGCCGAACGCGGACGCATCCTCCAGAAGCTCGGCCGCCTCATCGAGGACAACGTCGAGGCACTCGCGTGGATCGAGGCGCAGGACACGGGCAAGACGATCACCGTCGCGCGCAACGACATCCGCGTGACCGCGCGCTATTTCGACTTCTACGGTGCCGCCGCCGACAAGCTGCACGGCCAGGTGATCCCCTTCCTCGACGGCTATTCGGTGAGCGTGCTGCGCGAACCGCACGGCGTCACGGGCCATATCGTTCCGTGGAACTACCCCGCGCAGCAGATGGGCCGCACGATCGCGCCCGCGCTCGCCGCCGGCAACGCGGCCGTGCTCAAGCCGTCGGAAGACGCGTGCCTCTCATGCGTGCGCATCGCCGCACTCGCGCTCGAAGCGGGCCTGCCGCCCGGCGCGCTCAACGTCGTGACAGGCCTCGGCGAGATCGCCGGTGCCGCGCTCACTTCGCACCCGGGCGTGAACTTCATAAGCTTCACGGGCTCCACCGAAGTCGGCCAGCTCGTGCAGGCCGCGGCCGCGCGCAACCACGTGCCGTGCGTGCTCGAACTCGGCGGCAAGTCGCCGCAGCTCATCTTCTCCGACGCAGATCTCGACGCGGCCCTGCCCTTCGTGGTGCGCGCGATCGTCCAGAACACCGGGCAGACATGCTCGGCCGGCAGCCGCCTGCTCGTGCAGAAGGACATCTACGAAACCTTCGTCGCGCGCGTCGCCGATGCCTTCCGCAAGACCCGCGTCGGCACGCCCGCGATGGACCTCGACTGCGGTCCGCTGATGAACGCGACGCAGCTCGGCCGCGTGCAGAAGTTCGTCGCCGATGCGCTCGCGAGCGGCATCCCGCTGCTCGCGGAGGGCCTGCTCGCCGACGGCCTGCCGTCCGGCGGCTACTGGACAAAGCCGACGCTGTTCGGCCCGGTGCCGCGCGATCACGCGCTCGCGTGCAACGAAGTCTTCGGCCCGGTGCTCGCGGCGATGCCGTTCGACGACGAGGCCGACGCGATCCGCCTTGCGAATGCGACGGACTTCGGACTCGTCGGTTCGGTGTGGACGCGCGACGGCGATCGCCAGCAGCGCGTCGCGAAACGCATGCGCTGCGGCCAGGTGTTCATCAACTGCTACGGCGCAGCCGGCGGCGTCGAGCTTCCGTTCGGCGGCGTGAAGAAAAGCGGCCACGGCCGCGAGAAGGGCTTCCTCGCGCTGGAGCACATGAGCATCACGAAGACGGTCATCCACCGGCACGGCTGATCCGCACGCAGGTCATCGAGATCCGTCCGCGTCGGCGAGTCCGGCGCGGCTTCATCGGGACGGCCCGGCGACCGCGGACAGGCACCGCGACGCACTCGCCGTCCCTTCAATCCGGGGAGAAGCAGCATGGGAGTTCTGTCGAACAAGGTCGCGGTGGTCACGGGTGCGGCCAGCGGATTCGGCGCGGGCATCGCGCGCGCGTACGTCGCGGAAGGCGCGAAGGTCGCGCTGCTGGACATCAACCTGGCGCCGACGCAGGCATTCGCCGCCGAGCTGGGTGCGAACACGATCGCCGTGCAGTGCGACGTCTCGAAGCTCGCAGAGGTGCAGGCCGCCGTCGATGCCGTCGTGAAGGCGTTCGGCACGCCGGACATCGTCGTCAACAACGCCGCGATCACCCACCGCAACATGCCGCTGCTCGATGTCGACGAAGCGACCTTCGATCGCATGTACCTCGTCAACGTGAAGTCGATCTACAACATGACGCACGCCGTGCTGCCGCTGCTGCGTGGCAAGAAAGGCGGCGTGATGATCAACGTCGGCTCGACGGCCGGCATCCGCCCGCGCCCCGGACTCACCTGGTACAACGGCTCGAAGGGCGCCGTGAACACGCTGTCGAAATCGCTCGCCGTCGAGCTCGCGCCGGACAACATCCGCGTGAACTGCATCTGCCCCGTGATGGGCGAGACGGCGATGCTCGAATCGTTCATGGGCATGCCGGACACGCCGGAGAACCGCAAGAAGTTCCTCGCGTCGATCCCGCTGGGCCGGCTGGCGAAGCCGGGCGACATCGCGGCGGCGGCGGTGTTCCTCGCGACGGATGCGGCGGCGTTCATCACGGGCGTGGAACTGCCGGTGGACGGGGGGCGGGTGATTTGATGTGACGGCACGTCGTGCATCGGATCGGCGCAGACGGCCAATCCGATGCAATGCGCTGGCGTGCGAACGGACACGCCATCGTTCCGTCCCGGTGCGGCCACCGCGCCACGTGCAACTCGCGGAGCCACGCTGCGCGACGGGCTACACTCCGCGCCCCTCACCCGCCCCATCCCGCGCCCCCATTGAAAGCCTTCCTCGTCTCCACCGGCCTCGTCGCCCTCGCCGAGATCGGCGACAAGACGCAGCTGCTCTCGCTGATGCTCGCGGCGCGCCTGCGCCGACCCGTGCCGATCATCCTCGGCATCCTCGTCGCGACGCTCGCGAACCACGCGCTCGCCGGCGCGACGGGTCAGTGGATCGCCACCCTGCTCGGTGCGGAAACACTGCGCTGGATCGTCGGACTCTCGTTCATCGCGATGGCCGGCTGGATCCTCGTGCCAGACAAGCTCGATGCCGACGACACGCCGAAGTCGCACGGCGGCGCGTTCGTCACGACGGTCGTCGCGTTCTTCATCGCGGAGATGGGCGACAAGACGCAGATCGCGACGGTCGCGCTCGCGGCGCGCTTCGATGCGCTCGCGATGGTGGTGGCCGGAACGACGCTCGGGATGCTGATCGCGAACGTG
>CAUJJX010000347.1 GCA_963205165.1 Pseudomonadota bacterium | reverse complement strand
GACGATGCGCATCGACGGATCGTCGGCGGCGAAGGGCACGGCGCAGGTTTCCGCGAACAGCGCTGGCGCGGCGGCGCCGGTGATCGCGAGCGCGCAGTCCTGACGGGGGACCGGATACACGCCGGACGCGAGTTCGCGCAGTGCGTCCGCGCGCGATGCGACGACACCGGGCGACCACGCGTCCTCGACGAGGAATTCCGATCGGCCGAGCCGCGCAACGAGTCCGCCATCGGACGTCGGCAGCCAGCGGTTCGGTGCCTCCGGCACGGGGATCCCGAGACTCGCGAGCCGTTCGGCGGCACGCGGCCCCTTGAGGCCCGTGCGCAGCAGCGCGGAGACATCGGCGATGCCGAGCGTCGTGGCGGTCTCGGCGAGCTCGCCACGCACACCACGCGCCGTGTGCATCCCGGCGTGACGGCCCCATTGCGCGTCGAGGCGACTCAGCGCGGTGTCGAGCGGACTCGTGCGGATGGCGGGCACCTGGTCAGTCCTCCAGCCGTTGCCGGTCACCGGCGGGGTCGTAGAACGGCGGCCGCACGACGCGGGCGTCGACCATCGCGCCGCCGTCGGCGCGGATCGCGAGCGTCGTGCCCTCGCCGGTCATGTCGGGCGCAACGAAGGCGAGGCCCACGTGATGCCCCAGCGATGCGCTGAAGCCGATGCTCGTGACGCGGCCGGCGATCGCGCCGTCGCGGATCACGAGATGGCATTCCTTCGGCGCGACCGGCACATCGGGCGCGAGCACGAAGCCGACGAGCATCTGCCTCGGTCCGCGGCGGCGCAGGCTCTCGACGCTGCGCTGTCCGACGAAGAAGGGCTTGTCCATCTTCAGCGCCCACGCGAGGCCGGCCTCGTCGGGGCCGGTGAGTCCGTCGGTGTCCTGGCCGACGATGACGTGGCCCTTCTCCAGTCGCAGCAGGCGCTGCGCCTCGACGCCGAAGGGCTGGATGCGCTCGGTGCGTCCGGCCTCCATGAGTGCGTCCCAGAGATGCACTGCGTGCTCCGCGGCGACGTGCAGTTCGTAGCCTGCCTCGCCGACGAAGCCGACGCGCAGCACGCGCGCCGCGACGCCGGCCACGTCGCACTGGCGCGCACCGAGGAACGGGAAGGCCTCGTGCGACAGATCGAGCGACGTCAGGCGCCGCAGCACGGCACGCGACCTCGGCCCGGCGAGGTTCACGGCGGCGAACGCCCCCGTGACATTGACGATCCCGATGTCGAGATTCCACTCGGCGTTCAGTCGCTGGAGTTCGCGGTAGACCGTCGCGGCGCCGGTGGTCGTCGTCGTGAAGTAGAAATGATCGTCGGCGAGCCGCGCGATCACGCCGTCGTCGATGACGACACCGGTCTCGTCGAGCATCACGCCGTAGCGCGTGGCGCCGACCTTGAGCGACGCGAACCGTCCGGTGTAGACGCGTTCGAGGAAGAGCGCGGCGTCGGGCCCGAACAACTCCATCTTGCCGAGCGTGCCGACGTCGATGAGGCCGACGCCCGTGCGGACCGCGTGCACCTCCTCGCGCACACAATCGTCCTTCGAACGTCCCGGTGCCGCGTAGTACTCCGGCCGCAACCACATGCCGGCCTGCATCCACTTCGCACCGAGCGCCGCGTGCCGCGCGTGCATCGGCGTCTCGCGATGCGGGTGGAAGCCGCGCCCCGCGAGGATCGACAGCGGCACCGGATGGAAGAACGGACGCGCCGTCGTCGTGCCCACCTCGCCGGGCGATGCTCCGCGCAGCCGCGCGAGGATCCGGATCGCGTTCATGTTCGAGTGCTTGCCCTGCGACGGCCCCATGCCGACCGTCGTGAAACGCTTCATCAGCTCGATGTTGTCGAAGCCTTCCTGCGCGGCATTCTCGAAGTCGGCGAGATGCAGGTCCTCGTCGAAGTCGACGAAGTTCTTTCCGGACGGATGCGCGACGATCGGCCACGGATGCGACGGCGACGACGTTTCGACGGGAATCGAAATGTCGAAGGCCGGGACGTCGCGTCCGGCGTGACGCGCGGCGTCGGTCCCGGCGCGCGTGCCGTCGTCGATCCGCGCTTCGAGTTCGTGCACGCCGTTGACGCGACCCGCGGCGAACATGCCTGCGGGCAGCTGCGCCGGGACGAACTGCTCCGTCGCGGTGTCGTACCGCATGCGCGCGCCGGACTGATAGAGCAGCGCTGCGGCCGGCGCCCAGCCGACGCTCATCACGAGCCCATCGCACGCGATGCGTTCGCGGCGCGCGGTGTCGGGCGTGCCGTCCGCATCGACGGGGCACACGACCGCGGCCGCGAGGTGATTGCCGCGCGCTTCGGCTTCGAAGACGCAGTGGCCGGTCAGGATGCGAACGCCGCCCTGCCGGACCGCGTCTGCGGCTGCGGTCGGTTCACCGGCTGCGCGCAGATCGACGATGGCGGCGACGGCGACGCCGTGCGCGAGCAGGTCGAGCGCCGCGCGATAGCCGTCGGCGTTGGCCGCGAGAACGACGGCGGTCTGCATCGGCTTCACGGCGTGGCGGTAGATCAGGCGCTGCGCAGCGGACGCGAGCATCACGCCCGGCAGGTCGTTGTTGCGGAACACGGCAGGCTGCTCGAACACACCGCCCGCGACGACGACGGCGCGCGCGCGG
>CAUJJX010000346.1 GCA_963205165.1 Pseudomonadota bacterium | reverse complement strand
TTCGAGGGTGTCGCGGTCGATCGTGTAGGCCGATCCGGGGATCCGGTCGAGGTTTTCCCTGTGGCCGATGATGTCCACGCGCGGCGCGCTCACGTTGTCGGCGGCGAGACCGGCGCCCGGTGCGAGGGCGGCGATCAGGAGCGGCAGGGCGGGGTGGCGACGGATGCGGGCGGACATGCGGGAGATCTCCGTGGATGCGGGCGGGCCGGGCGCGGCGGCCGGGCATCGATCCGGCCCCGGGGCGCGGTCAGACGGTCGGTGGCGCGCACGACGAATCTCCGGCAACCATAACACGAATCATTCTTATTACTGAAGAGTCCCCATGGCCGGCGCGGCTGTGGATGTCGTGGATCGGATCCGCAAACGGCTTTTGAATCATCGCCATGGAGCGCATCGATCAGCCCGGATCCCGCAGGCGTGCCGGACCCGCAGGTCACGATGGTTTCAGAGTATTGACAATCATTCGCATTCATTGTCTAGTGGAGGCGTCGCAAAGGAGAGCTCGCATGTACGTCTGCATCTGCCAGGGAGTCACCGATCGCCAGATCCGCGAGGCCGTGGGCGAGGGCTGCGGTTCGATGCGCGAGCTGCGCCAGCAGCTCGGTGTCGCCGCGACATGCGGCCGCTGCGCGACGTACGCCAAGCAGATGCTCGACGAGACGCTCGCCGTGGCGTCCGAGGGCGAACTGGCGGCGGCCTGACGAGTACGGTCCGGACGCCGGCCTGACACGCCCCGGGCCTTTCCCGGCGACAGGCCGTTCAGGACTGCTCGACCCCGCCAGCGATGCTGTTCCGCGCGGGGTCCTGCCGCTGCAGCATTTCTGACGACTTCCGGATCCGTCCCGGACATCTTCCCGGCGATCCCGAACCGCCTCCGCGGGCGAATCCGGCGCACGACGTCTCCCATCGCCTTTCTGCGGGAATCTCGCGTGGCTGCGTCCGTGGGCATTGCCTATACTCGGACCGTCTCTGCAACGCGAAGGAGCGCCACCATGAAAGGCGACAAGAAGGTCATCCAGCATCTGAACAAGGTGCTGATGAACGAACTCACGGCCATCAACCAGTACTTCCTGCACGCGAAGATGTTCCGGAACTGGGGCCTCACGAAGCTCGCCGACCACGAGCACCACGAATCGATCGACGAGATGAAGCATGCCGATGCGCTCATCGACCGGATCCTCTTCCTCGAGGGGCTCCCCAACCTCCAGGACCTCGGCAAGCTGCTGATCGGCGAGCACGTCAAGGAATGCCTCGAGTGCGATCTCCAGCTCGAGCTGAAGGGGCACCCCGATCTGAAGGCCGCGATTGCCGATTGCGAATCGGTCGGCGACTACGTCTCGCGCGAGCTCTTCGAATCCATCCTGGAAAGCGAGGAAGAGCACATCGACTGGATCGAGACGCAGATCGACCTCATCGGGAAGATCGGCATCGAGAACTACATGCAGAGCGCGATGGGTTCGGGGTCGTAAGCTCCGGCTGATTCGCATCACGACGGGCCGCCACGCGCGGCCCGTGCATTTTCGGGACGCGCTGGTAGGAATGGCGGCCCGCGTGTTTTCCGGGCCGCGCAGAATGGATTGGCGGCCCGCGTGATTTTGGGACGCGCAGGCAGGATTGGCGGCCCGTGTGTTTTCGGGGCGCGCTTCAAGGAATGGCGGCCCGTGTGCTTTCCGGGCCGCGCAGAACGCCCGGCCCGGTCCCACTGTCATCGCCTCGAACCAGCCCCCATGTCCGCAAGACCGCAACGATTCGTTTCCCTCGCCCTGCTCACGATCGCATTCGCTTTCGGCGGATGCACCACTGCGCGCACGACCGCACCAGACCCAGGCGCGACCGTCGTCGTACCCCCGGTGATCGTGCCGCCGCCGCAGCAGGTCATCCCGCCTCCGGAGTCGCCCATCGTCATTCCGCCCCCGAAGATCGCGCTCGTCCTCGGCGGCGGTGCCGCGCGCGGCTTCGCGCACGTCGGCGTCATCAAGATCCTGGAGTCGCAGAACCTCGTGCCGGACATCGTCGTCGGCACGAGTGCCGGCAGCGTCGTCGGTGCGCTGTACGCAGCCGGCTACACGGGTTTCGAACTCCAGCGCCGCGCGCTCGATCTCGACGAGAGGGCGGTGAGCGACTGGGCGCTGCCCAACCGCGGATTCATCAAGGGCGAGTCGCTCCAGAACTACATGAACGACGCCGTGAAGGGCCTGCCCATCGAACGGTTGAAGAAGCCGCTCGGCGTCGTCGCGACCGACCTGCATTCCGGCGCGCAGGTCGTCTTCCGCCGCGGCAACACGGGCATGGCCGTGCGCGCGTCGAGCAGCGTGCCGGGCGTCTTCCAGCCGGTCACGATCGACGGCCACGAGTTCGTCGACGGCGGCGTCACGAGCCCGGTGCCGGTGCGTGCTGCCCGCGACATGGGGGCGGACATCATCATCGCGGTCGACATCTCGAAGGAACCCATGCGCTCGAAGGTCGAGGGCACGATCGACGTGCTGCTTCAGACCTTCCTGATCATGGGACGCGCGCTCGCCGCCCAGGAACTCCAGACGGCGGACGTCGTGATCGTCCCGGCGACCGCCGAACTCACGACCGCGAGTTTCGAGAGCCGGCACCTCGCGATCCTGGAAGGCGAGAAGGCCGCGATGGCCGCTGTGCCGCGGCTGCGCGAGAAGATCGCCGAGCGCGAGGCGCGGTTGCGCAAGGTCGCGCAGGAAGCGCGGCGTCAGGCTGCAGCCGCACCGCGCTGATCGGGTGCGCTGCACGTCCGGTCGATCGCCGACCGGACAAAGCACTGGCGCGTGATCGCGTTTCGCCGACGCGCCGCGACGCGCGCCGGATCGATCGAACCTCGGGCCACGTTCGCGCCGGCAGACGCCGCGTGAACCGCGTGTCGGTGCTGCGCGTTTACGACCGCGGCGCCATGCCCTTCTTCCGCTTGTCGAGCCACCAGCCGTACTGCTCCGGCCACGATGCGAACTCGTTGTCGATGCCGAGCGCCGCTTCCGCGTGGAGCGGCCAGTTCGGATCGGCGAGCGCCTCGCGTCCGATCGCGATGAGGTCGGCTTCGCCGTTCTTCAGGATGCCTTCCGCCTGCTGCGGCTCGAGGATCAGGCCGACGGCCATCGCGGTCATCCCGCTCTCGCGCTTGATCTGCGCAGCGAACGGCACCTGGAATCCGGGGAAACGCTTCACGCGTGCCGCAGTCGCCGAGCCCATCAGACCACCCGACGAGCAGTCGATCACGTCGACGCCGATCGACTTCAGGCGCTTCGCGAGCTCGACGGAATCCTCGATGGTCCAGCCGCCGTCGAGGCCGTCGACCGACGACACGCGGAAGAACAGCGGACGGTCCTGGGGCCAGATCGCCCGGACGTCGGCCGCGATCTCGAGCGCGAGGCGGACGCGGTTGTCGAAGCTGCCGCCATAGGCGTCGTCGCGACGGTTCGAGAGCGGCGACAGGAATTCGTGGAGCAGGTAGCCGTGCGCGCCGTGCACTTCCGCGACGTCGAAGCCTGCGGCCAGTGCGCGCTTCGCGGTGGCGCGCCAGTCCTCGCGGAGCTTTGCGATGTCGTCGAGCGTCAGCGCGTGCGGTTCGAGCCAGCCGGCGTCCAGCGGGATCGCGCTCGGTGCGGCGACCGGCCACACGACTTCGCCGCGCGCGCGGTCGGTGTCGTCGAGCGGACCGTTGCCGTGCCACGGACGCTGCATCGACGCCTTGCGTCCGGCGTGGCCGATCTGGATCGCGGCGGCGGCGCCCTGCGACTTCATGAAGCGGACGACGCGTGCGAGCGGTTCGATCTGCTCGTCGGACCAGAGCCCGAGGTCACCGTGCGTGATCCGGCCGTCGCGCGCGACGGCGACGACTTCCGTGAACACCATGCCGGCACCGCCGGACGCGAGCTTGCCGAGGTGCACGAGGTGCCAGTCGTTGGCGATGCCTTCGTGCGCCGTGTACGTGCACATGGGCGAGATCACGAGGCGGTTCTTCAGCGTGAGGCCGCGCAGTTGCAGCGGCGTGAACAGGAGCGGTGTGGTCATGGTGTGTCGGAGGTCGGAGGAGAGGATGCCCGGGTGCCGGGCGTTGATCGTCGCGCGCTGTCACGCGTGTTCAGTTCTTCGGCCGGGTGTGGACGTGATGGTGATGGTGGCCGTCGTTGCGCATGTACTCGACGGGCACGAGATTGAGTCGTCCGTGCCTGACCTGCGGCTCGGCCACGAGCGCGTTCGCGAACGCCTGCACCTCGTTCGTCGGGCCGCGCAGCATCACGGTCTCGAGGCAGTTGTCGTGATCGAGGTGCACGTGCATCGACGACAGCACGAGGTCGTGGTGCTGGTGCTGCAGATCGGTGAGTCGCTCGGCGAGATCGCGGGCGTGGTGGTCGTACACGTACGACAGCGCACCGACGCAGAACGGGGCTTCCTCGCGCTCGACGGATTCCGCGCTCAACAGGCTGCGCAGGATGTCGCGGACGGCCTCGGACCGGTTCTGGTAACCCTTGCGGCGGAT
>CAUJJX010000345.1 GCA_963205165.1 Pseudomonadota bacterium | reverse complement strand
CGGCGCCGTGTCGAGCCGCGGCAGCCCGGACTTCAGGCTCGCCTCCGAATCCAGCAGGAACTGCCCGGACACCACCACCTTCTGTCCCGCGTCGAGGCCGGACCGGATCTCGGTCTCGTTCCCGACGACGCGTCCGGTCTGCACGTCCACCGGGCGGAAGCGTCCGGCGTCGTCCTGCACGATCACGACGGTGCGCCGGCCCGTCGGGATCACGCTTTCCTGCGGGACGAGCACGACGGCGTCGCCGGCCTTCGGCGAGAGCGTCACGTTCACGAGCATCCCGGGGACGAGCACGCGGCCCGGATTCGCGAGTTCGATGCGCACGCGGAGCGTCCGCGTCGCGGCGGAAAGCTGCGGCAGGACGGCGGACACGCGACCGTCGAACGTGCGTCCGGGAAATGCCGCGGGATGCACCTGCACCGTCGTCGTCGCAGCCACGTCGGCGGCGGCCGCCTCGGGCACTTCGGCGTAGACCCACACGCGACCGAGGTCGACGATGCGCAGGAGCGTCATGCCCGGCGCGACCATCGCGCCTTCGCGCACCGTGAGATCCGACACGATGCCGCTCGCGGGTGCGCGAATCGTGAACCGCGACTGCGCCTTGCCCGATGCTTCCGCTGCGCGGACGACTTCCGGCGGAATCGACAGCAGCGCGAGACGTTGCCTGGCGGCATCGACGAGCGCGGGGTCGGTGTCCAGCCGGCGCAGCGCGAGGTACTCGTCCTGCGCGGCGACCCAGTCCGGCGCGAACAGCGTCGCGACCGGCTGGCCGGCGGTGACGGCATCGAGGTTCGCACGGACGTGGAGCTTCTCGACGAAGCCGTTCACGCGCGATTGCACGACGTGGATCGCGCGCTCGTTCTCGGCGACGGTGCCGACGGCCTCGATCGACGTCGAGACAGCCGCGCGGCGCGCGATGGCTGTCCGGATGCCGAGGCTCTGCGTGACGCCGGGCGAGATCGCGACGCCGCCGGTCGCGGCTTCGTCGGCGTAGACGGGGACGAGGTCCATGTCCATGAAGGGCGACCTGCCGGGCTTGTCGAACCGCTGCCCGGGCGCCATCGGGTCATGCCAGTAGAGGACGGTGCGGCCGGTCTTCGGATCGACCTTCGCGGATGCGCTCGTCGCGGGTTGCGTGGCAGCCGCTGGCGTGGTCGCGCGAGGCGCGTGGCTCTGGCCGAACCGGAAGGCGGCGAAGCCGACGAGGGTCACGACGACCACCAGCGCCAGCCATTTCGAGACTTGTCGAAGTGTCATCGCGCGTCCTCCGTGCGGGACGAGACCGGGGAAGCCGTCCCGCGGAAACTCAGCTGCGCCCAGACGCGGGCGCGTTCCCGCTGCAGCGAAAGCACCTGCGCACGCGCCTCGACTTCCGCTCGGCGCGTGTCGAGCACCTGCGCGAGCGTCGCGGACCCGCCGCGGTAGGCGGCCAGCGCAAGGTCGATGCGGTCCCTGGCGAGCGGCAGCAGCGACGACCGCAGCGCGGAAATGCGCCTGCCGAGTCGCTGCCATTCGTCCAGGAGAGATACAAGCTCGGCGCGGTGCTGGCGCTCGAGGTCCTCGCGGCTGGCGCGGGCCTGCGCGAGTGCGGCGCGGCTCGCGCGGATCCCGCGGTCCTGACGATCGGCGGCGAAGAGCGGCAGCGGCACTGCGACGCCGAAAGACACCATGTCGGCGAAGCCGGCGCCGCGCTGCTGGTACGCGACCTCGACGCTCCAGTCCGGGGACTTCGAGCGCTGCGCGAGCCGCGCTTCCGTCTCGGCCAGCGCCTCGTCCTCGCGGGCGACGGCAAGCTCCGCGTGGTGGGCGAGGTCGGTCACGGATTCGAGGGTGCCGGCGGCGAGTGTGTCCGTGTCGGGCAGGGCGCCGGCCGGGCGCTCCGCGTCGTCGGCCAGCCAGCGCGCCAACTGGCGGGCGGCGAGGCTCTCCTGCTGGCGGGATGCGGCGAGCTGGTCCTGCGTGACGATCACCATGGCCTGCGCGGCACGGAGGTCCAGCGCGGACGTGCGTCCCGACCGCACGCCTGCTTCGAGCGTCTGCACCTGCAGGTTCAGCTCGTCCAGCAGCGATTCCACGAGGCGGGAGGCCTGCGCCGCGTAGGCGCGTTCGAGCCACGCCGACGCGACGCCGCGGCGGAGTTCGGCGAGTGCGACACCGCGGACGGCCTTCTCGCGGGCCACGGCGCGTTCGCCACGTTCGCGTCGCAGCCGTCGCTTGTCGGTGCCCGTGAACTCCTGCATCACGCCGATGCGCCGCATCGTCATGAAGTCGCGGCCGAGCGTGAACCGGTCCGCGCCCTCGACGGGCACGTTGTCGACGCCGGCCCGCAGCACCGGGTCGGGAAGCTGGGCCCCGGCGACCGCACGGTCGCGGGCGGCCGCGACGGACTGGTCCGCCGCTTCGATCAGCGCGGAGCGCTGCTCGGCGAGCCGGAGCGCTTCGTCGAGCGACAGCGGCGTGACCGGTTGTGCTGCGGCGCTGGCGACGACGATCGAGAGGAGGGCGGCGAGCAGCGGACGCACTGATCCGCGGCATCGATTGGCGAAGGGTTCGCGCGTGCCCGATCGGGCCGCGTGACGGATGGTGAGCTGCATGGTGATTCCCCGCTGTCTGGAATGAACGAGCACCGGCGGCCGCGTTCCGGCGGAACGCGACGAGGGCCTGTTCACACGACGAATGCCAGTGCGGGCAGGCCCCGGTACGGCGGGCAATCTCAGATGCGCAGGCGCGCGGTCAGGACGAGGGGTGGAGCGGTCTGCCGCGGCGGCGGCGAGGACGACCGGGGAATCCGGTGGTCTGGGAGGGGGCGGTCATGGACGACCGGCAGGATCATCGACGGTGCCGGGGCGCAGGGGTCGACGGGGGCAGGCTGCGTCTGGCTGGCCGCCTGGTCGTCGGCGCAGTGCTTCACGCAGAGCATCGAGCGATCGGGCGCCTCGCCCTCGCAGTCCATGCCGGCCATCGCATCGGATGCGGCGGCTGCGACGCCCATCGCCGGCATCGCGCACGCGTACGTCGCCAACGCCCACTGCGAGAACAGCAGCGTGAACAACAGCAGCAATGCGGACAGTCGGCGGTGATTCGATTTCACGGTGCGGCGGTGGCCTGCGTCGGACGGGACGGAACAGCGGTTGTGGTCACGGTGCGGTGACGATACCGCGGCGGCGGGAGGATCGTCGCGTGGTGTGTGGGGGGACGCCTTGACGTGGCGCAACGATGGCGGTCGGCGGGCGCAACGTCGGCCCGCCCTACACCGTCGTCGTCGCGATCTTCAGCCCCGGGCCCTTCGGGCTGTCGGCGATCACGAATCCGCGCCGCTGCATGAACTCGATCATCGCGAGGTTCGTCGCGAGGATCTCGGCATGCACCCGCGTGATGCCGCGCCGACTCGCGCCGTGCATCAGCGCCTCGATCAGGCGCCTGCCGACGCCGCGGGTCTGCCACGCGTCCGCGACGGTGATCGCGAGTTCGCTTTCGCTCGCGCCCGCGGCGAAGACGATCCGGGCGGAGCCGACGATCTCGTCGGGGTCACCGCGCTTCACCACGACGAAATGGATGCATTCGCGCGGGTTCGGCGAGCACACGCGCCGCACGTCGTCCGCGGTGAACTCGATGTCGCCCCTGCCGAAGCGGAAATAGCGCGCGGCGAACGAGAGGTTCCGGACGAACGCGAGCATCGCGTCGACGTCGTCGGGACGGATTCCGCGCAACGTCAGGGCGTCGCCATCGTCGGTCGTCCAGCCCTGCGGTGTCGCGTCGTCGGATGCGGTGTGATCGGTCATGGGTGCGTGCTGCGCTGGATGCTCCGGCCGGGTGCCATCGACGGGGTCGTCGGGCCTGCCGGTCGTCGCGAGGGGGCTGCGGATGGCGGCCGTCTCGCTGCGAGCGCGACCATACCTGACGATGCGCATGCTGAACACGTCGCACGTGATCGATCCGTGGACGATCGCAGGTAGCATCGCGGCTCGCGTCGAGACCCCCGGCAGCCGGGGTCCGCGCGCACGAACCCGAACGAATCGGCATCGAACCGCGCGACCGGTTTCGAGCCTCCCGCGAGAGCAATGTCCATGAACGATGACCGGGTCCTGGCGACCTACCTGATCGAGACGCCCCACGCGCTGGAACACGCGGCGGCCGTGATTGCCGGCGAACAATCGAGCGGTACGTTCGTGTCCGTTCCCGGCGAGACCCACGAACTGAAGGAGCGCTTCGGCGCGCGCGTGGAATCCATCGTGCCGCTCGACAGCGTCGACGCACCGAGCCTTCCCGGGTCGAAGGCACCGAAGTCCGCCGGCGCTCGTCCGACGTACCGGCGCGGCCTCGTGTCGATCTCGTTCCCGCTGCACAACTTCGGTCCGTCGCTGCCGGCGCTGATGTCGACCGTCGCCGGCAATCTCTACGAGCTCCAGGAATTGTCCGGCGTGCGGCTCGTCGATCTCGAGCTGCCGCCGGCGTTCGCGGCGCGGTATCCCGGCCCCGGCTTCGGCATCGAAGGCACGCGGCGGCTCGCGGGCGTCGTCGACCGGCCGCTCATCGGGACGATCATCAAGCCGAGCATCGGGTTGTCCATCGCGGAACTGCGGCCGCTCGTCCGCGATCTCGCGCTCGCGGGGCTCGACTTCATCAAGGACGACGAACTGAATGCCGATCCGCCGTACGCGCCGCTCGCCCAGCGCGTGCCGGCCGTGATGGCCGAGATCGAGCGCGCCGCCGACGCGACCGGCCGCCAGGCGATGTACGCCTTCAACATCACGGGCGAGCTCGACGACCTGCTGCGCGGCCACGATCTCGTGCTGAAGTCCGGCGGGACCTGCGTGATGGTCAACGTGAACTGCGTGGGCCTCGCGGGCGTCGCGCACCTGCGGCGCCACTGCGAGCTGCCGATCCACGGGCATCGCGCCGGCTTCGGTGCACTCGCGCGCGACCCGCTGCTCGGCATCGGCTTCGCCGCCTTCCAGAAGGTCTGGCGGCTCGCGGGCGTCGACCACCTGCACGTCGGCGGATTCAGCGGCAAGTTCTACGAGAGCAACGACGAGGTCGCGCAGTCGATCCGCGACTGCCTCACGCCGCTCTTCGGTGGCTATCGCGTGATGCCCGCGATCTCGTCCGCGCAGTGGGCCGGCTCGGCCGTCGGCATCTTCGATGCGACGCACACGATGGACGTCATCCATCTCGCGGGCGGCGGGATCATCGCGCACCCCGGCGGCACGGCGGCCGGCGTGCGCAGCATGCAGCAGGGCTGGGAGGCCGCGATTGCCGGCGTGCCGCTCGACGACTACGCGGCGACGCGCCCGGAACTCCGCGCCGCGATCGACAAGTTCGGGGCGCGCGGCTGATGGGTGCGTCGCGACTGCTCGCCTTCTACGGCGACGACTTCACGGGCTCGACCGACGCGATGGAGGCCCTCGCGCAGTCGGGCCTGCGCACGGTGCTGTTCCTGTCGGCGCCATCACGCGAACTGCTCGACGCGCGCTTCGCGGACATCCGGTGCGTCGGCGTCGCGGGGACGAGCCGCGCGATGTCGCCCGCCGAGATGGACGCCGAACTCGCGCCGGTGCTGCGCGCCCTGCGGGACGTCGGCGCGCCGATCCTGCACTACAAGGTGTGCTCCACATTCGATTCGTCGCCGACGATCGGCAGCATCGGCCACGTGATCGACATGGCGCGCCGCGACCTCGTCGACGGTCGCACGATCTCCGTGCTCGCGGGCTCGCCGCCGCTGCGCCGCTACACCGTGTTCGG
>CAUJJX010000344.1 GCA_963205165.1 Pseudomonadota bacterium | reverse complement strand
TGCGGTCACGGTGTCGGTGGCGTCGAGCGCGGCCCGCACCCGCTGCGCGCGATGGGCCGCCGCGTAGGCACGCGGCGTGAGTCCGGTGACGGCCTTGAAGACGCGATGGAAGTGGTGCGGACTCATGCCGGCGGCCGACGCCAGCGATGCGAGCGTGGGCGCGGATTCGGCGGATTCGATGCGACGGCAGGCCGTGGCGACAGTGTCCGCGTGCTGCTCCGCGAGCGGCGGCGCGTCTGGCCGGCAGCGCCTGCACGGACGGAAGCCGGCGCGCTCGGCGTCTTCGCGGGTCGCGTGGAAGGCCACGTTCTCCGGCCGCGGCAGCCGCGCCGCGCACGACGGTCTGCAGTACACCCCGGTCGTCCGGACGGAGTACCAGAAGGTGCCGTCGGCCGAGGTGTCGCGCGTCGCGATCGCGGCCCAGCGCGGGTCGCTCACGGTGGCCGCCGCGAGGCGTTCGTTCGTCGTCGATGCGTTCATGGCGGTGTCCTCCGGGCGTCGGGTCATGGCCGGACTCTCGCCGATCGCGGGCCGCGGCGAACTCCGTCCCTTGCTTTCGAATTCGCGCGGCACCGCATGGGGATTCGTCGCTGCACGCGCGGACGCGGCGCGTCCGGCGTCAGGCGCCCGATGCCGGCACGACTTCCGCGACGGCCGCGAGCACCTGCTCGCGCAACCAGCGGTTCGCCGGGTCCGCGTCGGCGTTCGCGTGCCAGTAGAGGAAGGCGTCGAGGCTGGGCCCGTCGAGCGGCAGCGGGAGGATCTGGTTGTCGAACTCGCGGTTCGTGATGCGCGCCTGCTGCTCCGGCATCGTCAGGACGAGATCGGTGCACTGCACGACCCGGCATGCCGCGAAGTACTGCTGGCAGCGCAGCCGCACGCGGCGCTGGTGGCCGAGGCGCGACAGCGCGACGTCCTCGATGCCGACGCCGCGGCGCCGCGCCGAGACGAGCACGTGGTCGAGCGCGAGGTAGGTGTCGAGGTCGATCGCGTCGCCGATCCGCGGATGGCCGCGCCGCGCGACGACGACCATGCGGTCGGACGACAGCCGCGCGTGGCGGACCGATTCGGACACCGGCAGCAGCACGTCGATCGCGACGTCCAGGACGCCCGACGCGAGATCGGATTCGACGCGCCGACGGTCGACGCGGACGGCCGAGAGTTCCACGCCGGGCGCCTGCGCGAGCGCCGCCTGGACGAGCGACGGGAGGACGGTGGATTCCATCACGGCGCGCAGCCCGATCGCGAAGCGCTTGCTGCTCGTCGCGGGATCGAAGCGTTCGAGGCCGCCGAAGGTGGCGTCGAGCGTCCGGAGGGCGTCGCCGACCGGGCCGATCAGCCGGCGGGCGAGGGGCGTGGGCACCATCGCGTTGCCCTGCCGGACGAACAGCGGATCGTCGAAGGTCTCGCGCAGCCGCGCGAGCGCGTGGCTGATGGCCGGCTGGGTCAGGTGCAGCTTCTCGGCCGCGCGGGTGATCCCGCCTTCGGCGTGGATGGTCTCCAGCACGACGAGCAGGTTCAGGTCGATGCGCGACAGATGCACGGCCGTCATGGACGCCCATTCCCGGATTTCATTGGATCGATTGTCACCGCGCGACTAGCCTCCCGGCAACGCTCGTCGCCACGACGGGCCGCATTCACCGGAGGCAGCATGGAATTCCAGTACTCGCAGAAAGCCCGGGACCTCATGGCACGCGTCAGCGCGTTCATGGACCAGCACGTCTACCCGAACGAACAGCGCTTCTTCGACGAGGTCGCGACGGGCGACCGCTGGCAGCCGACGGCCGTCATCGACGAACTGAAGGCGAAGGCGAAGGTCGCCGGCCTCTGGAACCTCTTCCTGCCGGAATCCGAACTCGGTGCCGGCCTGACGAACCTCGACTACGCGCCGCTCGCCGAGATCATGGGCAAGGTGCAGTGGGCCTCGGAGGTCTTCAACTGCAGCGCCCCCGACACCGGCAACATGGAAGTCCTCGCGCGCTACGGCAACGACGCCCAGAAGGAACGCTGGCTGAAGCCGCTGCTCGCCGGCGAGATCCGCTCGGCCTTCGCGATGACCGAGCCGGCAGTCGCGTCGAGCGACGCCACGAACATCTCCGCCCGCATCGAGCGTGACGGCGACCACTACGTCCTGAACGGGCGCAAGTGGTGGACGTCCGGCGCGAACGATCCGCGCTGCAAGGTCCTCATCTTCATGGGCAAGAGCGATCCGGAAAACACCGATCGCCACAAGCAGCAGACGATGCTCGTCGTGCCGATGGCGACGCCGGGCGTGAAGGTGCTGCGCCACCTGCCCGTGTTCGGCTACGACGACGCGCCGCACGGCCACGCGGAAGTCGACTTCAAGGATGTGCGCGTGTCGGTGGAAGACAGCCTGCTGCTCGGCGAAGGCCGCGGCTTCGAGATCGCGCAGGGCCGCCTCGGCCCGGGTCGCATCCACCACTGCATGCGCCTGATCGGCGTCGCGGAACGCGCGCTCGAGAAGATGTGCCGCCGCACGATGGAACGCGTCGCGTTCGGCAAGCCCGTCGCCGAGCAGACCGTGACGCTCGAGCGCATCGCCGAGGCCCGCATCCGCATCGACCAGACGCGCCTGCTCGTGCTGAACGCCGCGTGGCTGATGGACACCGTCGGCAACAAGGCCGCGCGCCGCGAGATCGCGATGATCAAGGTGGCCGCTGCGACGATGGCGTGCGACGTGGTCGACTGGGCGATCCAGTCGTTCGGCGGCTGCGGCGTCACGGAGGATTCCGGCCTGCCGCACCTGTACGCCAGTTCGCGGACGCTGCGTCTGGCCGACGGTCCGGACGAAGTGCACCGCAACCAGATCGGCAAGCTGGAGCTGGCGAAGTACAAGCTGGCGAAGTAGGGGCGGGGGAGAGGGCGGATTTTCGCAGGTCGGATCAGCGACGCAGTCGCGTGATCCGACGCCTCCGCCCGCACAACTGTCCGCGTCGGATCACGCGCTGCGCGCTGATCCGACCTGCGCCACTGATCCGCCCGCGAAGCGCCCGGACCCGTCACCCCAGCGGACGCTGGGGTCCAGCAGCGATCGTCACCATGGCGACGGCCGGACTGGATTCCGGCTTTCGCCGGAATGACGGAGTGGGCGGAATGCCAGCGTCTCGTAGGTCGGATTAGCGCGCAGCGCGTAATCCGACGCCATCGCCTCCACAATCGCTCGCGTCGGATGCGCGGCTCGCGCCGCTGATCCGACCTGCTCGTGTTGAAAACCACGCATGCCCACCAAGCCCGTCCAGATCCGCAATCCCGCGTACGCCGACCATCTGCGCGCCTTCCTGCCGACCATGCCGATCGTGCGTGCGCTCGGATTGCGCTTCGTGCGCATCGAGCCCGGCGAGGTCGAACTCGAGATGCCGTTCGCAGACGCGTGGAGCTTCCGCCCCGGGCAGTTCCAGGCGACGCCGATGTTCGCCGTCGCGGACTTCGCGGGCGTGACCGCCGCGGGGACGCTCCTCGCCGAGGGCTGGACCCTCTCGACCGTCGACGTCACGCTGAAGATCGTCGGACCCGCGCTCGAAGGTCCG
>CAUJJX010000343.1 GCA_963205165.1 Pseudomonadota bacterium | reverse complement strand
TGTCGGAGGCTGTCGCCGGCCATCTGTGCGTTCTGCCGATGACAGATACCGAAGCCCATTTCCCGCCGCTTGCCGGTCGGGGCCGTGTACCGGAACACCCATGCGGCCCGGTACTCGGTCACACGCAGAACTAGCCCGCCGCCGTCGCCGTGATCGCCGGCCGCGGCCGTCGTGACTTCGCGCACCGACAGAAGATGCAAGCGCGCGAGAAGCGTGCGTTTCGCCATGCCAACCCCTCCTTTCCAATCCACCAGTTGATCCACCAGTTGCGCGTGCATCGGGGGGCACTGATCCACCACATCGATGCACTGCACCTGCTGGCCAGCGATCCTAAATCGCCTTACATTTCAACGGATTAGCGCACTTTCGAAACGTCTTCGTGCACTGTGGAAAGAAGGGTAACTGGTGCCGCTTGTCGGATTCGAACTGACGACCTACCGCTTACAAGGCGGTTGCTCTACCCCTGAGCTAAAGCGGCTGTGCAATCTGGCCGGATCATATCTCCGGCAAGGATCACGGAAGGGCAGACGCCCTACTTCACGACCTGGAGTTTCGGTCGACCACCAGCGGGCGGTGATGGTGGATGCGGTGGTTCGTCGTCCGGAGTCGCGGACGACACTTCGGCGTCCTGGGCGGCGTCCGGCGTGTCGGCGCCCGAAGGTTCGAACGCGAGACCCTGTCCGTTCTCCTTCGCGAAGATGCCGGTCACGGCGTCCACCGGGACCGACAGTTCGCGGGACGCGCCATTGAAGCGCGCGGAGAACTGGATCACCTCGTTACCGAGCGTCAGATTGCGCGTCGCGTCGGTGCTGAGGTTCAGAACGATCTCGCCGTTGCGCACGTATTCGAGCGGCACTTTCGTGCGACCGTTCACGCGCACGGCGAGGTAGGGGGTGAAGCCATTGTCCACGCACCATTCGAAGATCGCCCGGATCAGGTAGGGCGTCGTGGATTCCGGCGTCACTTGCGCATCACCTTCTCGGCGGGCGTCAGCGCTTCGATGTAGGCCGGGCGGCTGAAGAGACGCTCGGCGTACTTGAGAAGCGGCGCGGCCTGCTTCGGGATCTGGATGCCGTAGTAGTCGAGGCGCCAGAGCAGCGGTGCGATGGCGACGTCGAGCATCGAGTACTCGTCACCCAGCATGAACTTCTGCTTGTTGAAGACCGGCGCGATCTGCGTGAGGCTGTCGCGGACGACCTGGCGCGCCTTGTCGGCGACCTTCTGGCTGCCCTTCTCGAGCGCTTCGATGTTGGAGAACAGCTCGTTCTCGAAGCGGAAGAGGAACAGCCGCGCACGGGCACGCATCACGGGATCCGCGGGCATCAGCTGCGGATGCGGGAAGCGGTCGTCGATGTACTCGTTGATGATGTTCGATTCGTAGAGGATGAGGTCCCGCTCGACCAGCACCGGGGTGCGGTTGTACGGGTTCATCACCGCGAGGTCCTCGGGTTTGTTGAACAGATCCACGTCGTGGATCTGGAAGTCCATGCCCTTCTCGTACAGGACAATGCGGCAGCGCTGGCTGAACGGGCACGTGGTGCCCGAGTAAAGCGTCATCATGAGTGATTCTCCGTGCCGAAAGGGTATTGCCCGAGCCTACAGATGGGGGCTCAGTGGACGTCCTTCCAGTACTCCTTCTTGAGGGCGTACGCGAAGACGAACAGCACGGCCAGGAACAACAGCGTGAGGATGCCGATCTGGACGCGCTTGCCGCGTGCAGGTTCACCCATGAACACGAGATAGTTGACGAGGTCGGCGACAGTCGCGTCGTACTGCGCCGCCGTCATCGAACCGGGAATCGCGATCACGAGCTTCTTCGGCGCTTCGTGGGCACCGTGGGCAGCTTCGCCTTCGGGCTTCTTCTCTTCCTCGAGCACCTGTTCACCCTGCAGTTCGGCGAGTGCGTGCGGCATGCCGACGTTCGGGAACGCGAGGTTGTTCCAGCCGGTCGTGCGGGTGTCGTCGCGGTAGAAGGTGCGCAGGTAGGTGTATAGCCAGTCGGCACCGCGCGAGCGCGCGATCACGGACAGATCGGGCGGCTGGGCGCCGAACCACTTCGCGGCTTCCTTGCCGTTCATGGCGACCTTCATGTGATCACCGATCTTCTCGGTGGTGAACATGAGGTTGTCCTTGATCTGCTGCTCGGTCAGGCCGAGGTCCATCAGGCGGTTGTACCGCATGTGGCTCGCGGCATGGCAGTTCAGGCAGTAGTTCACGAACACGCGCGCGCCGTTCTGGATCGACGCGACGTCGTTCAGCTTGATCGGCGCCTGGTCCAGCACGGCGTGGTCCGAGGCCACGGCCAGTGCGGGCACGAACGCCGCCAGCACGAAGAAGCGCTTCAGGATGTGCATGAGATTCATCCGGTCACCCGCTCGGGTTCAGGTTGTTCCCGGTCGATGGCCGTGTACCAGGGCATCAGCAGGAAGAAGAGGAAGTAGATCGTGGTGAAGATGCGCGCGAGCAGCGTCGCCATCTCGAGGTCGCTCGAACCGACCTTGCCGAGGAAGTCGGTGGGGTTCACGCCGAGCCAGCCGAGGATCACGAAGGTGACCACGAACGTCCACAGCCAGCCCTTGAACAGCGGACCGCGGTAGCGGATCGACTTCGCCTTGCCGCGATCGAGCCACGGCAGCATGAAGAAGATCACGACCGCGGCACCCATCACGATCACGCCGGGGAACTGCGAACCGAACATGGCCGGCACGGCGCGGAGCATCGCGTAGTAGGGCGTGAAGTACCACACCGGCGCGATGTGCGGCGGCGTCTTCATCGGGTCGGCCGGGATGAAGTTGTTGTACTCGAGGAAGTAGCCGCCGACTTCCGGCAGGAAGAACACGACGATCGTGAACACCATCAGGAAGACGACGACACCGACGATGTCCTTCACGGTGTAGTACGGGTGGAACGGGATGCCGTCGAGCGGGATGCCGGTCTTCGGGTCCTTCTTCTTCTTGATCTCGACGCCGTCGGGGTTGTTGGATCCGACTTCGTGCAGCGCGAGGATGTGCGCCGCGACGAGCCCGATCAGCACCAGCGGGATCGCGATGACGTGGAACGCGAAGAAGCGGTTCAACGTGGCATCGCTCACGACGTAGTCGCCGCGGATCCATACCGAGAGGTCCTCACCGACGAACGGCACGGCAGCGAACAGGTTCACGATCACCTGGGCGCCCCAGTAGGACATCTGTCCCCAGGGAAGCAGGTAGCCGAAGAACGCCTCCGCCATCAGGCAGAGGTAGATCAGCATGCCGAAGATCCAGATGAGTTCGCGCGGCTTGCGATACGAGCCGTACAGCAGCCCGCGGAACATGTGCAGGTAGACCACGATGAAGAACATCGAGGCGCCCGTCGAATGGATGTAGCGCACGAGCCATCCCCAGGGGACGTCGCGCATGATGTATTCGACGGAGCCGAACGCGAGTGCCGCGTCGGGCTTGTAGTGCATCGTGAGGAAGATCCCGGAGAGGATCTGGATCACGAGCACCATGAGTGCGAGGGAGCCGAAGTAGTACCAGAAGTTGAAGTTCTTCGGTGCGTAGTACTCGGACAGGTGCTGCTTCCACATGGACGTGAGCGGGAAACGCTCGTCGATCCACTGGACCAGGGCCGCGGTCTTGCTCATCGGGTCAGGCTCCTTTCTTGTCGTCGCCGATCAGGAGGCGGGTTTCGCTCGTGTAGGTATGCGGAGGCACTCTCAGGTTCACCGGTGCAGGCATCCCCTTGAACACGCGTCCCGCCAGATCGAACTTGGAACCATGGCACGGACAGAAGAAACCGCCGGGCCAGTCGTCGCCGAGGCCGCTGTCCGGTCCGATCTTCAGCTTCTCGGAGGGCGAACAGCCGAGGTGCGTGCAGATCCCGACGACGACCATGTACTCGGGCTTGATGGAACGCGTGGCGTTCTTCGCGTAGTCGGGCTGGAGGGGCTGGTTCGACTCGGGGTCGGCCGCCTTTTCTGCCGCCTTCGGCAGGAGATCGAGCATCGCCTTGGTGCGACGGATGACCCAGACGGGCTGACCGCGCCATTCGACCGTGATCATCATGCCGGGCTCCAGCTTGCCGAGATCGAGCTCGACCGGGGCGCCCGCGGCACGCGCCCGCGCGCTGGGGGTCATGCTCACCACGAACGGTGTCGCCACGAAGCCCGCGCCCACGGCGCCAACCACGCTGGTCGCGGCGATCAGGAACCGCCGCTTCTTGCCGTCAGTTGCCGATTCTTGGGTCATGCTCGTTCACCTTGCCATGAGATAACTCGAAATTATATCCACCGAACCCGGTCTTGTCTCGAATTCGGTGCTTAACCCATTGATCGCAAGACCAAAGCCGGGCATCCCTGTCGATGCCGCGGGATCTCGATCAACGCGCGGCGCCGAGGCGACAAGCACACGTGCCATCGCCCTTTCCGGCCCCGGCGCGCAAAAAAAAAGCGCGGTCACGCGACGGCGCTCTCAATTCAAGATTCACGACTGCACACAACAGGGAGTGATCCGGATGCACATGCTTCGACCCGACGAATAGTGCGGTTTCATTCGTAATAAATTGTTGCATATTGCAGCGCGGCATCCAAGAGGCGCGTCCGTGCGTCAGGACCGAGGAACTCGTGCCGTCGCGCCCTACGGTGCCATATCGCCCGCCCGCAGCGGTCCGATGTCCGTCGCGCCGGACACCATCGCCGCGGCTAGAATCCGCGCCTTCCGAACGCCGAGGTCCGCGATGAAGCTGAGAGTGAAATGGGTGGAAGGCGTCACCTTCCTGGGAGAGACCGAGAGCAACCACGCGATCGTGATGGATGGCGCCCCAGAGGGCGGCGGACGCAATCTCGGCCCCCGCCCGATGGAGACGCTGCTGGCCGGCGCGGGCGGATGCACCGCCTACGACGTCGTGACCATCCTGAAGAAGTCCCGGCAGGACATCGTCGACGTCGCGGTAGAGATGGACGCCGATCGGGCTGCCACCGACCCCAAGGTCTTCACCCGCATCCACCTGCACTTCGTCGTGAAGGGTCGGAAGCTGCGGCCCGAAGCCGTCGAACGCGCCATCGAACTGTCGGCCACGAAGTACTGCTCCGCCTCGATCATGCTCGGCAAGACCGCCGAGATCACCCACGACTTCGAGATCGTGGAGATCGACGCAGCGGCTACAGCCGGTACGTAGCCCCCGTCATCACCCGGCCGGCCAGCCGCATCGCGGCGGACACCGGTGCCGGGAGCGTGGCACCGCCGTGATCGATGGCGGTCTGCGCGTGCGCTGCCTCGTCGTCACGCATCTGCTCGACGACGGCGCGGCTCTTCGCATCGGCCGCCGGCAGGCGTTCGAGGTGGCCGTTCAGGTGCCCCTCGACCTGCCGTTCGGTCTCGGCCAGAAAGCCGAGGTTCCAGCGATCACCCGCGATGCCGGACAACGTGCCGAGCGCGAAAGACCCCAGGTAGAAGAGCGGATCGAGAACGCTCCGCGATCCGCCGAGCGCCGCGATGCGGGCCTCGGTCCAGGCGAGGTGATCGGTTTCTTCGCGGGCCGCCTGATCGAGGGCCTGGCGAACCGCCGGATCGCGCGCCGTCAGCATCTGCCCCTGGTAGAGCGCCTGCGCGCACACTTCGCCGGTGTGATTCACCCGCATCAGCGCCGCGGCGTGACGACGCTCGTCGGGCGAAAGTTCCGGCTCGGGCATTCCGGCATCAGGGTGCGGGCGCCCCGAAGTCGCCGACGCGAAGACGGTGCGCAGGCCGCGATCGAACCCCGTGATGAGGGCGTCGAGGCTTGGCGGGGGCGGCAGGCGGAAGGCCTGCGGAAGCTGCGGACGCCTCATTTCTTGCGCATCAGGAACTGGAACTCGCCGCCGCCTTCGCCGACGTTCAGCAGATCGTTGCCGGTCTGCTTGGAGAAGGCCTGGAAGTCCCGGACGGACCCCGGATCCGTCGCGAGAATCCTGAGGACCTGCCCGGAAGACATCCCGTTCAGCGCCTTCTTGGTACGCAGGATCGGCAGCGGGCAGTTCAGTCCGCGGGCGTCGAGCTCGAAATCGTGCGGAATCGCGGTGGCGGTCATGGCAGTGGTCATCGTGTGGCGTCCGAGCGGGTCGGAAAGGCGCGAAGCATACCCCCCGACGGTAGGGCCCGATCAAGCTACCGCGCGGCAGCCGACCGGTCGAGAAGCAGTTCGGAAACCCGGATGTTCGCGGATTCGAGCCGGCTGACGAGCAGGTTCAGGAAGGCCGCCGTGAACCGCGCGCGACAGGAATCCGTCGACTGCGACAGCGCGGCCTCCGAAACCTCGATGAGCGTGATGTCGGCGTCGGCCGTGACCGTCGCGGACCGGTGCAGGTCGCGCGTGCCGAGATAGCTCATCTCGCCGAAGCACTCGCCGGCCTCCAGCGTCGTCAGCAGCTTGCCGTTCTTCGTGACGCGCACCCGGCCGGCGGCGAGGATGAAGAACGAGCGGCCATCTTCGCCCTCCCGGATGACGGCGCTGCCGGCTGCGTGCCGCGCCCACTCCGAGATCCGGACGACCTGCCAGAGATCGACGTCGCCGAATCCCTCGAAGAAGACGAGCGAACGCAGCGTGCTGAATTTCTCGGCCTCCGGCACTGGCTCGGAAACGGACACGAGTCCGCCGAATACCGCGGCGAGGTCGGCGGAGAACTCTCCCCACGTCTGGTAGCGCCGATCCTGATGCTTCTGGAGTGCACGCCGCACGATGGCATCCACGGCCGGCGGGATCTCGGGTCTGTGCACCGAAGGCGGCGACGGATCGACGTTGAGGATCTGGTAGACCATGCTGAAATTGTTCGTCGCCTTGAACGGCAGGCGTCCGGACAGCAGCTGGTACATCACGATGCCCAGCGAAAAGATGTCGGTCTGGTGGCTGAGCGGCTGGTCGCGCACCTGCTCGGGCGACATGTAGGCGGGCGAACCCACGCCCGTGACCTGCGTCGTCTCGGACACGAGCGACAGCGCCGCCCCGAAGTCCGTGATCTTGATCTCGCCGTCCGGCGCCACGAGGATGTTCGCCGGCTTGATGTCGCGGTGGACGATGCCCTGGCGCAGTGCGTAGTCGAGCGCCTTCGTGCACTTGAAGACGATCTCGATCGCGCGCGAGATCGGGAGGAGGTTCTCGACGCGGCAGTACTCGTCGAGCGTGGGGCCGTCGACGAACTCCATGACGATGTAGCTGCCGTCCTCGTCGGCCACGGCGTCGTAGATGTCGACGACGTGCGGATGGTGCAGCTTGCCGACGAGCGACGCCTCGGTCATGAAGAGCTTCTGGAAGCGGCGACCGTAGTCACGATCGCCGAGGGCCTCGGGCTTGACCACCTTGACGGCGACCTGGCGGCCGGCGAACGGATCGTCGGCGAGATACACGGCGCTCGTCGCGCCCCGACCCAGTTCGCGCACCAGTTCGTACTTGCCGATGCGTTCCATGAGCAGAGCCGATCGAACGCCGGCCCGGATGACTGAGGGAGCCCGGATTCTATCGGCATTCCCCGGATGCAGGCTCCGCGGCTACTGCTGCTTCGCCGTCAGGCCGCGCAACTCGCGCAGCCGCGCCTCGATGCCGGACACCTCGTAGAAGTCGCCATTGCTGCTGCGAAGCGCCAACTGCAGCTGCTCCATCGCGAGCGGAAAGTTGCCGATCGAGACGTAGGCCTCGGCGAGCGACCGGTGCTCCATCATGGGCTGGCCGAGCTGGGCGAAGGCCCGGGCCTGCAACTCGTAGAGCTTGCCGTCGTCGGGATCCTTCTGGAGCCAGTGGTCGGTCAGCAGCTTCGATTCGTCCGCGCGACGCGCATCGATCAACGCGGCCGCGTACTCGTAGGCGAGCGCCCGCTGGGTCGGGAACAGCTTCGAGGCATGTGCGTACCAGTCGAGCGCCTCCGGCCGCTTCCCCGCGGCCCAGAGCAATCGCCCGTTCAGCGACGCGATCATCGGCTGCGTCCCGGCCTGGGGCAGCAGCACCTTCATCTCCCGCAGTGCGCGGTCGGTGTTCTTGGCGCGCAGCAACGACGCCACCAGTCCGTATCGTGCCGCCGTCTCGTTGGAGAACTTGCGCTCGGCGATCAGGTCGTCGAAGTAGGCGATCGCGTCGCGCGGATCCTTCTGGAGCGCCCGCAGCTTCGCCCGCACGAGATGGAAATCGAGGCTGTCCGGCACCTGCTTGTACGGGAGGTCGTAGGTCCGGTTCTGGACGTCCGCGATCCGCTCGTAGGTCACCGGGTGCGTCCGGAGATAGCTCGGCGCCCCCGTCTCGATCGAACGCGTCGAGCGTTGCAGGCGTTCGAGAAAGACCGGCATCGCATGGGCGTCGAAGCCCGACTTCTGGAGGATCTGGACACCCACCCGGTCGGCATCGCGCTCGTTGTCGCGGCTGAACGCGAGCGCGCTCGACATGGCCTGCGCCTGCGCCGCCATGATCGCGCCGGCCGCCGCCTGCGGGTTCGAACGCGCCGCGAGAATCGCCAGCGCGATCGCCGCGAGCGACGCCATGCCCTGCCGCTGCTGGGCCGCGATCATTCGGGCGATGTGCTTCTGTGTGACGTGCGAGACCTCGTGGGCCAGGACGGCCGCCAGCTCGGATTCGCTCTGCGCAGTCAGCAACAGGCCGGAGTGCACGCCGACGTAGCCTCCGGGCAGCGCGAACGCGTTCACCGAGGTGTCCTGCATGGCGAAGAACAGGAAATCCTGCCGTGCCTCCGGACTTACCGCGACGAGCCTGAAGCCGATCTGGTTCAGGTAGGTCGCCACCTCCGGGTCGTCGAGATAGCTCGACGACTGCCGGATCTGCCGCATGATGTTGTAGCCGACGGCCCGTTCCTGCGCGGGTGACAACGTCGCCTGCGACACGTCGCCGAGGTCCGGAAGGGACTCGGCGCGGGCCGGCAGAACGGCCATTGCCGCGAGGAAGATGAGGGGGTGGATACGCATCGCGCTGCTATGATAGCTGCGCCCGTCACTAGTTCTCCTTCGCCCCGACATCGTGAACGAACTCACTCATTTCGACACCCGCGGACAGGCTCACATGGTCGATGTGGGCGAGAAGTCCGAGACGCTCCGCGTGGCGGTCGCAGCCGGGCGCATCGTCATGCAGCCCGCGACACTCCAGCGCATCGTCGACGGTCGCGCCAGCAAGGGCGACGTCCTCGGAATCGCCCGCATCGCCGCGATCCAGGGCGCCAAGCGCACGTCCGACCTGATCCCGCTGTGCCATCCCATCGCGCTCACGCGCGTCGCCGTCGAGTTCGAAGTGCATCCGGAACTCGATGCCGTCGACTGCCTCGCGACCGCCGAATGCCACGGCCGCACCGGCGTCGAGATGGAGGCCCTCACCGCCGCGAGCGTCGGCCTGCTCACGATCTACGACATGTGCAAGGCGGTCGATCGCGGCATGACGATCCAGTCGGTCCGGCTGCTCGAGAAGAAGGGCGGGAAGTCCGGGCACTGGCTGGCGGCCGACGCCGCGACCTGAACGCCGCGCGGCGGGCGAACCCTGCAGCGTCGGCCGTGTCCGAGCTTCTCCGAATTCCCGCGGACCGCTTCGAAGTGAACCTTCCCCGCCTCGCCGCGATGTTGTTGCTGACCGCCACGTGCGGCGTCCACGCCGCGGAGGCTCCGGGACGCGCCGTCGCCCACGACCAGGAACGCGGCAACTGCCTCGCTTGCCACCGGATCCCGGCGGACCCCGCCGCCGAGACCCTCGCGACGATGGGCCCGCCGCTCGAGAACATCCGGCAGCGCTTTCCGGATCGCACACAACTGCGTCAACGCATCTGGGACGCCCGGGCGTTCAACCCTGAAACCATCATGCCGCCGTACGGCCGGCACCGCATCCTCACCGAGCAGGAGATCGATCAAGTGGTGGACTATCTCCATGGGCTCTGACCAACACGCCGGACACGACGTAGTGCGCCGCCGCGTGCTCGGCGCGCTCGCCCGGACAGCCGGGCTGATCGCCGCAGCGGCCACCGGCCTGCTGCAGACAGCCCGCGCGTGGGCGGGCGAACGCAACGTGCCGGCGTTCGACGCGAAGGTGCTCGATGAAGCCCTCGCAGCGGCCGGCGTCACCGACGCGATCGAAAGCCCCGACGTCGTCCTGCGCGCCCCGGACATCGCCGAGAACAGCGCGATCGTCCACATCGAGATCGAATCGAAGCTGCCGGGCACCCGGAGCATCCTGCTGTTCGCGGAGAAGAATCCGCAGCCGTTCGTCGCGCAGTTCGACATCCTGCCGGGCATGGACCCCTTCGTCGCCGTCCGGATCAAGATGGCCGAATCGGCCCACCTGCGCGCGGTCGTGCTGACCGACACCGGCCGCTTCTTCGCGCGCCGGGAAACTACCGTGACCCTCGGCGGCTGCGCCGGCTGAACGCGAGCGACCATGCCCGATCCGATCAAGATGCGCATCACGCTCGACGGCGACGTCGCGACGGTCAAGGTGCTGATGCCCCACCCGATGGAAACCGGTCTGCGGAAGAACCCCGTCGGAGAAGGCTTCGTGCCGATCCATTACATCCACCACGTCGTCGCGACCCACAACGACCGGCCCGTGCTCGACGCCCAGTGGAGCCGCTCGGTATCGAAGAACCCGTTCCTCGAATTCCGGGTGCGTGGCGCGAAGTCCGGCGACCGGATCGCGGTCTCCTGGGAAGACACGCACGGGGAATCCAATCGCCTCGAGGCGCGGGTGAAGTGATCGTGTCGTCAGCACTGCGACGCATCCTCCCGACGCTCGTGACCGTCGCCGCAATGCTGGTCGCGGCACCGACGAACGCCGCCCCCGAGGATGACCGCGGCGCGATGGTGCGGATGTTCCAGTCGCGCTTTCCCGGGGTCCCGCTGGACGACTACGTCTACGGCGGCCTCATGTTCAACGCGGCGGCCCGCCGGCACTACGAGGACATCATGGCGTTCCCGCCGTTCGAGCCGGATCTCGACCGCGGCAAGGCCCTCTGGGAGACCCCGTTCCGCAACGGCCGCACGTACGCCGACTGCCTGCCGGACGGCGGCCGGATGATCGCCGGGCGGTACCCGACGTACGACGCGCAGGCGAAGCGACTCGTCACGTTCGAGATGCTGCTCAACGACTGCCGCAGCAACAACGGCGAGGCCGCATACCGCTTCGACGACCGCGACACGATGGGCGTGCTGACGGCCTACGCACGCTCGCTGTCCGACGGGATGCGGATGGACATCCGCGTCGACTCTCCCGAGGCGCTCGCGCGCTACGAGTCCGGCAAGGCGCTGTTCCACCGCCGCATCGGGCAGATGAATTTCTCGTGCGCGAACTGCCACGTGACCAACGCAGGGAAGATCATGCGCATGGAGACCGTCTCGCCCGCGCTCGGACAGGCGACGCACTTCCCGGTGTTCCGCGGCGGCGACAGTCTCTACACGCTGCACGCGCGCTACACCCGCTGCATGCAGCAGGTGCGCGCGCAGCCGTTCGCGATGGGCAGCGACGCGTTCAACGACCTCGAGTATTTCCATTCGTACCTGAGCAACGGCTTGCCGCTGAAGGCATCCGTGTACCGTCGCTGAGTTCGCGAGGCTCCTGACCACCATGTTCTGGCGTCGCCGCCCGCCCGCGGCTCCCGCTCCGACCGTCGCGGATGTGCGCGTCCTGCTGTCACGACAGCGCGGCGACGAAGCGACCGGACTGCTCGACCGGATCATCGCGGGCAATCCGCTCGATGCCGACGCACAGCATCTGCGCGCACTGCTTGCGTGCCACGCGAAGGACTTCGACCTCGCGCGCGTCCGGCTCGCTGCGGCGATCGAGGCCGACCCGGCGGCCGTCGCGCCACGCTGCACGGTCGCCGAGATCGAACTCGAATCCGGACATCACGATGCTGCCGTCGAGGCGCTGCAATCCGCCGCGGCCCTCGCGC
>CAUJJX010000342.1 GCA_963205165.1 Pseudomonadota bacterium | reverse complement strand
GCAGTTTCCGCAGCGGCCGCGGCATCTCGATGTGCTGGTCACGCTGCGCGACCCGGCCGCCGAGCCCGGACATCTCGCGCTCGGCCGGGAGCAGCTCGATCCGCTGCCGCTGCAAGCCGAACACTGGCTGCCGCCGACCGAGCGCCAGGCACTCGTGATCGCGCGCCTCAAGCCGCAGCTGCTGGCCGGCGACCACCGCGAGGCGCTGGCGAACTTCGCGCAGCTCGAAGCGCTGCCGGTCACGCTGCCGCCGTCGTTCCACTTCATGTACGGACGCAGCCTGCTGATGGCCGGCGAACGCGAGCGCGGTCGGCAGTACCTGCAGAAGTATCTCGTTGCGGCGGGCGAGTCGGGGCTCTACGTGGCCGATGCGCGTGCGCTGATCGGCAACCCGTAGCGCGGCGTCAGGCGTCGCGCTTCGCGACCGGCATCCGGATCTCGAAGACGGCGCCGCCCTCCTCGCGGTTGCGCGCGGTCAGCGTGCCGCCGTGCCGCTCGACGATCAGCCGGCTCAACGGCAGCCCCAGGCCGGTGCTGCCGGCACCCGTCGCCGTGCGGGAGCTTTCGTAGAACGGCTCGAAGATCGCCGCGAGTTCGCCGGGCGGGATGCCGCAGCCCTCGTCGATGATCCGGAGGACGAGCGCGGTGCCGTGCTGCCCGTCGGACGCTGCCACGTCCGGCGCCTCGATCCCGAGCGAAAGCGTCACCGCGGTGCCCGGCTCCGAATAGCGCAGCGCATTGCCGATGAGGTACTCGAGCGCCTGGCGGAGGCGCACGAGGTCGCCGCGCACGACGGCCATCGGTGCCGTGTTCTCGAACACCAGAACCTGCTGGCACGCATCGGCGATCTTCTTCATCGACACGAGGCATTCGCGGACGACATCCGCGAGATCGAGGTCCCGGAGATCGTCGTCGGAGAGCCGGGCGTGTTCCTTCCAGGCGCGGTCGGCCAGTGCAAGCAGCGATTCGACGAGCTTCTGCATGCGCGCGCCGCTGTCCGCGATCTGCCGGAAGCAGTCCGCGGCGTCGGCCTGATCCGCCTGCGTCGCCTTGCGCAGCCCGAGCGCCGCGAAACCGATGACGCCCTGCAGCGGCGTGCGCATCTCGTGGCTGACGTTCGACATGAACCGCGTCTTCACGGCGTTCGCGCTTTCCGCCTCGGCGCGCGCCGTCGCGAGTTCGGCAGTGCGCGCGAGGACACGCTGTTCCAGCGCCGTGTTCAGCTCGCGGATCTGCTGTTCGGCTGCGACGCGCGCCGTGACATCGCGGGACAGCACGACGAATCGCGCGGGAACGCCACCGGGCTTGCGCGCGACGGACAGCTCGACGTGCGTCTCTCCGACGGCCGAGGGCAGCGCGATCACCCGGCCGTAGTCGCTGCCGGCATCGCGGGCGGCCTCCAGCGCTGCGAACAGCGTCGTCGCGGCGGCCTCCGGCAGGAAATCCCTCACGTTCCGGCCGACCAGTCCGCGGCCGGAGATCGTCGGCGAGGTGTTGTGCGTGGTCTTCACGTCGAGGCAGTTGCCAGCCTCGTCCATCTCGACGAGCAGGTCGGGGATGGCCTCCAGCGTCGCGGCGAGTTCCGCCCGGCTGCGCTCGAGATTCCGGTTGAGCCGGGTCGTGTAGAGCGCGACCGCGCCGACGACACCGATCGCGGCGATCGCGATCGCGAGGAAGAAATACAACCGTCGCAGGTCGGGCTGCGGATCGGGATCGTAGAGGAAGCCGTCGAGCGGAAAATCCCGCGGGAGCATGCCGATCTCGGCGTACGTGTCGGCGATGTGCCGCCAGCGGCCGGGGTTCATGTACCCGATGGCGACGAGATCCTTGCGGATCAGCGGGGCGTACTGCGCGGCCTCGAAGCGCAGGTAGTCCGCCGAGTGCCGGTCCGGGTACTTCTTCATGATCATGCCGATGACGGCCTCGGGATGCTCCATCGCGTACACCCAGCCGCGCAGGCTCGCCTCCCGGAACGCCTTGACGCGATCGGGGTGCTCGCGCAGCTGCTGCTCGGACGTGAACAGGTTGTCGCCGTAGAAATCGATGCCGGCGGAACGCGGCGTGTACGTCACGTAAGGGAACCGGGCCCGGTCGAGGTCGTAAGGCTGGTTCGTGACGTACGCCGAGATCGCGTCGGTCCTGCCCTGGATGAGGTCCCGCACGTCGAAGCTGTGCTCCACGCGCTGGATGCGCGAGAGCGGAATCCCCTCGCGCCGCAGGTACGCGTTCAGCTCGTCGGACTGCGGCTCGAGCATCACGCGCCTGCCGGCGATGTCGTGGATGCTCTGAATGTCGCCGCGCTTCGCGGCGATCAGCACGTAGGGCGAGTGCTGGACGATGACGGCCAGCGCCACCACCGGCTGCCCCGCCTTGCGCGACAGCAGCAGGCTGCTCGTCCCGACGCCGAACTGGGCGCGCCCGCCGGTGACTTCCGAGACGATGTCGAGCCCCGGCTTCGCCTCGCGGATGTCGACGTCGAGGCCGGCGTCGCGGTAGTACCCCAGCTCGCTGGCCGCGTAGTAGCCCGCGAACTGGAACGCGTGCGCCCACTTGAGCTGCAGCGTCACGGCGTCGGCCGCGACGGCCGCGTTCGCGAGGAACAGCCACGGCAGCCACGCAAGTCCGGCGAGGAGGCTTCGAAGGGATGGACGTTCTGGCATCGGTTCGTCGAATGGTCGAGAAGCTGCCGCGCTGCCGCGGCGACGCGCGATTCTGCCCGACCGGGCGATGTGCGGTGCCGGCAGTCTCACGAACTGCACGACAGCATCGAGCACCCCGCCTTGCGCCGCGCCCAGTCCGGGCGGCGTCCGGCGAGCGCCTCGCGGCCGGGCTGCTCGTCGTACGGCCGCCGCAGCGCGTCGAGCAGTGTCGTGATCCCCGAGTCGTCGCCCGCCGTGGCCTGGTCGATGGCTTCCTGCGCGAGGTAGTTGCGCAGCACGTACTTCGGATTCACGGCGAGCATCGCGGCCCGGCGCGTCGCGGCATCGGGCTGGTCCTCGCGCACCCGCGCCGCGTGGCGCGCGAGCCAGTCGATGAATGCCGGCTCGGCACGCGCGCGCTTCGCATCGTCGTAGAAGGCGCCCTGCAACGGCGCCAGCGAAGGTGCGTCGATCGCGACGTCGGCGAGAGCGCGATGGAAGATCGTCATGTCGACCTCGGCATCGCGCATGAGCCCGCGCAGGTCGTCCATCAGGCGGACGTCGTCCTCGCGGCACTCGCGCAGGCCCAGCTTGCCCGCAACGTTGGCGCGCTCGCATTCCGTGTACACGTCGACGAAGCGTTGCAGCGCGTCTTCCAGGGGCTTCGTGTCGGGCATCACCGTCGCGATCGCGGACGCCAGCCGTTCGAGATTCCACAGGCAGATGCCGGGCTGGTTCGCGAATCGGTAGCGGCGGCCCTGCGCGTCGGTCGTGTTGGGCGTCCAGTCGGGATCGTAGTCGTCGATCCAGCCATAGGGACCGTAGTCGATCGTGAGCCCCAGGATCGACATGTTGTCGGTGTTCATCACGCCGTGGACGAAGCCCACGCGCATCCAGTGCGCGACCATCCGCGCCGTGCGCTCGCACACCGTCGCGAACCAGCGGGCCCGCAGTGCATGTTTGTCGGCCGCGGCATCCGCGACGAGTTCCGGAAAATCGCGCCGGATCGTGAAGTCGACGAGCCGTTCGAGCAGCGGCAGATCGCCGCGGGAGGCCGGCAGTTCGAAATTGCCGAACCGGATGAACGACGGCGCCACCCGACACACGATCGCACCCGGTTCGCGCTCCGGATTGCCGTCGTAGAACATGTCGCGCACGACGTGCTCGCCGGTGGCGACGAGGCTCAGCGCGCGCGTCGTCGGCACGCCGAGGTGATGCATCGCCTCGCTGCACAGGAACTCCCGCACCGACGACCGCAGCACGGCCCGCCCGTCCGCCGAGCGCGAGTACGGCGTCGGCCCGGCGCCTTTCAGTTGCAGCTCCCAGCGCTGCCCCTGCGGATTGATCAGCTCGCCGAGCGTGATCGCCCGCCCGTCGCCGAGCTGCCCCGCCCAGTTCCCGAACTGGTGTCCGCCGTAGTTCGCGGCGTAGGGCTGCATCCCCGGCTGGAGATCGTTGCCGCCGAAGACGCGCGCGAAGGCGTCGTCGGCCACGACCGCGCCGTCCCATCCGAGCAGTGCCAGCACCTCGCGCGAGTGCGCGATCAGGCGCGGCGCCGCCACCGGCGTGGGACGTACATGCGAGAACAAGGCGCCGTGCACCTGCCGCACGCCGGATCGGGTCTCGGGGTCGGCGGGCAGTTCGCGGACGAAGGCGTTGTCGAACGTTGTGGAGGACATCGGGTGGGCGTGTTCCGGGGAGTGCTGCGGGAGGTCGGGCGAGTATAGCGACGGAGGTCGCGCGGACCGCGTGCGGCCGGTGTTTCGAGGAGGCCCGCAGACGCCGGGATCGCTCCGTCGAGGGCGACGTGTCACGCTCGTTTCATCTGCCGGTCACATCATGTGCAATCGATCGTGGTCCGGATCCCGAAAGGAGTGGCGTGATGGCAACCCGCAGGAAAGCA
>CAUJJX010000341.1 GCA_963205165.1 Pseudomonadota bacterium | reverse complement strand
GCGATCTTCGCGGCGATGCGCGCGTTCGCGGCGCGGCTGCGCGATGCGGGTCATCGCGTGCACTACTGCACGATCGACGATCCGGACAACCGGCAGTCGCTGCCCGGCAACCTCGACGCCCTCATCGGGAAATTCGGCGCGACGGCGTTCGAGTACCAGGCGCCGGACGAATGGCGGCTCGACGCGCAGCTCGTGGACTGGGCGCAACGGCAGGCGATCCCCTGCCGGATGGTCGACACGGAACACTTCCTGACGACGCGCGACGAGGCGGCGCAACTCTTCGCGGGTCGCAGGCAGTGGCTGATGGAGCACTTCTATCGCCGGATGCGGACGCAGCATCACGTGCTGCTCGACGACGCCGGCAACCCGGTCGGCGGGCAGTGGAACTTCGATCACGACAACCGCAAGCCGTGGCCGGGCCTGCCGCGCGAACCTGCCGATCCGCGCACGCGGCACGATCATTCGGCGCTCTGGGCGACGATCGTCGCGGCCGGCGTGCGCAGCTTCGGCGAACCGTCCGCGGCACGATTCGCATGGCCGCTCGATCGCGACGAAGCCTTGCGGCAACTGGACGCGTTCGTCGAGCACGCCCTCCCGCACTTCGGCGAATTCCAGGACGCCCTCACGCACAAGGCGTGGCGGCTCTTCCACTCGCTGCTCTCGTTCGCGCTCAACGTGAAGATGCTCGGACCGCGAGAAGTGATCGCACGCGCCGAGGACGCCTGGCGTGCCGGCCGTGTCCCGCTGGCGTCGGCCGAGGGCTTCATCCGGCAGATCCTCGGCTGGCGCGAGTACGTGCGCGGCGTCTACTGGGCGCACATGCCGGGCTACGCCGAGCACAACGCCCTCGGTCACACGCTGCCGCTGCCCGGGTGGTTCTGGACCGGCGAGACGAAGATGCGCTGCCTCGCCCACGCGATCGGCCAGTCGCTCGAACACGCGTACGCGCACCACATCCAGCGGCTCATGGTCATCGGCAACTTCGCGCTGCTCGCGGGGCTCGATCCCGCCGCCGTGCATCGCTGGTACCTCGGCGTGTACATCGACGCCTTCGAGTGGGTCGAGGTGCCGAACACGATCGGCATGAGCCAGTTTGCCGACGGCGGCTTGCTCGCGACCAAGCCGTACGTGTCGAGTGCGGCCTACATCGACCGCATGAGCGACTACTGCAAGGGCTGCGCGTACGACCGCAAGGCGCGCACGGGCGACCGGGCGTGTCCGTTCAACGCGCTCTACTGGGACTTCTTCGATCGCCACGCCGACCGGCTGTCGGGCAATCACCGGCTCGCGATGGTGTATCGGCAGTTCGGGAAGATGAGCCCGGAAGCCGTCGCCGCGCTGCGCGAACGGGCTGCGGACGTGCGGGCGCGGCTCGACGCCTTGTAAGTGCGATCCCGGACGCGCGGGCCGCCGCCGTCGCTTCAACGGCGGCGGCCCGAACGCTCGCGACGATGCCGGACGCATTCGCGCAGCTTACAAATCGCGCATCGACCTTCAGCCCGCGCGACCCCGGCCGTAGACGGAAGTGATAGCCTCGACAGCGAGTGGCCGCGCGCTTTCGGCGTGACCGATCGCATCCTTGTCGCAGCGCTTCCGTCCCTGCTCCGATGAACGCCCAGACACCCACGCTCGTCATCCGCCACGCCACGCCCGACACCGGAGAGCCGTCGCTCGACGCGCTGCGCTTCGAGCCCGCGTTCCTCGACGTCGCGCCGGGACGGCTGCGTCCGCCGGTGCTGCCCGGCTGCGGTCCGCGCGAGCTCGCGCACCTGGGCCACCACATCTGCCGCACCCCGCGTGACCTCGCGACGCACACGCGCCGGATACTGCTCGCGCACGCGCTGCGTGATGCGGACGAGACCTTCGCGGCACTCGCGGACCTCTTCGCCGCGCTCGGCGATGTGGGCATCGCGCTGCGTCGCACGCTCTTGCAGCGGACGGCGGGCATCCTCTCGACGGACCACCGGCGCGCACTCGAAGCCATGCTGACGCGCGCACCGACCGTCGACGAGATGCTGGCCGTGCCGCGCGCGCGGCTGTCCTCGCCGCTTCCGCCCGCGCCCGTCGTTCGACGCATCGCCCGCGCAGTGGTCACCGAAGACGCCGATCCGCTCGCCGAAGCGAACGAGTACCTCGAGCACGGCCAGGTCGACGAGGCCCGCACGCTGCTCGAGCAGGCGATCGCGGAACAGCCCGACACGATCGCGCTCCATCGCGCGCTGCTCGACATCCATCGCCACGCGCGCGACGCCGATGCGATCGCCGAGATGCACCGCCGGCATGGCAATGCCGACGACGAAGTCAGCGTGCTCTGGCGGACGGCGGCGCGCGCATCCACCCGCCCGGCCGGCGTCGAATGACCGCCGGCACGACGCACGATCCGCTGCGGGTCGACCTCCTCGGGGCCGACCAGCGACTGCGCGACACGCTCGCGCTCGTCTTCCGCGGACCCGCGCAGGGCGTCTGCCTGCTCGTGCCGCGTGCGGACGCCCAGGCCGTCGTCGTCAATCTCGATGGGGCCGGTGCCGCCGCCGAATGGGAACGCTATCGCGAGGCCCATCCCGACCGCCCGGCAATCGTCCTGTCGATCGGCGCGGCGCAGATTCCCGGCGCGGCGGCCGTCGTGCAGAAGCCCGTCCGCATCGACCGTCTCGTCGAGGCCGTGCGCGTCGTCCGAAGCGTCCTGGGCGATCGTCCGGGCACCCCGACCGGACGACCGATCGAGCCGCCGGCCCCGCGCGTTGCCGCGCGTGCCGAGGCGAGCCTGCCACCGACGATCGACCGCCTTCCGGTGCATGCACCGCCGGTCACGCATCCGCCCGTCGAAGTCGCGCCGACCAACGTGCGTGAATCGAACGAGAACGCCCGCACCGTCGCGACGAAGGCCATCGCCGAGATCACCCGGACGCTCGCGACGCAGGTGCCGCCTCCGCGCGCGCCCGAGTCGCCGCGCACGGAAGCCTTCGCCGCGCCGCGCACGGCCGCGAGTCCGGCGGAGTCGCTCGCGATGCGGTCGCGTGCGCGCACCGCCGCCCAGGAGAATCCCCAGTGGGACGCACTGTGCGGCAGCGCGCCGGACATCCATGCCGACGATCCGTCGCAGGTCGACGGTGTCCGCTACAAGGGTGATGCGCGATTCCTGAGATGCGTCGAGCAGGCCGTCGAGGATGCCCGGCTCGGCAGGCAGATCATCGGCGTGCGCACGCAGCAGCGGCTGCTGCTCGTCGTGTCGGGCACGCCGTCGACCATCGCGTCCTGCGTCTCGGACGATCTGCTCGCGACGCTCGCGCGCCAGGCGCACGGCACGCACGACTTCGACACGATCATCCTGTCCGCGCTGCCGCCGGCGTCGGACACCATCCAGGTGCTTTCCACGGAAGCGCTGCTCTGGAAGCTCGGGCTCTGGACGTACCGCGGGCAGATCCCGTACGCGACGTCCCTCCGGGACCGCATGTACCTGCGTCACTGGCCGAACTTCACGCGGCTGCTGCGCACGCCCGACGCGCTGCGCATCGCGGCGCTGCTCACGCGGCATCCGATGCAGCTCACGCGCGTCGCGGAGGCACTGAAGATTCCGCAGCGGCACGTGTTCGCGTTCTTCGCGGCGGCCTCGACGATCGGCCTGATGGGCGTGGCGCGCCGCGAGATCGACTACCTCCTCGAGCAGGAAGCACCGACCCCGCACGAACACCGTGATCTCCTCGAACGCGTCGCGCAGCGACTCGCGTCGGGTGAGCCGGGAGGCGACACGCCGTGATTCACGACGCGCTCCCGAACGGCACGACGCTCCACGAGTACCGCATCGAATCGGTGCTCGGCCAGGGCGCGTTCGCCATCACGTACAAGGGCTGGGACGAGCACCTGCAGTCGTGGGTCGCGATCAAGGAATACTTCCCCGGCGACCTGATGCACCGCGACCCGTCGGGTGCGGCCGTGCTGAACGAGGGCGCCGACGCGCAGCTCTACGAATGGGGCCTGTCGCGCTTCGTCGCGGAGGCGCAGGTGCTCGCGCAGTTCAAGCATCCGAACATCGTCCGCGTGTCGCGGTACTTCGCAGCGAACCGCACCGCGTACATCGTGATGGACTACGAGCAGGGCGAGAGCCTCAACGACTTCCTCGCGCACCTCCGCGGGACGATCGACGAGACCTTCCTGCGCGGGCTCTTCGTGCCGCTGCTCCAGGGCCTGAAGGTCGTGCACGGCAAGCACTACCTGCATCGCGACGTGAAGCCCGGGAACATCTACCTGCGCGGCGACGGCTCGCCCGTGCTGCTCGACTTCGGCGCCGCGCGCGTCGAGTTCGGTGCGAGCGGCGCCGACGCGATGAGCGTGCTGACGCCGCGCTACGCCCCGATCGAGCAGTACACCGCCGACGGCGAACAGGGTCCGTGGTCCGATCTGTACGGGCTCGGCGCGACGATGTACCGGTGCATCTGCGGCGAGGCGCCCGTCGAGGCCAATCGCCGGATGGCGGCGCGCGACGACGGCCTGCCCGATCCGCAGAAGCCCGCCGCCACCGTCGCGGCCGGCAGATTCGGCAGCGAGCTGCTCGAGGCCGTCGACTGGGCGCTCGCACTGACGCCCGGGGCGCGTCCGCAGTCCGCTACAGAGCTGATCGCGCGGCTCACCGGCCCGACGGCCGCGAAGACCGCGACGCAGGGCGTCTTCCAGTACCAGCCGCGGCGCGTGCAGCGGGTCCACAAGATCGTGTTCGCGGGGCCGGTCGGCGTCGGCAAGACGACCGCGATCGCGACGTTGAGCGACGCGCCGATCGTGCGCACCGAGGCGAACGCGAGCGACATGACCCGCAGCCGCAAGGACGCCACGACCGTCGCGATGGACTTCGGCGTGATGAACCTGAGCGACACCGAACGCATCCACCTGTACGGCGTGCCCGGCCAGGAGCGCTTCGACTTCATGTGGGAGATCCTCACGAAGGGCGCGCTCGGTCTCGTGCTGCTGCTCGACAACTCGCGCCGCGAACCCTTCGACGATCTCGATTTCTACCTGCGCGCATTCCGCGACCTGATCGCGACGAGCCCCATCGCCATCGGCATCAACTTCATGGCCGGCCATCCATCGCCGAGCCTCGAGGACTACCATGGATATCTCGCGCAGAAGCACGGCGCCGAGACCCTGCGACCCCCGGTGTTCGAGGTCGATGCACGCGATGCGCACGATGTCGGTCTCCTGATCGAGGCGCTGCTGCTCTCCATCGATCCGGGTGTGGAGGACTACGATGTCTGAGTACGAACTGCTGCCCGACGTGTTCGTTTCCGTGACGCCCGCCGGTGCGTATCACGCCGCGGTCGGCGGCGCGCAGCGGGCAGCATCCGCCACCGGGGACGATCCCGCGCACAGGCTCCTCGTCGGGATCCTCGGCGAACCGCGAACCCCCGAACCTGCCCCCGAGCGACTCGCCGCCTGGACGGGACTCACGGACCCCGAGGCCGCCCTCGCGGTGCTGCATCGCGTGCAGTCGGTCGGCTGGGTCCGCGCCGAGACCGTGGCACGCGACGCACCGTCCGCGCGCATCGAGCAGGACATCCCCGGACTGCTGCGCCAGCTTTCCACCGAACAGCGCGCGCTGCTCGCCGACGCGACGGGCTTCCAGCTCGCGAGCAGCGGCTTCGCGCACGAATCCGCGGAAGGCATCGCGGCCCTCGCGGCCGATCTCGCGATGGTCCACGCGCGGCACCAGGGGCTGCTCCACGGCAACCTCCGGCTGCATCGCGGCGGAATCGCCACCGTCGACGCTGCCGGCAACAGCCAGCTCGGACTGTGGCCGCTCGCGATCGGGACCCACGCGTTCCTGCTCGTCGTCGCCGGCGCGCCGCTCTTCAATCACGCCGCGTTCGCCGACATGGTGTGGGGCCTGACCCGCCGCTACGCCGCGAGCGCCTGATCCTCCAGCAACGACAACAATCCACAAGAAGGACCACGACATGCGCGAAGAGATGATCCGATCGATTCTCAGCGACCTGAACGGCAGCTCCGCCGACATCTGGGCGTCCGCGGTCATCTCGACCGACGGCCTCGTGATCTCGAGCCTGCTCCCCGCCCACCTCGACGAGGACCGCGTCGGCGCGATGAACGCCGCGATGCTGACGCTCGGTGAACGCAGCGCGTCCGAACTCGGTTGCGGCGAGCTCGAGCAGGTGATGGTCAAGGGCAAGGAAGGCTACGTCCTGATGACGCACGCCGGCCGCGACGCCGTGCTGTCCGTGCTCGCACGGCCCGGCGCGAAGCTGGGCCTGATCTTCCTCGACGTTCGCCGCGCGGCCGAGAGCCTCGCGAAGCTGCTCTGAGGAGAACACGATGCGCGATATCACCCCCGACGACCTCCACGGCGCGACCGGCGTGCGCCACGAGCTCGAATACTTCGGCGGCCTGAAGCGCACGGTCTGGGTCGTCGACCGCGAGGTGCCGTTTCCGGAGGGCAAGCTGATCGTGTCCCGCACGGACCCCGCCGGCATCATCACCGACGCGAACCAGGCATTCGTCGAGATGTCCGGCTACACCGAGGCGGAACTCATCGGTGCGCCGCACTGCATCCTGCGGCATCCGGACATGCCGGCCGTCGCCTTCAAGGACCTCTGGGACACCGTCGCCCGTGGCGAGAAATGGCACGGCTACGTGAAGAATCTCCGGAAGGACGGCGCCTACTACTGGGTCTACGCGACCGTCGTGACCAACCGCCGCGACGGCCAGGTCGTCGGCTACACGTCCGTGCGCCGCAAGCCCTCGCGCGCGAAGATCGCCGCGGCCGAGGCGCTCTACCGAACGCTCGCGTAACGTCCGAGGAAACCCGACATGCCCTACCAGTTCACCATCAGCCCGGACCTCAGCACGCGCTACATCTCCGGGTGGTACGTGTTCAACACGTGGCTCCAGCGAACGCTCGCGCAGCACATCCACCTCGAGCTGTACCGCGACTTCGACCAGTGCCGCCGCGCCATCGAGACCGACGGCGTCGACCTCATCTTCGCGAATCCGTACGACGCCTCGCTGCTCGTCCGCGACAAGGGCTTCCTGCCCGTCGCGCATCCACGGGCCCGGCCGGACGAAGTGATCATCGCGGTGCAGACCGACAGTCCGGTGCGGGTCATCGAGGACTTCCATCCCGGCCTGCGCATCGCGACCTCGACCGACCCCGCCGTGCAGATCATCGGGATGATCATGCTCGAGGCCGCGGACCTCGCGCCCGCGTCGGTGACGGTGTCGGAGTACGAGAACTACGTGCTCGTCGCGAAGCAGCTGCTGCGCGGCGACGCGGACACCGGCTTCTTCATGGCCGACAGCTTCAACGAACTCTCGCCGCTCACGCGACGCTCGCTGCGCGTCGTGCTCCAGAGCCAGATCCACGTGATCCACCACATGCTGCTGGCGGGTCCGCGGATGGCGGCGTTCGTCGAACCGCTCCGGGCCGCACTCGCCGACATCGGGAGCCACGAGAAGGGGCTCGCGATCCAGCGGGATCTCGGCTTCGCCGCCTGGGACCGCACGGAGCGCGAGGACGCCGAGTTCATGGTCGACCTGATGGAGACGCTGACGTAGCGCGCCACCGCGCCGGCCGCCCATGCAAACGGGGCCGACGCCGCGCAGTTCCCGGTGGCTTCACCGGCCTGCGCGTCGTCGGCCCCGTTTCGTGATGCAGGTCGACGGCGATGTAAAAGCGGAACG
>CAUJJX010000340.1 GCA_963205165.1 Pseudomonadota bacterium | reverse complement strand
CTGAAGCGGCTCGGCAACACGAAGCCCGGCGACGGCGCGAGCTTCCGCGGACGCGGTTTCGTGCAGTTGTCCGGGCGATACAACTACGAGAAGTTCGGTGCGGAGATCGGCGTCGACCTCGCGGCGAATCCGGACCTCGCGAACGCGCCCGAAGTCGCGGCCGTGCTGCTCGCGGTGTTTCTCGCGGCGTGCGCCGACCCGATGCGCAAGGCGCTCGCGAAGCCCGACTACAAGGCCGCGCGCAAGCTCGTGAACGGCGGCAGCCACGGCCTCGAACGATTCACGAAGGTGTTCGACGCCGCGAAGAATCTTCGGCCCTCGGCCGTCGTCGCAGTCGGTGCAGGTGCGCGCAAGCGCGGGACGAAGATCGCGGCCAGCGGGATGTCCGATGCGTCCGGCGGGACGCGTCCGCTGACGGCCCGCAAGGATCCGCTCGATCTGCGCGACCGCGCGTACCAGCCGCCGCCCGCGAGCCTGCCGGCCGAATATCCGCCCGCCGACATCGTGCGCGAGTACCTGCCGGCCTACACGAAGGCCGGGCTGATCCTCGACCAGGGCCAGGAGGGCGCGTGCACCGGCTTCGGCCTCGCGTGCGTCGTGAACTACCTCCGCTGGACGCGTCTCCAGGCGCCGCCCGCGATCGAGTCCGTCAGTGCCCGGATGCTCTACAACTTCGCGCGGCGCTACGACGAATACGAGGGCGAGGACTACGACGGATCGAGCTGCCGCGGCGCGCTGAAGGGCTGGTTCCGCCACGGCGTCTGCCTCGAGTCCGACTGGCGTTACCTGCCCGAATCGTCGCCGCCGCCCAAGTACGGCTACGCGAAGCGCGCGACCGCGACGTCGCTCGGCGTCTACTACCGCGTCGACACGAAGTCGATCACCGACCTGCAGGCCGCGATCCACGAGGTCGGCGCGATCTACGTGTCCGCGACGACGCACGACGGCTGGGGCGCCGTGAAGGCCTCCGGCAAGCCCCCGCAGGACCACGCGGCGCTGCCCGTGATCCCGTTCGACGGTCGTCCGTCGCACGCCGGCGGGCACGCGTTCGCGCTCGTCGGATTCAACGCGTCGGGTTTCGTGCTCCAGAACTCCTGGGGCCCCGGGTGGGGCGCCGGCGGATTCGCCGTCATCACGTACGCCGACTGGATCGCGAACGCGATGGACGCCTGGGCCGCGGCGCTCGGCGTACCGAACGTCGTCGCCGGGAAGATCGCGTCGACGACCGGCGGCGATGCGTCGCGTGCCGGCGTGGACCGGAGCCGCTGGTGGGACGAGTCGCGCGCCTACGAGCACAGCGTCGTCACCGGCAACGACGGCCGCGTGAAGCGCTATCTCACCGAAGACGAACCGACGCGCACGCTGCTGCATCAGGCGGCCGTCCTGCCGGACCGCTGGTTCCGTTCCAGCAGCGCCGCGCGCAAGCGCCTCGTGATCTACGCGCACGGCGGCCTCAACAGCGAAGGTGACGCGATCTCGCGGGCGCGGGCGATGGGCCGCTTCTTCGAAGGCAACGGCTGCTATCCGCTGTTCCTCGTGTGGAAGACGGGGCTGGGCGAATCGATCCGCGACATCGTCTCGGATGCGTTCTCGAAGAAGGCGCCGAAGGCCGCGGGCTTCGGCGAGTGGCTCACCGAGCGCACCGATCTCGTCGTCGAGAAGACGATCGGCCGGCCGCTCGCGAAGCCCATCTGGAGCGAGATGAAGGAGAACGCCGAGCTGACGTGCGGCAGCGGCCGCGGCGGCGACCTCCTCGTCACTGCGCTGCAGAAGCTCGCATCGACGTGGGGCGACGCGTTCGAGCTGCACCTCGTCGGCCACTCGGCCGGGTCGATCATCCTCGGCAACCTGCTCACGCTGCTCGCGAGCCGGGGCATGGCGGCGATGGTGAATTCGATCCATCTGTACGCGCCGGCGTGCACCGTGCAGTTCGCGAACCGCCACTACACGCCGCACGAAGACCTCATGAAGCGGCTGCACCTGCACGTGCTGTCCGACCGCAACGAGCGCGACGACAACGTCGCCGCGATCTACCGGAAGTCGCTCCTGTACTTCGTGTCGAACGCGCTCGAGACCGACCTCCGCACGCCGATCCTCGGACTCGCGAACGCGGGCGTCCCGGACTACACCGGCTGGGACGGCTCGTCCGCGACGCGCGAGGCGCTGACCAACTGGCGCGAGGCCGCGGACCGTGCCGGTCTCGCGAAGCGCACGCACATCGTCGATCGCGACAAGATCACGGTGTCGGTGTCACCCGCGAAGACGGCCGATGCGAGCCACGGCGGATTCGACAACGACGTCGAGATCGTGGGCGGCACGCTCGTCCAGATCACGGGCGCGGCACTCGCGCTGCCGGTGGACGATCTGCGGGGGTTCTGAGGACGTCGGACACGCGAGCGTCGACGTGCGCGACGCTCGCGTGTCCGACGTACCATCCGGCGCACAACAATCCACGTCTCCCGGGAGGAGTCATGACCCACCGTCGTGATCGCAGCGTCGTCCGATCGATGTGCCTGGTGGCCGCGGCCGTGTTCAGCGGCGTCGCATCCGCGGACCCTTCTCCGCTCGACCAGCCCGACGACTGGCCGCAGTACCACCGCACGCACGACGCCTGGCGCTACAGCCCGCTCCAGCAGGTCAATCGCGACAACGTGAAGCGGCTCGAAGTGGCGTGGATCCACCAGCCCGGCGACATCACGCACGGCATCCAGGCGACGCCGATCGTGCTGGACGGCATCGTGTACTACGCGTCGGCGTTCAACGTCGTCCACGCGGTTGACGGCGCGTCCGGTCGCACGATCTGGAAGTACAAGCCCAAGCTCGATCCGGCGGTGACCCAGGCCGTGTTCCCTGCCTGGAGCCGCGGCGTCGCCGTCGCGCATGGTCGCGTGTACATCGGCACGGTCGACGGTCGCGGCATCGCGCTCGACCAGAAGACCGGGCAGGAGTTGTGGGCCACGCAGCTCACGCCGTTCAAGAACTGCCACGGCTGCAACTTCACGTCGCCGCCGGTGGTCGCGGGCGACATCCTGACCTACGGCCCCACGGCCGGCGATCTCGCGGCGCGCGGCCAGATCTACGGCGTCGACGCCGCGACCGGCAAGCTCGCGTGGACCTTCGACACCATCAAGGACGATCCGAAGAGCTGGCCCGGCGAGACCGGCAAGTACGGCGGTGGCGGCGCGTGGATGACCGGCACGTACGACCCGACGACCGACAGCGTGATCTACGGCACCGGCAATGCGGCGCCGTGGGTCGGCGAGGACCGCGAGGGCGACAACCTCTACACCGGCAGCATCATCAGCCTCGATCCGAAGACGGGTGCGCTCAAATGGCACCGGCAGGAGATCCCCCACGACGTCTGGGATTACGACTCGGCGTACGAGGCCGTCCTGATCTCGCGCGACGGCCGCGACTACATGGTCCATCTGAACAAGGGCGGCTTCGTGTTCGTGATGGACAAGCACGACGGGAAACTCGAGAACGTGTGGCGCTTCGCGAAGCACATCACGTGGGTCGACGACATCCACCCGAAGACGGGCGAACTGATCGGCCGGCACGAGCATCGCGTCGGACAGCCGTTCGTGCAGTGCCCGGCCACGAGTGGCGCGCGCCAGTGGAACGCCGGTGCGTACAGCCCGAAGACCCAGCTCTGGTACGTGAACGGGATGGAGTCGTGCATCTCGTGGACGCCCACGCGCGTCGATCCGTCGAAGCTGCCGCTCGCGCAGAACTACTCGTCCATCAAGGACGTGAAGCGCGTGCCGCCGCCCGGCGAACCGGCGAGTGCGCGATTCGATGCGCGCGATCCGCTCACCGGCGCCGTGAAGTGGAGCATCCCCTACAAGGTGCCGGCCTACGCCGGTGTGCTCGCGACAGCGGGCGATCTGGTGTTCAACCAGGACGGCGAAGGCATCGTCCGCGCGCACGATGCCGACAACGGCGAGGTGCTGTGGAGCTTCCGCACGGGCTCGGGGTCGCGCGGCGGGATCGTCAGCTACTCGGCCGACGGCCGGCAGTACATCCTCGTGCCGAGCGGCCTGGGCGGGTACGCGGCGATCTCCGGTCCGCAATGGTTTCCAGAACTGGGCAAGGTGAATGGCGGCGCCGCGCTGATCGCCTTCGTCGTGAGATGACCGGCGTGAACCTCGGCCTGCCGCTGCTCGTCGTCGCGCTGCTCGGTGGCGCGGCCGCGGCCATCGCGGACGAGCCCGCCGATCTCGCATCCCCGGACCGCGTCCAGAAAGGGCAGGCGCTCTTCAGCGAGTCGTGCAGCTACTGCCACGGCGAGAACGGGATCGGTGGCGAGAGCGGTGCGCCGTCGCTGCAGCGGCGCCGCGACCTCACGGCCGCCGACCTCTTCGACACCATCAGCCGCGGCCGCATCAACGGCATGAACATCATGCCGGGGTGGGGCGATTCACTGAGCGA
>CAUJJX010000339.1 GCA_963205165.1 Pseudomonadota bacterium | reverse complement strand
CGACGGGTGCACTTGATCGCTGCCGCCGCCGACGCGAAGCAGATCGCGTCGGTCACGCCGAGGCCCCGCGCGACGGCCACGGCATAGGCCCCGTGGAAGACGTCGCCCGCCGCGAGCGTGTCGACGGCGCGCACCGGGAAGGCCGGCAGGCGACGAACGCCGTCCGGGCTGCCGGCCTCGATCCACGCGACACCGCGTTCGCCGAGCGTGACCACGGCGACCTTCGCGCCGGCCTCGATCGTCGTGCGGAGCGTCGTGTCGATGTCCTCGCCGCCGAGTGTCTTCGCGCCGCGTTCGGAATACAGGACGTGGTCCGCGCTGGCCGCGAGCTGCACGAGCACCTCGCGCTCGGCGACGTCGGCATCGAGGATCGCCGGGATGCCCGCGACCCGGGCTGCGTGGAGCACGAGCGCCGCGCCCTGGGGCCAGCGCACGTCGGCCAGCACGGCGTCGGCGAGCGCGACGAGCTCGAGCCGCAGCCAGTCCGCGGGCGCCTGGAGCGCCGTGCCGCGATAGCCGACGACGAGCCGTTCACCCTTCGCGTCGACGAGCACCGCCGACGTCGAGGTCGTGAGATCGCGGAAGCGGCGCATGTGGCCGACGTTCACGTCCTCCTCGCGGAGCTGTTCCTCGATCGTGTCGGCCGTCGCGTCGGCGCCGACCGGACCCCAGAACTGTGCGTGCGCGCCGAGCCGCGTGATCGCCACGGCCGCGTTCGCCGCCATGCCGCCACCGGCTTCGTCGAAGGTCCGGGCGACGATCTTCGCGCTGGTCGCGGGCCACGAATCCACGCCGAAGACCCGGTCGAGGGCCGCGTGGCCGACGCAGAGCACGCTGGGCGTCGGGGTGCTCATCGATGCGCTCCAGACCGGGCCGCGCGGACGCGGCGTTCGCGATCGGGGTTGCTGCGGGGATGCGGATGCGGGGTCATTCGGGTCTCGCGTGTTGTCGTTGTCGTCGGGCCCGAGCATAGCGCGCCGCGGACGCTACACTCCGGCCACCGTTCACGAACCGGCGCGACGACATGACCCTTCCCATCGGACCCGAAGACGTTCTCGCGGCCGCCGCGCGCCTCGACGGCGTTGCGCATCGCACGCCCGTCATGACGTCCCGCACGGCGGACGAGCGCACCGGTGCGCAGCTCTTCTTCAAGTGCGAGAACCTCCAGCGCGTCGGTGCCTTCAAGTTCCGCGGCGCGTACAGCGCGCTGTCGCGCTTCACGCCGGCGCAACGGAAGGGTGGCGTCATCGCGTACTCGTCCGGCAATCACGGCCAGGCGATCGCCGTGTCGGCCCGGCTGCTCGGCATGCCCGTCGCCATCGTGATGCCGCAGGACGCCCCGCCCATCAAGATCGCCGCGACGCGCGGGTACGGCGCGGAGGTCATCCTCTACGACCGCTACACCGAGAACCGCGAAGCCATCGGCCAGCGCATCGCGACCGAGCGGGGCATGACGCTGATCCCGCCGTACAACCATGTCGACGTGATCGCGGGGCAGGGCACCGCGGCCCTCGAACTGATCGAGGAAGCCGGCGCGCTCGACGCGCTCGTCGTGTGCGTCGGTGGCGGCGGCCTCATCGGCGGCTGCGCGACGATCACGAAGCACCTCCTGCCCGAGTGCCGTGTGATCGGCGTCGAGCCCGCAGCCGGCAACGACATGCAGCGCTCGCTCGCGGAGGGCCGGATCATTCACATCGACGTGCCCGACACGATCGCCGATGGCGCGCAGACGCAGCACGCCGGCGAGCTGACGTTCCCGATCCTGCAGGCGCTCGTCGAACGCATCGTCACCGTGACCGATCCGCAGCTCGTCGCCGCGATGCGCTTCTTCTTCGAGCGCATGAAGATCGTCGTCGAGCCCACCGGCTGCCTCGGTGCCGCGGCGCTCTTCGAGCGGGCGATCGACCTGCGCGGCAAGCGCGTCGGCGTGATCCTGAGCGGTGGCAACGTCGACGCCGAGCGGTTCGCGTCGCTGCTCTCGATGGCGCCGCGCGCGGACTGACGGCCGGCCGGTGCGCGGGCGGTCGGTCCGGGGTCGGCGAGGCCTCCGGCACCCGCAGTGTTGCCGGCGCTAGACATGGATCAACCCGCGCCGCGCGTGGCGTGGTCCACTGCCGCCAGGGCGTTCGCCCGGTGATCGACAACGGAGAGCACGCATGAATCCGCAGGTGAAGGCCTTCTTCGACGCCGCCACGGCGACCCTGACCTACGTCGCCTGGGACCCCGCGACCGGCGACGCCGTCGTGATCGATCCGGTGCTCGACTACGACCCCGCGGCCTCCCGGATCACGACGCGGTCGCTCGACGAGATCACGGACTTCGTCCGCGCGACGGGCCTGCGGCTCCACTGGATCCTCGACACGCACGCCCACGCCGATCACCTGACCGGCTCCCGGACGCTCAAGGAACGTTTTCCGGAAGCCCGCACCGCGATCGGCGAGCGCATCCGCGGCGTGCAGTTGCTGTTCGCGGGTGTGTTCGATCTCGGGTCCGATTTTCCGACCGATGGCCGACAGTTCGACAGGCTGCTGGCCGACGACGAACTTCTCGCGGCCGGTTCGCTCGGGATCCGCGTGATCGCGACGCCGGGCCACACGCCGGCCTGCGTGAGTCTCCTGATCGGCGATGCACTCTTCACGGGCGACGCCCTGTTCATGCCGGACTTCGGGGTCGGTCGCTGCGACTTCCCGGCGGGCAGTGCCGATGCGCTCTACGACTCGGTCGTCGAGCGCATCTACACGCTGCCGGATGCGACCCGCGTGTTCGTCGGTCACGACTACCAGCCCGGCGGACGCGAGGTGCTGTGGGAGAGCACGGTCGGCGAGGAGCGCCGCCACAACCAGCAGCTCCACGCCGGGACATCGAAGGCCGTGTTCGTCGAGCAGCGCAAGGCCCGCGACCGGACGCTCGGTGCGCCGCGGCTGCTCTATCCGAGCGTGCAGTTCAACATCGCGGCCGGCGAACTGCCGCCCCCCGCGGCGAACGGCACCGTCTACTTCCGGATTCCCGTCAGGCGGTAGGGCCTGTTCACACCGGCATCCGCAGCTTCAACCGGCCCTGGTCCACGCCTGCGGACGCTGCGTCGCGAGTTCGTTCAGCGCCTCGCGGAGCGCCGCGGCCGAGATCGGTTTCGTGAGGTGCCCATCCATCCCGGCATCGATGCAGCGTTCCCGGTCGCCGGGCAGCGCATCGGCCGTGAGCGCCAGGATCGGCAGCCGCGCCGACCGGATCCGGGACTCCCGCGCACGGATGCGCCGCGAGGCCTCGAGCCCGTCCATCACCGGCATGTGGACGTCCATCAGGACGGCGTCGAAGCCGCCCGCCGCCGAGGCGTCCACGGCCGCCGCGCCGTCTTCCACGATCACGATCTCGTGACCCATCCGGGCGAGCATGCGGTCGATCAGCGTCCGGTTGACGGGGTTGTCCTCCGCGACGAGCAGGCGCAGTCGACGCGACGGAGCCTCCGGCGGCGCCGAGCGTTGCGCCGATTCGTCGGCGGCGGTGCCCCGGTCCAGGAAGGCGACGAGCTGCGCGGGGTCCAGCGGATGCGGGCACACCATGCCCTGCCAGTCCTCGCCCATCGCCGCGACGGCCGGCGCGTGACTGCCGATCGTCGTGACGGCGGTCGGCAAGGTTCGCGAGAGTTGCGCCAGGGCTTCCGGGGCGCACGCCTGCCGGTCGATCACGGCGCAGTCGGCGTCCCCGGCTCGCGCGGCCACGTCGTCCGCGTCGCGGCAGAGGATCGCGACGATCCCGGCGTGCAGCAGCACCTTGCGCGTGGCCTCGGCCCGGCGCGGGTTGTCGTCGAGCACGAGTGCGCGGCGCGGCTTCGGTCGGGTCGTCGTGGCGGGCGCGGCGGCGATGACCGCGACGAACGCGAACGTGCTCCCGGTGCCCGGCGCACTCGTGACGTCGATGTGTCCGCCCATCAGTGCGACGATGCGGTCCGAGATCGCGAGCCCCAGGCCCGTGCCGCCGAATTCCCGCGTGATCGAGGTGTCGCCCTGCTGGAAAGCCTGGAACAGCTGGGCGCGCGTGGCCTCCGACATCCCGATGCCCGTGTCGCGCACGGCGAACCGGATGTGCAGCGCGTCGTCCGCCACGTGCACCGGTTCGGCCGTGAGTTCGACCTCGCCCGTCGCCGTGAACTTCACGGCGTTCGACAGCAGGTTCAGCAGCACCTGGCGCAGCCGCTTCGGATCGCCGCGCACGATGGTCGGCAGCACGGGGTCCGCGCTCCAGAAGAGGGCCAGCCCCTTCGCGCGGGCGCGGAGCGAGACCGTGCGCATCGACTGGAGCATCAGGTCGCGCAGATCGAACTCGGTGTCGTCCAGCTCGAACTTGCCCGCCTCGAGCTTGCTGAAGTCGAGGATGTCGTCGACGACCGCCTGGAGCGCCGCGCCGCAGTCCCGCGCCGTCTCGAGGTAGTGGCGCGTCTCGGCGTCGAGCGGGTTGCCCAGTGCGAGCTCGGTGTGGCCCATGAAGCCGTGGATCGGCGTCCGGATCTCGTGGCTCATGTTCGCGAGGAATTCGCCCTTCGCACGGACCGCGGCCAGCGCGGCGTCGCGTGCCTCGGTCATGGCGACGTTGGCACGCTCGAGATCCTGCTGGTTCGCCTGCAGTGTCGTCGTCAGGTGTGACAGCGCGCGCGTCCGGCCGCGCAGCGACAGCGCCAGCGCGACGACCCAGGCCCCGAGAACGCTGAGCAGCACGCCGGCGACGGCGACCATGGCGCTGTGATCGACGGCACCGTGACCGTCATACGTCGGTGTCGAGGTCAGCTCGACGGCCCACGGGCGGCCTCCCACGGGAAACGAGATCACATGCCGGAAGAGCGCCGCGCCATCCGCCGCGCGGGTGCCCGACGGGGCACTGTCGTACATCGACCAGTCGTCCTTCGCGACGGGACCGTCGAACACCCGCACGTGGAAATCGAGCAGTCGGTTGCCGAGCGTCGCGCTCAGGAGATCCTCGATGCGGAACGCGCTCGACACGTATCCCAGCAGCCGTTCGCGGCGCGACTCGATCGTCGCCGGCACGCCCCCGTCGCGGTAGACGGGCACGTACATGATGAAACCGGGGAGGGGACGGTCGTCGATGACGAGCGAGACCTTGCCCGTGATCGCCATGTCGCCGGAGTCCCGCGCGCGCGCCATCGCCTCGCGCCGCACCGGCTCGGAGTACATGTCGAACCCGAGCGCCTTCACGTTCTCGCGCACGAACGGCTCGACAAAGGCGATGGCCGTCACGGGCGTCACGTCATCGCGGGTCCAGACGCGGTAGTCCGGATGACCGAGCCGGCGCTGCTCGCGCTCGAACTTCGCGGCGCCGCCGGGCGGGATGACCGGCACCCACAGGAAGGTCTGCACGCCGGGGAAGCGCTTCGGGATCTCGAGGCTCGCGTGATATGCGGCCCACGCTTTCCGGTCGATGACCGGTTGGGTCAGCACGAGCCCGGTCGCGCCCCGGAGGATCTGCGCGTAGGCGTCGAGCCGCTGGTCGAGCCGCGTGCGGACATCCTGCACGGTGCCCGAGAAGCGTGCGCCCGCGCCGAGTTCGGACTGCTCGCGGACTTCGCGCCAGACGAGGAAGGTGAGCACGAGCCCGAGGATTGCCACGATCACGGCGGCGACCGCGGGCAGCCACCGTTCCGCGGCGGTGCGTGTCGGGGTCGGATCGCGGAAATGGGGCGGGCTCTGCATGACGGCGTTATCGGCAGGAATGCCCGGAATCG
>CAUJJX010000338.1 GCA_963205165.1 Pseudomonadota bacterium | reverse complement strand
CCGGGCATTGCTCATTCCGTCACCCCAGCGAACGCTGGGGTCCAGCAACGGACATCGCTCCGGCCACCGTCGGACTGGATTCCAGCCTGCGCTGGAATGACGGGGGGTGAGCAGTCCCGTAGGTCGGACTAGCGACGTAGTCGCGTAATCCGACGCGAACGGTTGTGCGTGCGACGGCGTCGGATTGCGCGCCTGCAGCGCTAATCCGACCTACGCGCCGAGCCGACCTGCGCACCCCCGCCGGCTCGGGGGGAGGGCAAATGCCCACCACCCGCCCGCCGTCCTGTCACGCCTTCGTCGGCAGCTCGATCCCGGTGAGTGCCTGGAACACCTTCACGACGGCGGAGTCGTCCTCGAAGCCGTGGCCGTGCGCCGCCGCTGCGAGGTACAACTGGTGCGCCGACGCCGTGATCGGCAGCGGGAAGGGCATCTTCTTCGCGGAGTCGAGCACGATGCCGAGGTCCTTCACGAAGATGTTCACGGCCGACAGCGGCGTGTAGTCGCCCTCGAGGATGTGCGGGACGCGGTTCTGGAACATCCACGACGCGCCGGCGCTGTTCGAGATCACCTCGTACAGCGTCTTCGGATCGACGCCGGCCTTGATGCCCAGCGCCATCGCCTCGCACGCGGCCGCGATGTGCACGCCCGCGAGGAGCTGGTTGATCATCTTCACCTTCGAGCCGGGGCCCGCGACGTCGCCGAGGCGGTAGACCTTCGTCGCGATCGCGTCGAGCACGGCCTTCGCCTTGTCGAACGCTTCGGGCACGCCGGATCCCATGATCGTCATCTCGCCCTTCGCGGCACGGGCGGCACCACCGGACACCGGCGCGTCGATCATCAGCAGGCCTTTCTCGGCGAGGCGGCGGCCGAGGTCGATCGCGTACTCGGGCGCGACGGTCGACGACGCGATCACGATGGAGCCGGGGGCGAGCGTCGAGGCGGCGCCGTTCGCGCCGAAGAGCACCTGCTCGGTCTGGTCGGCGTTGACGACGAGGACGATCGCGATCGGGACCGCGGCGCCGAGCGCGGCGGGCGACGCGGCGGCCACACCGCCTTCCTTCGCGAAGTTCGCGACGGCTTCGGCCCGGACGTCGCACGCGTGCACCTCGAACCCCTTCGCGAGCAGGCTGCGGGCGACGCCGATGCCCATGGATCCGAGACCGATGACACCGACCTTCTGCTTCGACATGTGAGGCTCCTTGCAATGGTGGGAAGTGAGGCCCCGATTATGGACCCCGGGGCGCGCTCAGGGCAGGTGCGCGGGGGCATCCGTCGACCGGTGCGGACGCGGACCGAGGCCCAGCGTCGCGATCATCCGCAGCACGGCCGCGGCCGCACCGTCCGGATTCTGGAAGGGGAACAGGTGCCCGCCCGCCACGTGCTGCACCGTGAGCCAGCGGGCCGAGGTCGCGGTGCCGGCGCGGCGGGAAATCTCGGAACCGGATCCGACGATCAGCCCGCCCGGCACGGCGAGTCGCGCGGCACTGCGGAGCAGGTCGTGCGGCAGCGTGCGGTAGATGCGCGCCTCGATCGCCGGATCGAACCGCAGCCGCACGCCGTCGTCGTCGGGCTCCGTGCCGAAGCGGACGTAGTCGTCGAGGCAGCGCCGGTCGAAGCGGCGGAACACCGTCTTGCGCGCGAAGTGTTCGAGCGCCGCATCCCGCGTCGGCCAGTGCCGGCGGCGTCGCTGCGCACCGGGCGCGGGCGTGAAGCGTTCCGCGACGCCGATCCGTTTCGTGAACGCGATCGCGCCGCCGAGCCAGCGCGAAAGCAGCGGCGCGTCGAGCAGGATCACGCCGCGCACGAGGTCCGGACGGCGTGCCGCGGCCATCAGCGAGAGATAGCCGCCGAGCGAATGGCCGACGGCGATGACGGGACGTCCGTGCGGTTCGATCGCATTGATCAGTTCGTCGCCGAGCAGGCTCCAGCCGTCGGTCACGGGGAAGCGCGGATCGTGTCCGAAGCGCTCGACGTGGCGCACATCGAATCGCGTCGCGAGCGCTTCCAGGAAGACGCGGTAGCACGGCGCGGGGAAGCCGTTCGCGTGCGAGAACTGCAGGATCGGGCGATCGGTCATGGACGGCGTGGCGGAGCGGATGCGGCGGCGGGGTGGCTCATCGATTCATTGTCCTCCCATCGATCGTGATGTCGTGCCGCGGGCGCGATCGGATTGCTGCGGGTCGAGTTGCGGTGCCCGCGGCGCCACGCATCGATCGCGGCGGCGGTCGATCCGCGAAGATCCGGAGGGACGCCCGATGGGGTCGATGCCCGATCGCTTCACGGTCCGTCCGACGGGAAGTCGGCGACGCCGTGGCAACATCGGTGCGATGCCCTCCCGAATCCTCCTGCGCACCGCCTGCATCGTCCTGCCGCTGCTCGCCGGTTGCGCCACCGCACCCACGATGAATCTCGACAAGCCCCACCACACGCCGAACGGCTTCCGTAATTCGTATGCGTCCGGCTGGACGCGTGCGAGCTTCTGGCAATGGCAGCTCGAACGCTGGCGCAAGGGCGTGCCGAAGAACCCGCGGGACGGCTGGCACTTTCCATCGGAGCGGCCGGACGTCGCGTGGATCACGGCGAACCGCACGGTGCCGGCACTCACGTGGCTCGGGCACGCGACCTTCCTCGTGCAGGCCGGCGGACTCAACGTGCTGACGGACCCGCACCTGTCCGAACGCGCGTCGCCCTTCGGCTTCGCGGGTCCGAAGCGGGTGATGCCGCCGGCGCTCGAGATCCGCGAACTGCCGCACATCGACGCCGTCGTCGTCTCGCACAACCACTACGACCATCTCGACGAGACGACGGTGCGCCGCCTCGCGCACCAGCCCGGCGGGTCGCCGCGCTTCTTCGTGCCGCTCGGGCTGAAGGCGTGGTTCTCCGGCCGGGGGATCCACGATGTCGTCGAGCTGGACTGGTGGCAGTCGGCCGACATCGGCGGCGTGCGCTTCACGCTCGCGCCAGTGCAGCACTGGAGCGCGCGCACCCCGTGGGATCGCAACCGCACGCTGTGGGGCGGCTGGCGCGTCGATGCGCCGGACCTCTCGTGGTTCTTCGCGGGCGACACGGGCTACTCGAAGGACTTCGCCGACATCCGCGCGCGGCTCGGCCCCGTCGACATCGCGCTCATCCCGATCGGTGCGTACGAGCCGCGATGGTTCATGGGTGTGATGCACGTCGACCCCGAGGAGGCCGTGAAGATCCATCGTGACCTCGACGCCCGGGAGTCGATCGCGATGCACTGGGGCACGTTCGTGCTGACCGACGAACCCCTCGACGAGCCGCCGCACAAGCTCGCGATGGCGCTGCGCGCCGCGGGCATCCCGCACGACCGGTTCCGGGTGATGAAGCACGGCGAGACGCGCAGACCGCATGCCGGAGGGTGAGCGTCGGTCCGGCTGCGCGGGCGATCGCCAGGCGCACCAATAACGCGCGAAGCCGCGTCGGCAGGTCTGACAGTGTCTCGGTGCCGGAGTCTGGAAAAAGCGCGCAGGTAACTGATACAAAATAACTAAATGCAGGTGGGCGACTTCTTGCATAAGGCCGGCTCGTCAGCCGATCACGACGGCTCAACGAACACCGACTCACAAAGGAAAGCCAGCCATGTTCCAGAAGACCCTCGCCGTACTCGCCCTCGCTGCCGCCCTCGTGCCCGCCGCGCAGGCCGCCCCGGTCAGCGCGCTGACCTTCACGTCTGCCGAGAACAACTCGACGTGCTGCACGTCCACGCGCGGCTACGCCTTCGACGTGCTGGACTCCGGCCTCTTCGCCACCCACCTCGGCATCTGGGATGCCGGTTCCGACGGCCTCGCGGTGAGCCACGACGTCGGCCTCTGGAATTCGCTCGGCGTGCTCGTCGCCTCCGTCACGGTGCCGGGCGGCGCGGCCGCATCGCTCGTCGACGGCTTCCGCTACGTCGACATCGCCGACGTGGCGCTGTCCACCGGCCGCTACACCGTCGGCGCGCTGTTCTTCGCCAGTGGCACCGACGACCAGGCGCGCAACCTCGTCGGCACGGCCACCGCCTCGGGCATCTCGTTCGTCGGGGCGCGGTTCATCAACAACGGCGTCGCGAGCCTCACGAACCCGACCGAATCGCTCGGCATCACCGGCCTGATGGGCGGTTCGCTGATGGTCGACCGCGTCAACGGCCGCGTGCCGGAACCGGGCGCGATGTCGCTGGTCGCGCTGGCGATCGGTGCCGCTGGTGTCGCAGCGCGTCGTCGCAAGGCCTGATCGCGGCGGTATCCCTCGCAGGGCGCGGATGTGATGCCGCGCGCTGCGAGTCGTCGGCCGGACACCATCCGGCCGACCTGTTGTTCAGCAGGGCCTGTCGATCGACGGGCCCTCGTTGTTTCCGGCGCCCGGCCCCGCAGGCGCTGCCGTGTCAGCGCCCGGGGATCACCTTCTCGGTCACGGCGAAGAACACGGTGTCCTCGAAGGCTTCAGCGTCGTGTCGCTCGCCGATCGACGTGTGGTGATAGTCGCCGGCTTCGAGCGTCGACTCGCCCAGCCGGATCTTCCCGCTCACGACGTAGACCTCCTCCTTGCCGAGATGGCCGTGCATCTCGATGACGGCACCCTTCTTCATGCGGATCAGCGAAGTGCGTCCGGCGTCGGGCACTTCGCACAGGACGGCGCGTTCGACGCCGGCCTGCTTCGCGGGTGTCCATTGCTGCTGCTCGGGTTTGATGGCGAACATGGGGGTCTCCTGGTCGGGGTGAACGTGGGCGCGATGATCGCACGGTCGTCCGGCCCTGCTGCCCGCCGCGGGCGTATCGCGGATCGACGACGGGACAGCCGCGTTGGCGTGCCCGACGTCGTTTCGACTGGAATCGAAACGTGGTGATCGGGCGCGCGATCTGCCGATGCATCGACGAAACGGG
>CAUJJX010000337.1 GCA_963205165.1 Pseudomonadota bacterium | reverse complement strand
GCCGAGCGCTGCCTCAACTGCGACGTGCAGACCGTGTTCGCGAAGAGCCTCTGCATCGAGTGCGATGCGTGCGTCGACATCTGTCCGATGGACTGCATCACGTTCACGACGAACGGCGAGGAGGCCGACCTCCGTACCCGTCTCAAGGCCCCCGCCACCAACACCGATCAGGATCTCTACGTGTCCGACGCGCTGCGCACCGGGCGCGTGATGGTGAAGGACGAGGACATGTGCCTGCATTGCGGCCTCTGCGCCGAGCGCTGTCCCACCGGCGCCTGGGACATGCAGAAGTTCCTGCTCACCCTGACCCACGCGGGGCCGGGGTGTCGCACGAAGACGCCTCAGAGGAGTGCAGCGTGAAGTCCATCGCGGCCGTCAACGATTTCGTCATCAAGTTCGCCAACGTCAACGGCTCGGGCTCGGCCTCCGCGAACGAGCTGTTCGCAAAGGCGATCCTGCGCATGGGCGTGCCGGTGAGCCCGCGCAACATCTTCCCGTCGAACATCCAGGGCCTGCCGACGTGGTACGAGGTCCGGGTCAACGAACGCGGCTGGCTCGGCCGCCGCGGTGGCGTCGACCTCATGGTCGCGATGAACCCGCAGACCTGGGACGCCGACGTCAGGGAAGTCGACGCGGGCGGCTACCTCTTCTACGACGACACGAAGCCGCTGCCGGCGTCGAAGTTCCGTGAAGACATCAACGTGATCGGCATGCCGCTCACCGAGATCTGCAACCGCACGTACAGCGATCCGCGCCAGCGGCAGCTCTTCAAGAACATCATCTACGTCGGCGCGCTGTCGGTGCTGCTCGGCATGGACGCCGACGCGATCGCGCAGCTGATCGGCGAGCAGTACAAGGGCAAGGAGAAGCTCCTCCAGCCGAACCTCGAGGCGCTGCGTCTCGGCCGCGAATACGCGCAGCAGCATCTCGCGCCGATCGGCCTGCAGGTCAGGCGCGCCGACAACGTCGGCAATCGCATCTTCGTCGACGGCAACAGCGCCGCGGCGCTCGGCTGCGTCTACGGCGGTGCGACGGTCTGCGCGTGGTATCCGATCACGCCGTCGTCGTCGCTGGCCGAAGCCTTCCAGAAATACTGCGGGAAGTTCCGCGCGGATCCGGTGACCGGCAAGAGCCGCGCCGCGATCGTCCAGGCGGAAGACGAACTCGCGTCGATCGGCATGGTGGTGGGCGCCGGCTGGAACGGCGCGCGTGCCTTCACGACGACGTCCGGCCCGGGCATCTCGCTGATGTCGGAATTCATCGGACTCGCGTACTTCGCCGAGATCCCGATCACGATCATCGACGTGCAGCGCGGCGGCCCGTCGACCGGCATGCCGACGCGCACGCAGCAGAGCGACGTGATCGCCTGCGCGTACGCCTCGCACGGCGACACGAAGCACGTGCTGCTCTTCCCGGAAGATCCGCGCGAGTGCTTCGATCACGCGGCCGCGGCGCTCGATCTCGCCGACCGGCTCCAGACACCGGTGTTCGTGCTGACCGACCTCGACATCGGGATGAACCAGCGGCTCTGCGAGCCTTTCACGTGGGACGACAGTCGCGAGTACGACCGCGGCAAGGTCATGACCCGCGACGACCTCGATGCCGGCCGCGACTTCGGCCGCTACAAGGACGTCGACGGCGACGGCATCCCGTATCGCACGTACCCCGGCACGCATCCGACGCTCGGCGGCTACTTCACGCGCGGCACCACGAAGAACGCCTACGCGGTGTATTCCGAGGCCGGCCCCGACTACATCTACAACGTGCAGCGCCTGCTCCGGAAATTCGAGACGGCCCGCGAACTGGTCCCGCAGCCGATCCTGCATGCGGCGAAACAGAAGACGCGCGCCGGCGCGATCTTCTACGGGTCCACGAGCCCGGCGATGGCCGAAGCCGTCGTCGCGCTGGAAGAACAGGGCATCCACCTCGACACCTTGCGGGTGCAGGCCTTCCCGTTCAGCCAGGCCGTCGAGGATTTCATCGACGCACACGACCAGGTGTTCGTCGTCGAACAGAACCGCGACGCACAGCTGCGCACGCTGCTGCTCACCGAACTGAACGCCGATCCGGCGAAGCTCATGCCGGTGCTGCACTACGACGGCACGCCGATCACGGCGCGCTTCATCATGCGCGAGATCGGCGGCCAGGTCCGCGCCATGAACGTGACACCGATCGAGAAGGACAAGGTGGCATGACCTACATCGCCAAGCCCCGCCTGCATCACCCGACCCTGCCGGTCAATCGCGTCGGATTCACCCGCCGCGACTACGAAGGCAAGATCTCCACGCTCTGCGCCGGCTGCGGCCACGACTCCATCTCGGCCGCGATCATCCAGGCCTGCTGGGAGATGGACATCGAGCCCCACCGCGTCGCGAAGTTGTCCGGTATCGGCTGCTCGTCGAAGACGCCCGACTACTTCCTCGGCAACTCGCACGGATTCAACACGGTGCACGGACGCATGCCGTCCGTCCTGACCGGCGCCAACCTCGCGAATCGCGATCTGCTGTACCTCGGCGTCTCCGGCGACGGCGACTCCGCATCGATCGGCCTCGGCCAGTTCGCCCACGTGATGCGACGCGGCGTGAACATGGTCTACATCCTCGAGAACAACGGGGTGTACGGACTCACGAAGGGTCAGTTCAGCGCGACGGCCGACGAAGGGTCGAAATCGAAGCGCGGCGTCGTGAACACCGATTCGCCGATCGACACCGTGTCGCTCGCGCTGCTGATGGGCGCGAGCTTCGTTGCCCGCGGCTTCTCCGGCGACAAGGGCCAGCTCGTGCCGATCATCAAGGCCGCGATCGGCCACAAGGGCGCGGCGTTCATCGACGTGATCAGCCCGTGTGTCGCGTTCAACAACCACGCCGGCAGCACACGCAGCTACGACTACGTCCGCGAACACAACGAGGCGGTGAACCGCATCGACTTCATCGAGACGCGCCCCGAGATCCGGACAGAGTACGAAGCGGGCGACGTGATCGAAGTCCCGCAGCACGACGGCACGGTGCTTCGCCTGCGCAAGCTGCACGCGGACTACGACCCGACCGACAAGGTCGGCGCCATGAACTTCATCCAGCAGCATCAGGCGCGCGGCGAGATCGTCACCGGACTGCTGTACGCGAATCCGGACGCCGAGGATCTCCACGAGCATCTGGGCACGGCGGACGTCCCGTTCAACCGGCTCGAAGCGGCGGAACTCTGCCCGGGGGCGGGGGCGCTGGAGAAGATCAACGCGGCGTTGCGCTGACGCGACGGCGGCCGCGCGACGAGCCCACGCGCCCGTCGCGTGACGCTGCAGTTCGACCGCGGGACGGCGATGCTCCGCGAAGATTGCCGTCCGCTGCATCGATCCCACATTGACTGCGCCGAGGCCCTGGCGATGAAGCCGTGCACGACGCGAACTCCGTCGATCCGGTGATCTCTCATCGCGCACGCACAGCGGGCGCGGGCGGAATTTCCATGGCTCGCCAATTGCTGACGCGAAGTCGGAAACCCTGCGCAAAACCTCCCAATCGTTAAAGTTCTCGACACGATTGCAGGCGCATTCAGAGATCCATCGGAGTCACGCCACATGATCCACAACCGCAAGCTTCCCTGCCGCACCATGCTCTCCGGCCTCATCGGGCTCATGTTCAGCGGCGCCGCGTTCGCGGCCGCAGACCTCTCGAACCTTGTATCGATTCTCGACAACATGGACGGCGGATCCTGGTCGAAGGTCAGCCTGAACAGCTTCTCCAGCGCCTGGCCCGACGCTGCCGATCGGGAAATGAGCAACCAGCAGTCGATCATTCCCGCATGGAGCGGCTTCACCTGGGACTCGAATCGCGGTGACCTGCTCCTGTTCGGCGGCGGACACGCCAACTACAGCGGCAACGAGGTCTATCGCTGGGACGGCACGACGCAGATGTGGGAACGTGCGTCGCTGCCGAGCAAGACGGTGCTCACGCCCGGGGGCAACTACAACGCGATCGACGGTGCCATGAATGCCCCCTCGTCAGCGCACACGTACGACAACACGAACTACCTCGCAGTCGCCGACCGCATGCTCGTCCTGGGTGGCGCGGCATACAACTCCGGCGGGTCCTTCACGATCCCGACGAGCGACACGACTTTCCGGGTGACGGGTCCCTACATGTGGGATCCCTCGAAGGCCGATGCGAATCTCGTAGGTGGCACGACCGGCTCGGGCGTGGACCCCGCGACACTCGGCGGAAACATGTGGCAGAACCGCGACATCGTCGACATGCGCAAGAGCTTCGTCGATGGCACCAGCGCAGCAACCGTCGAGAACGGCAAGGACGTCGTCTACTTCACCGCAGCCCCGCTCTCCGGCACCAACTCGAGCCTCTTCCGACTGATAGTCAACGACGTGAACGACCCGTCGAAGGATACGGTCGAGCAGGTTGGTGCGTGGTTCGGCGGCACCTACGCCTGGGGAGCTGCCGGCTACGACCCTGTGAGCAAACGCTATGTCGGTCTCTCGGGACCGATACCGTCATGGGAACCCGCACCAATCTACTTCGAAGCTTGGGATGTCAAGAACGCCGGACCGACCAACATCAATCACGCCGTGATTCCCCAGATCGTCGGCGACGGCACGTTCGAACTCAACTCCGCGGTGGGTGCGGCGCTGTACGGCCTCGACTGGGACCCCGTCCGCGAGCGGTTCGTCATCTGGACAGGCGACGGCACCGTGTGGGCGCTGAAGGCCCCGACGGACGGTTCGGTCGATGGCGACTGGACTCTCACCCGCTGGACGGACGGCAACACCTTCGCCGCAGGCACCGTCCCGCCGGATACGATCCAGAACGGCGTGCTCGGAAAGTGGAAGTACATCGCCCAGCTTGACGCCTTCATGGCGCTGGAAAGCGCGACTGCCGGCA
>CAUJJX010000336.1 GCA_963205165.1 Pseudomonadota bacterium | reverse complement strand
TCGATCTACGTGCTGATGGCCGCCGTGCTCTTCTGGCGTCCGCAGGGTCTCTTCCCGGCGCGCGGCTGATGGCGCTCCAGCTGCATCATCGCGCCAGCCCGGCCGTCGTCGTGACGCTGCTCGCAGCGCTCGCCGCGCTGCCCGCGATCACGCACGCGATCGACGAACCGTTCTACCTCGTCCTCGCGAGCCGCATCCTGCTCTACGCGCTCGCGGCCACGAGCCTCAACCTGCTCGTCGGATTCGGCGGGATGGTCAGCTTCGGCCACGCGGCCTTCTTCGGGACCGGCGCGTACGTCGTCGCGATCGCCGCGAGCCACGGACTCGATTCCGCGTGGACCGCCTGGCCACTCGCGATGGGCGTCGCGGCGTTCGCAGCGCTCGTGATCGGCGCGATCAGCCTCCGGACGCGCGGCGTGTACTTCATCATGATCACGCTCGCGTTCGCGCAGATGATGTTCTACGTCTTCGTGTCGCTGAAGGCGTACGGCGGCGAGGACGGACTCCCGCTGCCGCATCGTTCCGTCGCCGGCGCCGGCCTCGATCTGAAGTCCGACACGACCTTCTACTACGTCACGCTCGCGCTCGTCGCGGCCGCATCCGGCCTGCTGTGGCGCCTCGTGAATTCGCGGTTCGGCCGTGCGCTGCAGGGCATCCGCGAGAACGAGACCCGCATGGAGGCCGTCGGCTTCCCGGTGTACCGGATCAAGCTCGCGGCCTTCGTGATCGCCGGTGCGATCGCCGGACTCGCGGGCGCGCTCGCCGCGAACCAGAGCGACATGGCCGGCCCCGCGATGCTCCACTGGAACCAGTCCGGCACGCTGCTCGTGATGGTGATCCTCGGTGGCACCGGCCGCTTCCTCGGCCCTGCGCTCGGCGCCGCCGTGCTGCTGTTGCTGGAGGAATTCGTCTCTGCGTACACGATGCACTGGCAGTTCTACGTCGGCGCCGTGCTGCTCGCCGTCGTGATGTTCCTGCCCGGCGGACTCGCGTCGATGTTCGCAGGCAGGCGCCGCGATGGCTGAACTCCTCCACCTCGACGCGCTCGTGAAACGCTTCGGCGGACTCACCGCGACCGACGGCGTGACGCTCGATGTCGCCGACGGCGAGATCCACGCCCTCATCGGCCCGAACGGCGCCGGCAAGACAACGCTGATCCACCAGATCGCGGGCTCGCTCGCGCCCGACGCCGGCCGCATCCGGTTCAACGGCGTCGACGTGACGCGCATGTCGCTGCACCTGCGCACGCAACTCGGACTCGCGCGGTCGTACCAGGTCGTGAGCCTGTTCCGCCGACTGAGTGTGCGCGACAACCTCGCGTTCGCCGTGCAGGCCCGCACGGGGTCGACGTTCCAGTTCTGGCGGGCCGCGGCCGACCAGCAGCCGCTCTTCGACGAGGCCCGCGAACTCGCCGCGCGCGTCGATCTGGCGGACCGCCTCGACGCGCCGGCCCGCACGCTCGCGCACGGCGAGCAACGGCGGCTCGAGATCGGACTCGCGCTCGCAACGCGTCCGCGGCTGCTGCTGCTCGACGAGCCGCTCGCCGGCCTCGGCCCGGAGGAATCCGCGCGCATGGTCGACCTCGTCTCGGGCCTGCGCAGCCATTGCACGCTGCTGCTCGTCGAGCACGACATGGACGCCGTGTTCCGCCTTGCCGATCGGGTCTCGGTGCTCGTGAACGGCCGCATCATCGCGACGGGCACACCCGACGAGATCCGCGTGCATCGCGAGGTGCGGCGCGCCTACCTCGGCGACGACGTCGCGGTCCACGACGCATGAGCGCGCTGCTGGAAATCGAACAGCTGGCCGCGGGCTACGGCACGACGCAGGTGCTGTCCGGCCTGGACCTCTCGATCGCGGAAGGCGAGGTCGCGACGCTGCTCGGCCGCAACGGCATGGGCAAGACGACGACGATCCGCGCGCTGCTGGGCCTCGCGACGGTGACGGCCGGCAGCGTCCGCTTCCGCGGCGAGCGCATCGACGGCCTCGCGCCCGAACGCATCGCACGCCTCGGCATCGCGCTCGTCCCCGAAGGTCGGCAGATCTTCCCGAACCTCTCGGTGGAAGAGAACCTCAAGGCATTCGCGGCCAACCGCTGCAAGGCACGCGAACCGTGGACCTACGCGCGCGTCTGCGACTTCCTCCCCCGCCTCGCCGAACGCCGCCGCAATCTCGGCAACCAGTTGTCCGGCGGCGAACAGCAGATGCTCGCGATCGGCCGCGCGCTGATGACGAACCCGCACCTGCTGATCCTCGACGAAGCGACGGAAGGCCTCGCGCCGCTCGTCCGCGAAGACATCTGGCGCTGCCTCCACACGCTGGCCGCTCAGGGTCAGGCGATCCTGGTGATCGACAAGTACGTGACGCGGCTCATCGAACTGGCGAAGCACCACACGATCATCGAGCGCGGGCGCGTGGTGTGGACCGGGACCTCGGCGGAACTCGATGCGGACCATTCGGTGTGGCACCGGTATCTGGGGGTTTGAGGCGGGCTGCGTGTCGCCTGAGCCGGCGCGGTCAGGACCGAGGGACGCCGTGACGATCGCGGATCGTGAAGGCAGGAGGTGAGATTCGAACTACGGCCCCGAACCCCGCCCCCTCGTGCGCTACGCTGCCCCCGCCCGAAAGACCCCGCCCCCCGAACTTCCAGAGACCCGTCATGCCCACCGCGAACCTCTTCACGCCGCTCACCCTCGGCCGCCTCTCGCTGTCCCACCGCGTGGTGATGCCGCCGCTCACCCGCATGCGCGCCCAGCATGGCAATGCGGCCAACGAGATGATGGCGCGGTACTACGCGCAGCGCGCCACGCCGGGCGGATTCATCATCTGCGAGGCCTCGCAGATTTCACCGGACGGCCGCGGGCTGCCGTGCACGCCCGGCATCCACACGCCGGAGCAGATCGCCGGCTGGAAGCTCGTCGTCGATGCCGTCCACGCGAAGGGCGGGAAGATGTTCCTGCAGCTCTGGCACATGGGCCGGCTGTCGCACCCGTCGCATCTGGACGGCGCCCAGCCCGTGGCGCCCTCGGCCATCCCCGCGCAGGGTGAGGCGCTCACCGCGGACTACAAGCGCGAGCCCTTCCCCATGCCGCGGGCGCTCGAGACGAGCGAGATCCCCGGGCTGATCGAGCGCTATGCGCAGGCCGCGCGCAACGCCCTGGCGGCGGGGTTCGACGGCGTGGAGATCCACGCGGCCAACGGCTACCTGCTCGAGCAGTTCCTGCTGTCGCGCACCAACCAGCGCACCGATGCCTATGGCGGTTCGATCGAGAACCGCAGCCGCCTCGTGCTGGAAGTGGCGGCGGCCGTCGTCGACGTCTGGGGCGCCGACCGCGTCGGCATCCGGCTCACGCCCTACGGCATCGCCAACGACACCGGCGAAGCCGACCCCATGCCGCTCTACACCTATCTGATCGGCGAACTCGACCACCTGGGTCTCGCCTACCTGCACCTGATCGAGCCGCGCGCGAGCGGCGCCGGGCAGCGGGAGGTCGACCACCAGAACGTGCCGTCGGCGGCGAAGCTGTTCCGTCCGATGTGGCACAGC
>CAUJJX010000335.1 GCA_963205165.1 Pseudomonadota bacterium | reverse complement strand
TCGATGACGACGTCGGTCACGGAGTCGGCGAGCGTGATCGGCTCGAGCCCGGCATAACGCAGGCGGTCGCCGTCGAGGATCACGGTGCCGGCATCCGGGCCGTCCGCGAGGAAGCGTGCGAGCGAGATCGGCCCCGCTTCGATCACGAGGGAATCGAATCCGCCGACGCCGCCGTCAGCCACGCCGCTCAACCCGCCGCCCGCGAACAACGTGAACGTGTCGCGATTGCCGTCGGCGCCGAGGAGGTTCTCCACGCCGAGAAAGTCGACCAGCCCGACGCGCCCCGCGTCCTGCGCGGTGATGGCCCACGCGCTGTCTGCCGTGGCCCCGACGACGGTGTCGTCGCCCGCGCCGCCGTCGACCGTCGCCCGGACACCGGCATTCGCGACGTCGATGCGATCGCTGCCGGCGCCGCCCTGCACCGCGAGCGACTTCACGCCGCGCTCGGCGTCGCCGGCCTCCCAGAACCACCCGTCGAGGTCGACCCGCACCCGCGCGCCGCCGTCGGCCGACTCACCGATCCGGCTGACCACGAGGTTGTGGCTCGCGTCGTCGAGTCCGATGCGGAGCAGCCCCGCCGCATCGACGGCGCCGATGGCATCCGCCGAGAGCAGGATCCGCTGCTCCAGGGCCTCGAACATGGTCTTGCGGGGGAATCGCGCCGGTGACGGACGCACGGAGGGAACGAACGGCGGGACGCGACGCTTCATGGGATCTCCTTGGTGCCTTTCTTGTTTTCGTTCTCGGGCAACACCGCCAGCGCATCGCTCCCCCGGGCATGGATCGACCAGGGTGTGGTCGATCGGAGCAGCGTGCGGCAGCGGGATTGCCCTGTCGGTCGATCCCGTCGACGAGGTCGTTCCGGGTCGTCCCTGCTTGTGCGCGGAGTCTGCTACTGGCGCGTTGCGCGGACAATCACCTGCGGGGTCGGAAGCGAGAAAATACCCGTCACGCAAGGGCAGGTACGAAATTCATCTGCCGTTTCGTGAGATTTTCGCGGGAACGTGGCGCCCCCCTGGTGCACTGCCGATGCAAGGTCGGGCGCACAGTGCACCGCGTTTGTGACGTGAACACAAACCACCGGCGAGCCCCGGCGGGATCCGGATGCCGCGTGCGGAAACCGCCCGGACGCGTGCCCCGGTCAGTCGCCGTCGAGCAGCCGGCTCACGACCGGGTGGTACTGGTCGCCCAGCCCGGCCTCGATCGCACGGTCGAAGAGCCGGTCGACGCGACGCGCGCCCTCGGCGTCCACGCCGGTGTCGGCGGCGAGTTCGAGGGCGTAGGCGAGATCCTTCTGCGCGTACTCGACCGAGAATGCGCGCCCCGGAAACACCTGCGGGACGATCGCCTTCATCCCGTGGTTGCGCAGTGCGAAGCTGTCGGCCGAGCCCTTGGCCAGCGTGTCGAACAGCAGCGCCGGATCGAGGCCCGACCGCTTCGCGATCGCGTAGGCCTCCGACAGTGCCGCGACCGTCTCGAACAGCACCATGTTGTTGAGGATCTTCGTCACCTGCCCGTTGCCGACGACGCCGCAGTGCGTGATGTCGGACGCGAAGCACGCGATCAGCGGCTCGACTTCCCGGAAGGTCTCCGGATCGCCGCCCACCATCACGGAGAGCGTCCCGGCTTCCGCGGCCTGGCGCGTGCGTGCGACGGGTGCGTCGAGGTAGTGCACGCCCTTCGCCGCGAACTCGGCCGCGAGCGCGCGGGTGAGCGCGACGGGCGAGGTCCCGAGGTCCACGAAGATCTGGCCGGCGCGGAGATTCGCGAGCACGCCGTCGGCGCCGCGCACGACCCCTTCGAGCACGCGCCCCGACGGCAGCGAGGCGAACACGATGTCGCTCGCGCGGACGACGGCACCGATGCCGCCCCCCGCTTCGATGCCGTGTTCCGCGAGGCGGGCGAGTGGCGCGGCATCGAGGTCGGTCGCGAGGACCCGATGCCCGCCGCGCACGCGGAGGTTGCGGCACATGGGTTCGCCCATCACGCCGAGTCCGATGAATCCGATCACGGGATTGCTCATCCGTTGCTCCGTGCGATGTTCAAGGTGCGCCGTCGAGGCCGAAGTACAGGCTCTTCGCCTGCTGGTAGAGCCGCATGCCGACTATGCCTTTCTCGCGCCCGATCCCGGAATCCTTGAAGCCGCCGAACGGGGTCGCGATCGAGAGCTGCTTGTACGTGTTGATCCAGACGGTGCCGGCGTCGAGTGCCCGGGCGACCCGCCATGCGCGCCGCCAGTCCGCCGTCCAGATGCCCGCCGCGAGCCCGTACGCGGAATCGTTCGCCTGCCGCGCGAGATCCGCCTCGTCGTCGAACACGAGCGCGCAGAGCACGGGGCCGAAGATCTCCTGCTGACAGACCGTCGCGGCGTTCGTCAGCCCGGCAATCACGGTGGGCTGGAAATACGCGCCGTTCGCGAGATGCACGTCGGACGGACGCGCGCCGCCCGTCACGATCACGCCGCCCTCGGTGCGGGCACTGTCCACGAAACGCTCGACGCGTTCGCGATGCGCGAAGGTCGCGAGCGGGCCGAGTCGTGCACCCGGAGCATCCGGCAGATCGAGCCGGAGGCCACGCGCGCGGTCCGCGACGAGTGCCAGCACGCGGTCGTAAACGGGGCGCTCGATGAAGAGCCGCGAGCCCGCGACGCACGACTGGCCGCTGCCTTCGAAGATGCCGTCCGCGACCGCAGCGGCGGCCGCATCGAGATCGGCATCCGCGAAGACGATGTGCGGCGACTTGCCGCCGAGTTCGAGCGCGACGGGCATCAGCTTCTCCGCCGCGATCATCGCGATGCGGCGTCCGCTTGCCGTGCCCCCGGTGAATGACACGAAGCGCACGCCGGGATGCCGGACAAGGGCGTCACCGGCGACTGCGCCCG
>CAUJJX010000334.1 GCA_963205165.1 Pseudomonadota bacterium | reverse complement strand
AGCGCGGGCGGCGACACGCCGACGGGCATGTGGGCCGCGAGCGCCGTGACGCGCTCCGAGACGACCTGCCGGTTGCGGTAGATGTCGGACCCGTCGTCGAACAGGACCGTCACGACGGAGAGCCCGGGGATCGACTGCGAGCGCAGCGTCTCGACGCCCGACACGCCCGCGATGGCGTTCTCGATGGGCTGCGTGACGAGCGTCTCGACGATCTCGGCCGAGAGGCCGGGCGCCTCGGTCTGGATGACGACCTGCGCCGGCGAGAACTCCGGGAACACGTCGAGCCGCGCGCGCTGCAGCGCGAACAGGCCGTACGCGACGAGCATCAGCGCGACGGCGACGACGACTCCGGGAAAGCGCAGCGAGAAGCGGACGATCGACGAGATCATGAGCGATCGATCATGTGGAACTGCATGGTCGGGCGCGCCCGCGTCGCGTGGGCGAGATCGCGTCCCCGGGAAGCGCTGCCGGAATCGTGCGGACGTCCGGTGGTCGAGGTGCCGGTCACGTCGTCAGTCCTCGTTCTCGTTCCGGATCTGGAACTCGAGCTCCTCGGAGAGCAGGAGCTGCGCGCCGGTGACGACGACCTCCTGCCCGGGTTCGAGCCCCTTCGCGACGAACCAGCCGCCGGGCACGAGGCGGTCGGTGGAGGCGGCGACGCGTTCGAAGACTTCGCGGTTCTTCGCGTCGCGCACGTAGACCCACGACCGGCCGGAGAACCAGACGATCGCCTTCTCGGGGACGACGACGCCCGCGGACTTGCCTTGTCCCGATGCGAGGTTGCCGGTGACGCGCGTGCCGACCCGCAGGCCGGCCGCGGTGGCGCGGTAGTAGTACGCAGCGCCGACCGTACCGCCGGCCGTCGCGGGGGCGGTCGAGACGAGGCGCGCGTTGATCCGGCCGTTGCTGCCGACCGGTGCGATGGTGAGCGGTCGGCCGGCGGCGCTCGCCTCGACGTCGTAAGGGAGTGTCACGTGGACGAGCAGCTCGCGGCCGTCGACGAGCGGCGCGAAGCCCGCGCTGCCCGGGTTCACGGCCATGTCGGCGAGCGTGCCGCCCCACGTCGCGCGGAGCGCGTCGAGCTGGCCGCGCAGCTGCATCTCGGCGGCCGCGAGGCGTTCGTGCGCCATGCGGCTCTCGGCGATCGCCTGTTCCATCACGCGTTCCGACACGTTGCGATCGTCGCGGAACAGCGCGGTCGCGCGTTCGGCCTCGGCCTTAGATGCGTTGGCAGTCGCACGCAGCGCGCGGATCTCCGCCGACAACGTCGCGTGGCGTGCGCGCGCCTCGATCAGCGGCGCGACGTCGACGACGGTTCCGTGGACCTCGGCGAAGGCATCCGCATCGGCGGCGAGGAGCGGCGCGGTCTCGATGCCGCTCGCGATGCGGTCGGCCTCGGGCAGCTCGATACGGCCGGGTTCGTGTTTCTCGCCGGCGGGCTTGTCGTCGCCGATCGTCTCGCCGTGCTCCCGCGCGAGCTGCTGGTACTCGTCGCGCCCGAGCCAGATCGTGGCCGCGACGAGCGCAACGATCATGATGCCGAGCAGGCCGGTGAGGATGAGGTTGCTGCGTCGTTCAGTCATTGTCGATGAGGGCCGGGTCGATCGCCGTGGCCGCCGGTGCGCTGCTGGAGGCGGCGGGCGTCGTGGCGAGGTCGGGATTGTCGAGGGGGCGCTGCACGGCGTCTTCGAGCGCCGAGAGACCCTGCTGGAGTTCGAGCATCGCGACCGTCGCTGTCCGGGCGATCGTCGCGGCATCGAGTCGCGACTGCGCGAGTTCGACGCGATCGGCGTTGCCCCGGTCGAACTGTTTCGCGACGCGCGCTGCGTCGGCCTTCGCGGCGTCGATCTGTGCCTGCGCGGCGCGGTGTGCATCGAACGCGCGCTGGTAGCGTGACGCAGCGGCCGACGATTCCGCGATGACGGTGGCCTGCAGCGCCCCGAACGCCTTCTCCTCGACGGTGCGTCGCGCCTCGGCCTCGGCGATCAGGGCCTTCGCGCGCGCCGACGGCGGGAGCAGCCCGAGGAACGAGATGGACCAGAGGCTCTGGTCGGCGTCCCAGAAGTAGCCGGGCACGAGCGTGAGATCGGGGTACTGCCGCGCGACCTCCAGTTTCACCGCGGCCTCGGCGGCGGCGTAGTCCGCGAGCTTGCGGCGCAGGTCGATGCGGTTGACGAGCGCGACGCGACGCACCGAGGCGGCGGCGGGCGGCTCGATCGGGCGTTCGAGGGCGCCGAAGTCGAGGCGGGCGCGTTCCAGTTCGGCGAGTGGCACGCCGACGGCCTCGGCGAGCGCGGCGAGTGCCTGATCGCGGCGCACGGCGGCGCGGGCGCGCGCGAGAGCGCTCTCGGCGAGCCGCACGTTCAGCGTGCTCACGTCGGCCCGCGAGGCATAGCCGACGGCGGCGCGCTTCGTCATCAGCGCGACGAGGCGCTCGCGCTCCACGTGTTCGGCGTCGAGGGCTTCGAGCGTGCGCGTCGCGGCGTGGAGTTCCACGAAATGGCGACGCAGACGACTGCGCACGCGCCATGACGCGACGGCGATCTCGAGCTGCGCGGCGTCTTCCAGGCGCGCGAGCTGTTCGGTGCGGATCCCGCGCTTGTTGCCGATGTCGAGCGTCACGCCGACGAGCACGCCGAGGCCCCAGGGCAGGTCGCCCTCGCTCTTGCCGTCGAACTCGGGGCGCGCCGTGACGGTGTACGGCACCGGCGTCGTGGAGGTGTGTTTCTCCTTCGAGGTCACCTGCGCCCGCGCCCGCGCGAGTTCGATCTCGGGGTGCAGGCGCACGGCGGCGAGCGTGAGCATCGGCAGGGTCCATTGCGCGGGTGGCCAGGCGGCGGTGTCCTGTCCCTGCGCGGCGAAGTAGTCGCGGACCTCCGGGGCGGACAGCGTCCGGCTCTCGTAGGCGCGTTGCGTCGCCTCGGGCTCGAGCGGCTTCGGACGATAGGTCTCGCGCGCGCAGCCGGCGCACAGCGCGAGCAGGACGATCGCGAGGCCGCGGTGCGCGAAGGGAGTCATGGATGTCGGCGGGGCGGCGGCATGGCGGCCGGAGTGTATCCGCCGTGCCGGAAGCCGGGCAAACCGCGCGCGGACGCGCGTCAATGCAGTTCACGTGCGGTTCCGTGCGCCGGATGATGAGTCGCGCGAGCGTGTCGAGGAACACCTTCGCGAACCCGTGCAGCGCGTACTCGTGCATCCCGGCGTCGCACCGGAGATGCGACCGTACAATCGCCATCCGGACGACGAAGGCGGGCGAGGTGATGGAGGAACGCATCGGCAAGTACCAGCTGCGCAGCGAGCTGGGGCGGGGCGCGTCGAGCATCGTGTATCTCGCCTGGGACGATTTCCTCAACTCGGATCTCGCGCTGAAGGTCTATCTCCCCGACGCCGATGCCACCCGCGTGACGACGGCCGACATCCAGTTCGTCAGCGAGGCGGCACTCGTCGGCCGGCTCGAACATCCCCACATCGTGGCGATCCTCGACGCCGTCGCCGAGCGCGATCGCCGCTACGTCGCGATGGAGTACGTGCCGGGCGGCAGCCTGCTCCGGTACACGCGGGCCGAGAGCCTGATGCCCGTCGCGGACGTCGTCCAGATCGTGTTCAAGTGCTGCAGCGCGCTCGACTACGCATCGCGGCTGGGCATCGTCCACCGGGACATCAAGCCGTCGAACATCCTGCTCGACTCCGATGGCGACATGAAGCTCGCGGACTTCGGCGCGGCCTTCGTGCGCGGCGTCCGGACGTCCGAGCGCTTCATGCTGTCGTCGCCGTCGTACACGCCGCCCGAGCAGCTCCGCGAGCAACCGCCGACGGCGCAGGGCGACATGTTCTCGCTCGGAGTGATGCTCTACGAACTGCTGACGGGCGTGCGGCCGTTCCGCGGCGAGTCCGTCGCGCAGCGGCATCAGGCGATCCTCGAGGTGACGCCGGAACCCGTGACGCGCCTGCGCGCGACGCTGCCGCTCGAGTTCAACGAGATCCTCGACCGGCTGCTCCGCAAGGACCCCGGCGAGCGTTACGCGAACTGGGCCGAAGCCGCGCTCGCGATCGCGTCCGTCGGCCGGCTCAGCATCTACGACCAGGCCGTTCCCGACAGCGAGAAGTTCACGGCGCTCCGTGCGTCACCGCTGACCTGCGACTTCAACGACATCGAGACCTGGGACGCCGTCCGTCACGGCCTGTGGCGACTCGTGCCGGCGCAGCACGTGATCGTCCGCGAGGGCGAGCCCGGCGACAGCCTGCTGCTCATCGCGCGCGGCACGGCGGCCGTCACGGCCGGCGGGCGGATGCTCAACCTGCTGAACGCCGGTGACTGCTTCGGCGAGATGGGCTACGCGCAGGGGCCGTCGGCGATCCGCAGTGCGACGGTGCAGACGACGACCGATGCGCTGATCGCGGAATTCACCCCGGAGCTGCTGACGAAGCAGTCGGCAGGCACGCAGCTGAAGCTCGCGAGAACGCTCCTGCGGGTGCTGGCCGAGCGGCTCGCGTTCGCGAATGCGCGGCTCGCGCGGAGCGGGTAGGCGAACCTTCCGAGCGGATGCGGAAATGAAACGGCCCGACCTCGAATCGAGGCCGGGCCGTTTCTCTTCCCTGGAGCAGGGCGAGGCGGGAGCATTCCCGCCTGACGCCTGACGCCTGCCTCGATCACACCTGCGGGTGCGCCCGCTCCAGCTTCGAGTGCAGCTTGT
>CAUJJX010000333.1 GCA_963205165.1 Pseudomonadota bacterium | reverse complement strand
ATCCAGTCCGACGGTGACGCGCGCGGCGCTGGATGCTGGACCCCAGCGTTCGCTGGGGTGACGGTCAGGCGAGGTGCAATTGGATGAGTCGACGCCTGTTGTCCACCCCGGTTCCTCTCCGTCATTCCGGCGCGAGCTGGAATCCAGTCCGACGGTGACGCGCGCGGCGCTGGATGCTGGACCCCAGCGTTCGCTGGGGTGACGGTCAGGCGAGGTGCAATTGGATGAGTCGACGCCTGTCGTCCACCCCGGTTCCTCTCCGTCATTCCAGCGAACGCTGGAATCCAGTTCCCCGGCGACACGCGCGACGTCCGATGCTGGACCCCAGCGTTCGCTAGGGTGACGGGCGATCCGTGACTCGCGATCCGGCCCCGCCCGCCTCCGCTAACCGACCCTACTTCAGCATCCCCTCCAGCACCGCCACGATCCGTTCCGCGGCCTTGCCGTCCCAGAGGTGCGGTACGCGACCCTGCTTGCCGCCTTGCGACAACGCGGCCCGCGCGGCCCCGAGGATCGCCTGCGGATCGGTACCGGCCAGCGTGTTCGTGCCTTCGTCGACCGTCACTGGTCGCTCGGTGTTCTCGCGCATCGTGATGCATGGAACACCCAGCGCCGTCGTCTCTTCCTGCAGGCCGCCGCTGTCGGTCAGCACCATCGCTGCGTCGCGCCACAGATTGAGGAACGCCATGTACGACAGCGGTTTCGTGAGGATCACGTTCGGGCCGAGGTCGAGGCCGAACTTCTCGAGATTGCCGCGGGTGCGCGGGTGCACCGGGAAGATCAGCGGCAGCGACTGCGAGATCTCGCGGAGCGCGCCGACGATGCCGGCGAAGACGGCCGGGTCGTCCACGTTGGACGGGCGGTGCATCGTCACGGCGCCGTAGCGCGGGTATTTCGCCTTGAGGTCCGCGCCTTCGAGCGTGCTCGCGTCGGTGCGCTTCAACTGGTCGACCTGGAAGAGCAGGTTGTCGACCATCACGTGTCCGACGTAGTGGACGGACGACTTGTCCTTGCCTTCACGGAGCAGGTGCTCGACGCCGGCCGGCTCGGTCGCGAAGAACACGTCCGAGATGGAGTCGGTCACGAGGCGGTTGATTTCCTCGGGCATCGCGCGGTCGCCGCTGCGCAGGCCGGCCTCGACGTGCGCGACGGGCAGCTGTGCCTTCTTCGCGACGATGGCGCAGGCGAGCGTGGAGTTCACGTCGCCGACGACGAGCGTCATCGAGGGGACGTCGTCCGCGATGCACTTCTCGTACGCCACCATGATCCGGGCGGTCTGCTCGGCGTGCGATCCGCCGCCGGCGCCCATGAACACGTCGGGCTGCGGGATGCCGAGTTCCTCGAAGAAGACTTCGTTCATGTCCCGGTCGTAGTGCTGGCCGGTGTGGATGATCTTGAAGGGCATGCCGCGCGCCTGCATCGCCCGCACGATGGGGGCGATCTTCATGAAGTTGGGGCGGGCGCCGGCGATCAGGTGGACAGGATTCATCGGTTCTCGGGTCTTGGAAGGATTCGGTGAAATGGTCGGTGTCGCGCCGTCGAAGACTTCGGTCAGGCGGCGGTCTTGAAGCCCTGCGGATTGTTCGATTGCCAGCGCCACGTGTCGCGGCACATCGCGTCGATGTCGAGTTCGGCCTTCCAGCCGAGGGTGCTCAGGGCGAGGGCGGGGTCGGCGTAGACCGAGCCCACGTCACCCGGTCGTCGATCGACGACACGGTAAGGCACCTTGCGGCCGGACGCGTCCTGGAAGGCTCGCACCATCTCGAGGACGCTGTAGCCGCGGCCGGTGCCGAGGTTGACGGCGAGCACGCCGCGGTCGCCCGGACGTTCGAGCGCCTTCACGTGGCCGGCCGCGAGATCGACGACGTGGATGTAGTCGCGGACGCCGGTGCCGTCGGGCGTCGGGTAGTCGTTCCCGAAGACCTGCAGTTCGCGGAGCCGGCCGACGGCCACCTGCGCGACGAACGGCATCAGGTTGTTGGGCAGGCCCTGCGGGTCTTCGCCGATCAGGCCGCTCTCGTGCGCGCCGACGGGGTTGAAGTAGCGGAGCAGCGAGATCTTCCACGCCGGGTTCGAGACGGCGACGTCCTGGAGGATCTGCTCGGCCATCGCCTTCGTCTGGCCGTACGGATTGGTCGGGCGGATCGGCGCCGATTCGTCGATCGGCACGGTTTCGGGATGGCCGTAGACGGTCGCCGACGAACTGAACACGAGATGTCGTGCGCCGGCGCCGTCGAGCGCGCGGACGAGCGCCATCAGGCTCATCAGGTTGTTGTCGTAGTAGTCGACCGGCTTCGCGACCGATTCGCCGACGGCCTTGAATGCCGCGAAGTGGATCGCGGCGTCGATGCGATGCTCGGCGAGCGCGCGTCCGCGCACGGCGGGGTCCTGCACGCGGCCGCGGTAGAACGGGACCTGCCGTCCCGAGATGCTCTCGATGCGATCGAGCACGGTTTCGTGGCTGTTCGACAGGTCGTCGACGACCACGACGTCGTGCCCCGCGGCGAGCAGGGCGATGCAGGTGTGGGAGCCGATGTAGCCGGCGCCGCCCGTGACCAGAACTTTCATGAAGCCTCTCCAGATTTGCCGATGCGACATTGACGCGCGCACCGGAGTGCGGCCAACATCAAACGAGACGCTCGCGGACGCAGGGATTGCGCCAGCCCTCGCGTCGCCTGCCGACCGATTCCCCGCCGGGATGCCTGCCGCACTGCGGCACCGATGGCCCCGGCACGCGTCGATCGCCGTCCCGACGGACGCCGACCGGCGAGCATGCCTTCCCCAGGAGACCGCAGTGAGAGTGACAGTAGTAGGTTCGGGCTACGTCGGACTCGTGTCCGGCGCGTGCCTCGCGGACACGGGCAACGATGTCCTGTGTCTCGACCTCGACGAACGCAAGATCGCCATGCTCGAGGCGGGCCGCATCCCCATCTACGAACCGGGCCTCGAGGCCATGGTGAAGCGCAACGTCGAGGCCGGTCGCCTGCGGTTCACGACCGACATCGCGAAGAGCGTGGCCCACGGCAACATCCAGTTCATTGCCGTCGGCACGCCGCCCGGCGAGGACGGCTCGGCCGACCTGTCGCACGTCACCGCCGCGGCCCGGAACATCGGCCGCCACCTCGACCACTACTGCGTCGTCGTCGACAAGTCCACGGTGCCCGTCGGCACGGCCGACCGCGTGCGTGAGGCCATCGCCGACGAGCTCGCGAAGCGCGGCAGCTCGCAGGAATTCGCCGTCGTCTCGAACCCCGAGTTCCTGAAGGAAGGCGCGGCCATCGAGGATTTCCTGAAGCCCGACCGCATCGTCGTCGGCTCGGACGACGACCGCGCGACGCAGCTGATGCGGCAGCTCTACCAGCCGTTCCAGCGCAACCACGAACGCATGATCGTGATGGACGTGCGGTCCGCCGAGCTGACGACGTACGCGGCCACCGCGATGCTCGCGACGCGCATCTCGTTCATGAACGAACTGGCCAATCTCGCCGAGCGCGTCGGCGCCGACATCGAGCGCGTGCGGCAGGGCATCGGAGCCGATCCGCGGATCGGCTACCACTTCCTCTACGCGGGCACCGGCTACGGCGGCTCGTGCTTCCCGAAG
>CAUJJX010000332.1 GCA_963205165.1 Pseudomonadota bacterium | reverse complement strand
GCGATCCTGCTGCCGTTCAGCAGCGCCGGCGGGATGTACCTGATCGACCTGTTCGCGCTGGCGATGTGAGGTCAGGCAGCGGCCGCCGGGGTCACCGGCCCGGACTGCGTGCGCGGAAACACCGCCTCGAAGATCGCACCGCCCGACGCCCCGTTGCGCGCGGTGATGGCACCGTGATGCAGCGTCATGATCGCGCGGCAGATCGGCAGTCCGAGGCCCTTGCCGCCCGCCCCCGACTTGGTGCGCGAACTCTGCTCGAACTTCCCGAAGATCAGCTCCAGTTCGTCCGCGGGAATGCCCACGCCCTCGTCGCCGATCGACAGGCACACGCCGGCCGCGGGATTCCCGGGTACGGCATCGCGGACGGTCAGCGTGATGGCGCCGCCCGCGGGTGAGAACCGGATCGCGTTCGCCAGCAGCCGCGACACCACCTGGTCCGCCAGCGCGGCGTCGGCCTCGATCACGGGGTCCCGCGCGGCCACGATGACCTCGATGCGCTGGTCGCGTTCGGCGAGCTGCGCACCGTGCCGCTGCCGCACGGCCTCGACGATGTCGGGCAGGCGCAGCCTCGACGGCGCGAACCCCGGATCGACGCCCTCCAGCCGGGTCAGCAGCAGCACGTCCTCCACGAAGACCGAGAGGCGCGCGGCACTCTCGTCGACGTTGCCGAGGAAGCGCGCGATCTTCTCGTCCGGCGCGTCGCCGAGTCGCTTCCGCGCGAGCCCGAGGAAGGACCGGATCGCGTGCAGCGGCGTGCGCATCTCGTGCGACGCATTGGCGAGGAATTCGTCCTTGGCGCGCAGGGACTTCCGGAGCGCCTCGTTGGCCTGCGCGAGCTCCTTCGTCCGCGCCGCCACCGCGCGGCTGAGTTCGGTGGTGTCGGTGACCAGCGCGAAGAGGCCGCGGACCTCGCCGTCCGCCACGTGCGGGATGTAGTTCACGACCACGTTGCGCGCCTCGCCGGCAGCGTCGTGATCGATGCGCTCGAAGTCGCACCGCTCGCCCGCGAGCGCCCGGAGCCGGAAGGTCTCGCTCGCGGCGTCCGCGCGGTCTCCGATGACCTCCGCGGTTTCCCGTCCGACGACCTGACCGCCGGCAGGCGCGTACCAATCCATCGCCGCCTGGTTGGCGAAGAGGCAGATCCGGTGGGCGTCCCAGTAGGTGATGGGCGCCGGGACGCTGTCGAGGATCGTCTGCAGGCGCGACTGGCTGTCCCGCAGCGCCTGTCCGGCCGCGCGCTCGTCGGTGATGTCCAGGAACGAGCTCACGACGGCGACGGGCGCCGCGGCACCATCCTCGAACAGCGGCACGGAGTTCACCCGCAACCAGCGCCGGCTGCCGTCCGGCTTGTCGATCCCGAGGGTCACGTCGAACACGGGCCGGCCGGTCCGCAGGGCGATCATCGGCGGGTGCTCGTCGCCCGGGTACGGCGTCCCGTCCTCACGGACGCAGCCCCAGCGCGGATCGTGGGAATCGCGTCCGAGCAGTTGATCCTCGGTCAATCCGAGGATCTCGGGAGCCCGCGCGTTGGCGGTCACGACACGGCCGTCCGCGGCCTGCTTCGAGACGCCCTCGACGAGTCCGTCGAGGATCGCCTGCTTCTCGTTCGACGACTGCCGGAGCGCGTTCGTGGCCCGCTGCTGCGTCCGGTAGCTCCAGACCAGCAGGACGATCCCGAGCGCGGCCCCGAACGCCACGATGCCCGCGAGCCGCGCCTGTCCGTCGGCGAGTCCGATGGCCAGCACGGCCCGGCGATCGCGCCAGTGGGCCAGGATGCCGTCGAGGTCGCGCAGCAGCGCGTCCATCTCCTCGTTGCCGACCCCGGTGCGAACCGCCGCCAGCGCAGCGTCCGCGCCCTGGCGGCGCCGCACCTCGACGAGCCGGGCGATGCGCTGCAGTTCGCGGTCCTTCGCGGCCGTGAAATGGGCGAGCGCCCCTGCCGTGACCGGATCGTCCTGCGTCAGGGTGCGCAGGTGACCGGTGCGTTCGTCGATGTCGCGCACCGCCGCGTGGTAGGGCGCGAGCCAGGCGTCCCGCCCCGTCAGGACGTAGCGGCGCGCGCCGGTCTCCACGTCCCACAGGTCCCCGGACAGCCGGACGAGATCCGCGGCCACGCCGTTGACGTGCAGCAGTTCCTCGGCCTCGCGGCGGGACGACACCACCTGCGAGACCATTCCCAGCACGATGGCGAGCAGCAGCACCGCCTGCGCGGTGAACTGCAACCGCGGCCTGCGATACCACGGCTGCCGGGCGCCGGGCGCGAGCGTCCTCGATCGGGAAACTTCAGCCATGATGGGAACCGGTCCGGTACCGCGCGGAGCCGCGATCTCGATGCCCGCGGATCACGTCGGCTCGCGGAACGCCGTACGCATGGAGTCTATGAGCGGTTCGAGCAGATAGTCGAGCACCGTCCGAGACGGCGTGCGGAGATAGACGATCGTCTGCATCCCCGGCTTCAGCGGTTCGACGACGCCCGTCGACCGGGCCTTCTCGACCTTCAGCCGGACGATGTACGCCGTGAGGTCTTCGCGGACGCGCACCGCGTCGGGCGACACGTAGTCGACGATCGCGGTGAGCATCGGCATCGTGCGACGGTTCCAGCCCGTCACCTGCACGTCGGCGTGGCCGCCCACCTGCACGAAGCGGATGTCCTTCGGTTCAACCGGCACCTCGACGAAGCCGGCGTCGTCGGACGGCACGATCTCCATCACGGTCTGGAGCGGACCGACGGCGGTGCCGACCGACAGCGACCGCAGGTTCATCACCGTGCCGGCCATCGGCGCCGTGATGCTGTCGCGCTGCACT
>CAUJJX010000331.1 GCA_963205165.1 Pseudomonadota bacterium | reverse complement strand
GTGTGCTTCGAGAGATCGATCGAACGCCAGTCGGCGGTCGTCGCTGCGCCGAGGGCAAACCAGCTGGCGCAAGCGTTGTCGGCGATGAGCTGCGGGCCGCCGACCTTCACGAAGTCGTCGTAGCGCGAATCGGGCACCTCGATCGCGGGGTGCAGCGTCGCGACGGCATCGAGGACTTCGGCGACCGAGTACGCCGTCGCGCGCGGCGCGAGCGTGCGGCCCATCACGAAGGCGAACTCCGCCTCGATCACGAGCATCTGGTTGCCGGCGAGCGAAAAGACGGCCGGCGACTGGCGCACGCGCCATGCGTGCAGCGAGCCGGGCAGCGGACCGTCGACGCCGATGTGCGCCTGGCCGGCCGTGCTCGTCGCGGCGATCTTCCAGCCGACGCGGCGCTCGCCGAGCAGGTCGAGCATGGCCTGCTGGATCGCGAAGCCTTCGGCATCGTCGGCAGGACGCATGTCGCCGGGGAGGGCGGCGAGACGGGTGCCGGCGGTCCAGTGGTCGAGGAGCAGGCGGGCGGCGGAGCGGATGTGGTCGGGAGTCATGGGCGTGGAGGCGGTGGTGAAATGCGTTCGGGATGTCAGGCCGGCGTCGCGCCCGGGGCGATGGTCGGCGCGCGGACCACGTTCAGCAGCGGTTCACCGCGTGCCACCCGGTCGAGATTCGCCGCGATGATGCGGCAGCGGCGCTCGGCCAGGGCGACGGTCCAGGCGGACGCGTGCGGCGTCATGATGATGTTGTCCAGTTCGCCGAACGGGAACCGCGACGGCGGATGCACGAGCAGCTCGTCGGGGCCGCGCTGCGCCGGATACGAATACCAGGTGTCGATGACGGCGCCGCCGATGCGACGGTCGCGGAGCGCGAGGTACAGCGCTTCCTCGTCGACGGTCGGGCCGCGGCCCACATTCATGACGACGGCGTCGGGCTTCATCGCGGCGAGCGCCGCGCCATCGATCACGCCGCGCGACGCATCGTCGAGCGGCAGGGCCGACAGGACGAAGTCGGCCTGCGCCAGGACATCGTGGAGTGCATCCATGCCGCGCACGCTTTCGCACCATTCGTCGCCGGGGCCGGGCGTGCGGCTCGCGGCGATCACGCGGACCCCGAACGCATGCGCGCGCTTCGCGACCTCGCGGCCGATGCGACCGTAGCCGACGATGGCGAGCGTGCGTCCGAAGAGGTCGCCGTGGCGCGGGCCGCAGAGCCACGATCCGAACCAGCGGTGCTCGCGGAATTCGGCGTCCATGCGGCGCAGTCCGATGAGCCATTCGAGCATCGCGCCGAGCACGTATTCGGCGATGCCGATCTCGTGTTCGAAGGCGTTGCAGACACTCGCGGTCGGAGGCACTGCGGAGAAATCGATGTCGTCGGTGCCGGCACCGGGCAACTGGACCAGGCGCAGCCGCGGCGCGAAGGGCGTCGGGCCCGACCAGTTCATCGAGACGATGGCATCGGCATCCGCGAGGGCCGCCGCGAAGGTCCGTGCGTCGGCCGGATCGGCGACGACGATGTTCCAGGGAGTCGTGAGCAGGCGGCCGACCGGTTCGAGCCGGCCATCGTTGTCCGTGGACTTGATCAGCAGTTTCACGACGCGACTCGGAGCAGGGCGGTTGGGGGCGCACGGAGTGTATTCGCGGCCCGCTGGAAGATAAAGAAACCTCACGAAAACGTCGGTTCGAGTCTGACGATTCGTCAGTTTCAGGAGGTTTCGTTTTGCCGGATCCCTGTGTTAGCCTGCCACCACAAGATGGCGGGAGAAGTCGTCGGCGACAGACCGGCGGCCCGCGCCGTCGCCGAACAGGAGACCTACCATGAAGACACTCGTCCGTTCCGCGGCTCTCGCTCTTGCAGGCCTGCTCTCCGTCCCGGGGATCGCCTCTGCCGCCTTCACCGCCCACCTCGAACTGCTCCCGCCGTCCAGCCTCGTCAACAGCAATGCGCAGGCGAACTTCGTCGACTTCGCGCTGATGATCGACGGCCTGACCGACGACGTGGATGTCTCCGACACCATCGGCCTCGCGGCGACGATCTCCGTCGATCCGGCGAGTCCGTTCCAGATCGATACCGTCGTGATGGGCAGCATCTTCAACGACCCGATCTTCACCGGTGATCTCATCAGCCTGTCGGTCGGTCCCGACGAAGGCACGCCGGGGACGTTCAAGCAGCTCAGCTTCGGCTTCGGCGCGATCGGATTCCCGGCGAGCGGACAGCTCGCAATGTTCCGGGTCAGCAGCGCCGCGGGCGCACCCGTGGGTTCGTGGATGCTGACCTCGGTGGTCGTGGCCACCGATGATTTCGGCGACCACGAGGCGCTGGCCGATGCCACGCTGACGATCACCGCCGTCCCCGAACCGCAGACCTGGGCACTGCTCGCCGGCGGCCTCGCGCTGGTCGGTGGCGTCGCCCGGACACGCCGGCGCGCGACGGCTGCCTGATACAGGAGTTCCCCGCGGCGGTCCCGGGAGGATCCGGCCGGCGCGGACGTTTCGAACCACAAGGAGAGCACAGCATGGCAAAGGCACCGGAAGAAGGCGCAAAGCACGCGGAACCCCAGGCCCAGCAGTCGCCGAAAGTGAAATGGGACACCAGCGGGCTGAAGAGCACGTACTGCAACTTCGTGAATGCAACGAGCACCCGCGAGGAAGTGGTCCTGAATTTCGGCGTGAACCAGAACTGGGATCGCATGGCCGGTGAAGTCGAGATCGAACTCGGCCACCGCATCATCCTGAGCCCCTTCGCGGCGAAGCGCCTCACCGACCTTCTTCAGAAGCTGATGGCGGAATACGAGAACCGCTACGGCGAACTGAAGTGAGTCGATGCACTTCGGCAGGTCTCATGGTGTGTCGCCCGGTATGTCGTCCCACCTGTCGCCGAGTGCGTCGTCCGGCGCGTCGCCGATGACCGACCTGTCCGCCGTCCCGGCCATCGAGGCCGAGATCGCGCGCACCGAAGAACGAGCCGCCCGCTGGGCGGCTTTTTCTTCGGCGGGTGCGATCGACGCCCGCATCGCGGCGTGGCTGGCGATGGTCGCCCCGCGGATTCCCGGCGTGTGCGCGATCTCGGTGTTCCGCCGCGGGAACTCCCCGGACGGACACGCACGCCTCGGACACTGGCGCGACCCCGGCGCGACCATCGCGTCCGACGATGAGTTCGTCGCATCCGCCGACCGCGCGTTCGCTGGCGGCGTGTCGCTCATCCGGTCCGTCGGATCCGCGTTCCACCTGCTCGCCTGCCCCGATGGCGAGTCCGGTCACGCCGTCGTCGTCGAATGCCACGATGTCCAGCCGCCGGATCTCCGTGCCGCCTTCGAGGAACTGCGCTGGGGGGCCGGCTGGCTCGCGGCGTCGGTCGCTCGCCAGGAAGGCAGCGACGATGCCGTCGTCGCCCGACGCGCCGGCGGCGCCGTCGAGATCATGCAGGCCGTCGTCACCGAGCGCGATGTCGTTGCCGTCGCGGGCGCGCTCTCGGCCCAGCTGTCCACCCACCTGCCCGACGCGCTCGTGACGGTCGCGGTGTGGCGCCGCAATGTGCTGTCGCTCGCGGCTCGTGCGGGCAAGCCATCCGACGACGATGCGACGCTCGACGACGTCCGCGAGGCACTCGTGCGCGCGGCCCTGTCGAGCCGTCGATCGCTGCGCTGCCCGGTGCTGGCGGCGACGACACCCACCGCGACCGATGCCGTGCCGGCCACCGGGGAAGTGCGTGCCTGCGTGCAGCTGCTCGATGCAGGCGGCACCCAGGCGGCCGGCGCAGTGCTCTGCGAGCGCCGCGACGGATCGCCCTTCTCGAACGACGAACTCGCCCTGATCGAGACCGTCGCGCAGCTTGCGGCACCCCTCGTCGAACTGAGCCCCGTGACGCGGCAGGCGCCCGTCACCCGCGAGCGTCGCGTCCTCGTCGGACTCTTCGGCCCCGTGCGCTTCAAGTGGAAGCTCGCGCTGATCGTCCTGCTCGCCCTCGTGCTCGCGTCCATCGGCGCCACGGGCGACTACGACGCGCCCGTCGACGCGATCGTCGAGGCCGCGCCCGCCCGCCATCTGCCGGCGCCCTTCGACGGGCGGATCGCGGACGTCCAGGTGCGTGCCGGCACGATCGTCCGCCGCGGCCAGCTGCTCGCCCGGATGGACAGCGCCGAAGTCCAGCAGGAACGGGCCCGCATCGTCGCCGAGCGCGACAAGCTCGTGCAGGCGGCCCGTGCCGAACCGGCCGAGGGCGAGGCCAAGAAGGACGACAGCGGAGCCGCGCAACGCGATCTCGAGGCACGCATCGTCGCGCTCGACGAACGCCTCGGCCGCACGCAGGTGGTGAGCCCCGTCGACGGGGTGATCACGGGAGGCGCCGCAGTGCAGGCGAATCGTCCGCGGGTCGCTGCGACCGACGACCTGTTCGTCATCGCGCCCCTCGACGGATTGCGGCTGCTGTTGCGGGCCGTGCCGGCCGACGCCGAACTGCTCCGCGAAGGCCAGACGGGGCAGGTCACGGCCGGTGCCGACGGCGCCATCGTGCCGTTCGTCGTGAAGCGCATCGCGCGCGGCGACGGTCCGGACGGCGAGGTCCGCATCGAGGCCCAGCCGCAGGGCGAGGCGGCGTCGAGCCTGCAGCCCGGGGCGCCGGTGCAGGGTCACGTGGCCGTCGGGACGCAGAAGCTCGTCTGGATCCTCTGGCGTCATCTCGAGCATCGGGCCCGCGTGACGCACTGAGGCCTGCCTGCACCGACACCGACGCCGCATCTCGCGACGTCGGCGTCGGCACGGATCGGCCGGCGAATACCGTCCGCGCGGGACACCCCGTTCGTCACCGCGAGACTGCAGGCATTTGCCGCGGGTCCCGCGTCACTCCTTCGAGCGTGCCGGCGAGCAAGGTCCGTGGGGCGCCGATCCGAGCCGTCGCAGATTCCCCATCTCGCCCTGGAGCATCCACCGGCCGTCGTCGTCGACGAACGCGCTCGTCGCGACCGGTTCGTCGTCCCGGCGGAAGGTGTTGTTGCCGACCGCGATCAGCGCGCGCAGCCGGCCATTCGCGGTGATGGTCACGAGGCCGCCGTCCACGACCGCGACCTGCAGCGGCGGGTCTTCCGGGGACGCCGCCCCCGGGAAACGCTGCGTCACCGCGGCGTAGCACCCGGCGAGCGCGGTCAGCGTCGACGCCGGCACCTTCGGCGTCGCGGGCGGATCCGGCTGTGCGATGTCGGCAGCCAGGGCGTCCTCGACGGCTTCCTGCATGGCGCGCAGCGCCTCGCCACGGAACGCGTTGATCACGAGGAAGTAGCCGCGCCGCGAGGCCCGGTGGTAGCCGAGCCGCGAGAGGTAGCCGTCGGCGTCGCCGCCGTGCCCCGTGAACACGATGCCGTCGTGCACGTAGCGGTAGAGCCCGAGTCCGTAACCGTGCGCGAGCCCCGCGCGGGCCGCGAGCGTCGTCGCAGGGCGCTCCATCCGGAGGACGTCCCCGGCGGGCACGATCGGCGTCCGCGCCGGATCGATCAGCCACTGCACCCACGCCCCCATGTCGCCGACGGTCGCGTCGAGCCCGCCGAACGCGCGGTAGAGCGTGTGCCAGTAAGGCATCGGGGTGACGCCGTCGCTGTCGTAACCGGTCGCGCGCCGCGGGTCGTTCGCGGTCGTCGGGGCGAAGCCGGCGTGGCGCATGCCGAGCGGCCGCAGGATCCGCGTCGTCACGAAGTCCTCGTAGTGCTGGCCGGTCGTGCGCTCGATCACGAGTGCCGCGAGCCCCGCGCCGGAGTTCGAGTACGACGAATAGCGTCTCGGTGGCCAGCGCACGGTGCGTGACGTCGGATCGACGGCGAAGGCCTGTGCCAGCGTCAGCGGGGCCGGATCGGTCGAGTCGAACTCGCGCTTCGAGAGATCCATGAAGCCCGCCGTGTGCTCGAGGAGCTGCCCGACGCGCACCGGATCGGTGGACTCCCAGGCGTTCTCGAACGGTGCGTCGGGCACGAGCGTCCGGACGGGGGCATCGAGGTCGAATCCGTGGTCGCGCGCGGCGATCAGCGTCGCGAGGCCCGTGAACGATTTCGTGACGGAGCCCACGCGCCAGAGCGTGTCGGCGTCGTCGGGGCGTCCGGACGTGCGATCGGCGACGCCGAGGCCGCCGGCCCACGCGACCTTGCCGTCGGCGACGATCACGAGGCCGACGCCGGCGATGCCGTGCTCGGTGCGCAGCGCTTCGAGCCGCGCAATCAGCGCCGCGTCGTCGAGCGCGAACGCCGATGCGGGGACGCTCGCGATGCCGGCCGCGACGGCGCAGGCGACCATGCGGAGGCGGTCGGCGCGGTTCACGATGCGGGCGGCCGCACGACGATCACGTCGACGCGCCGGTCGGGCGCGAGGCAGCGGGCGCGGGCGCGATGATCGCCACGGCATTGCGCCGGGTCGATCCGGGCCTGCGACGGGCCCATGCCTTCGTACTCGATCAGGTTGCGCGGGATGCCCCGCGCGGCGAGGTGATTGCGGACGGCGCGGGCCCGCTGCCACGAGAGCTTGTAGTTCGTGCGCACGGCGCCCGATCGGTCCGCGTGGGCGACGACCTTCAGCGAGCGGTAGGCCGATCCGTGGAGACGCTCGGCGAGCGTGTCGAGCGTGGCACGACCGTCCGGACGCAACGTCGCGCGTTCGGATTCGAAGAGTGCGTCGCCGGGCAGGGTGATCGTCTCGTTGCCCGTGGCGTCGAGGATGCCGTCGGGGAGCGCGACGGGGTCGACGGACTGCGCGGCGATCCGGGCGGGGTCGCCGGTGACCGGCTTCGCGCCTGCGGGCGCTGCACCGGTGTCGATCGCGACGCGGTTGCCCCCGGGTGCGCCGGAAGTGGTCGCTGCCACGGCATCGGCCGGTGCCGGCGTCCCGCCCGAAGACGCGGCATCGCCGTCCGGCGTGCGGTCACGCACGGACGCGCCCGGGAAGATCGCCGCGGTCGGATCGTCGTCGGGGCCGGTCGGCGCGGGGGGCGCATCGGCGCCCGGATCGTCGACGGAGGCGGTGGCGTCGTACGGCGTCATGCCGTCGGCGGCGTTGCGTTCCGATGCCGTGAGCGGGTCCGAGAGATTGCCGGCCGCGGGCGGCGGTTCCGGAATCAGGGAGGTCACGTTCTGGTCGTACCAGACGTGGTCTTCGGGCGGCACGGACGGTCCGACGACGGGCGGGCGTCGGTTGTTCGCGCAACCCGTCGCGACGAGGGCGCACAGGAGCCAGGGAACGAGGGGGCGCATGCGCAAGGGGGCAGGTCTCCGGGTCAGGGTGGGGCGTGGAATACGCGATCGGGTCGAGGACTGCCGGGCGGCACCGATCGTCGAACGGGACGGGCGCCGCGATCGACGGACCGCCGCCGGACGGGCGCCGGATTATAGGCAGCGGCGGCATCGACACCCGGGTTCCGCGCGACGTTCCCCGCGGTCCCGCGACGGGGCTGCCGGATTCACGCCGTGCCGTCTCATGGGTCCCGGGCCGGTCGATCGACACGTCCGGAACGATCCGCAACGCGATCCGCCCGCTAGAATCCGCGCCACTGTCCGAATCCGCGCGCTGCGCGATCAATCTCCAGGAGCTTGTCGATGGAACACCTCATCCAGCGCTATCGCGCCGTTGCCGTGGCGTCCGTGTCCGATGCCGTGGACGCCCTCGTGGGCGTGCGCGCCTGCA
>CAUJJX010000330.1 GCA_963205165.1 Pseudomonadota bacterium | reverse complement strand
GAGCGCGCCGATGTCGTCCGCGACGATCGCGCCACCCGCCGCACCGTCGACCTCGATCGCGAAGAGCACGTCACCCTCGACGACCGTCGCGCCGACCGCGACGCGCACGGCATGCACGCGCCCCGCGCACGGCGCCGCGATCACGTGCTGCATCTTCATCGCCTCGACGAGCGCGAGCGGCTGGCCAGCACGCACGGTGTCACCGGCCTGCACGTCGATCGCGACGATGGCGCCGTGCATCGCGACGACGACGCGCTCGATGCCGGGATCGTCGTCGGATTCGTCGACGATGCGCGCGGCGCTGTCCGGCGCGGTGCGCGCCGATGGCACCGTCGGATGCGGTGCCGCAGCGGCGGACGCGAGCAGCTCGGCCAGGTGTTCTTCGACGAAGGTCGAGTGCGCTTCGCCCGCGAGGAAGCCGGGATGCGTCAGCACGGCGCGCAGCAATCCGGCGTTCGTCTCGACGCCGTCGATGCGGAACTCGCGCAGCGCCCGGGCCGCGCGTGCTGCGGCGTCCGCGAGATGCGCCGACGGCGAATGCACGACGAGCTTCGCGAGCAGCGAATCGAAGCGCGGCGACACGGCGTATCCGTTGTAGCCGTGCGTGTCGCAGCGCACGCCGGGGCCGCCCGGCGGATCGAACGCGCGCAGTGTCCCGGCGGCCGGACGCACCGTGCCGTCGGGCGCGATGCGCTCCGCGTTGATCCGCAACTGGATCGCCATGCCGCGGGCCGTGGCCATCGTGGCGGCGTCGATGCCGGCCGCCGACAGCGGTGCACCGCCGGCGACGAGCAGCTGCGCGCGGACGAGGTCGATGCCGAGCACGGCCTCGGTCACGGTGTGTTCCACCTGGATGCGCGGATTCGCCTCGACGAACACGAACGCGGCGCTGCCGTCGTCGCGCTCGGACACGAGGAACTCGAACGTCGCGAGCCCGGCGAGTCCGCTGGTCTCGGCCATCGCGAGCGATGCACTGGCAAGCTCGTCGCGCAGGTCGGGCGGGAGGTCCGGCGCGGGCGCGATCTCGATGAACTTCTGGCGGCTGCGCTGGACGGTGCAGTCGCGATCGCCGAGCGACACCCAGCGCGTGCCGTCGCCGACGATCTGCACCTCGATGTGCCGGCACGCCGGGAGCAGTTCCTCGACGTAGACGTCCGCACAGCCGAACGCTGCCCGCGCCTCGGCGGCGCAGAGATCGAAGGCGCCGGCGAGATCGTCCGCGCACAGCACGGGCCGCATCCCGCGTCCGCCGCCGCCGGCCAGTGCCTTGATCATCACGCCCGCGGCGCCGTCGCGCGTGACGGCGTCGAAGAACGTCCGCGCGTCGGCCGCCGACGTCGCACCGTCGGTCCCGCGGGCGATCGGCACGCCGAGCCGCGCCGCGAGCGCACGCGCCTCGCCCTTGTCGCCGAACCACGCGAGGACTTCCGGCGCAGGCCCGACGAAGACGAGACCCGCATCGATGCACGCCTGCGCGAACGCGGCGCTCTCGCTGAGGAATCCGTAGCCGGGGTGCACGGCGTCGCATCCGGACGTGACGGCCGCGCGGACGAGCGCCTCGATGTCGAGGTACGCGGCCGGCCCGCCGGCATCGAGCGCGACCGACTCGTCCGCGCGGGCGACGTGCAGGCAGTCGACGTCGTCGGTCGCGAAGACGGCGACGGTGCGAATGCCGAGGTCGGCCGCGGTGCGGGCCACGCGGATCGCGATCTCGCCGCGATTGGCGATCAGGAGTTTGCGGAGCATGGCTCGGTCATCGAAGGATGGTTTGCGGCCCGCGGGGACGGCGGGGCGATGCGTCGCGACGACTGCACGATCGGGATCGCGCCCTCCCGCCTGCCGCCGCGGACGGCGCGCCGCGGCGACCGGATCGCGCGAAGTCCTACCGCTGCGTCGTCAGACCCAGCGCCGTCGCCACGCGCAGCACCTCGCGCTGCTCGTCGGCGTTCAGGCGGTTCACTGGCGGGATCGTGCTGCCGCAGTCGATGCCGAGCCGCGCGGACAGCACGACCTTGCACACGTGCGCGGGCGCGCCATACATCCACACGAGATCGACGTACGGCCGGATGGCGTCCTGAAGCGCCTGAGCGCGCGGCATGTCGCCCCGCTTCCACGCGTCGTACAACTCGACGTAGTGCCACGGCGCGAGCGAGAGCGGTGCGTCGATGCTGCCGACGGCACCCATCGTCAGCGCGGGCAGTGGCAGCTGGCCCCATCCCGAGAAGACCTGCAGGCCCATGTCGGCGAAGACGCGGATGTCGGCGAAGTTGGGCGCGGAATGTTTCACGCCGACGAGCGTCGGGATCGCCCGCTTGAACTGCTCCATGAGCGCGGGGACGGTCTCGACCTGCGTGAGCTGCGGCAGGTTGTAGACGAAGAACGGAAGCCCGTCGGCGGCATCGGCGACAGCGCGGTAATGGTCGATGCGCGCGCGCTCGGTCGTGGGGAAGAACAGCGGCGGGAGGCAGCAGACGGCATCGCAGCCGGCCGCACGCGCAGCCTTCGCGCCTTTCACGGCGCTCGCGGTGCTCATGGCGCCGACGTGCATGATGACCTTCGCGCGACCCTTGCACGTCTCGGCGGAGACACGCGCGACGACGGCGCGCTGCTCGTCGTCGAGGATCGGCCCTTCGCCGGTGCTGCCCGCCATCCAGAAGCCGTGGACGCCGTGGCGGATGTTGTCGTCGAGCAGCGCGCGGAGCGCCGCTTCGTTCACGCGGCCGTCGTCGAAGGTCGGCGTGGGAGGCGCGGGATAGACGCCGGCGAACTGGGTGGCCATGGTGAGCGGAGCCTCCGTCGAATCGGGAAGCGCCCGATGCTACGGGGCACGGCGGCGAGCGGCAACGACCGGCGATGGTGCGGCACGGCGACGCGCGATCGACCCGGACGGCATGTGCAGCGCCAATGAAAACGGGACACCCGGAGGCGTCCCGTCTTGCTGCACTTCACTGCCGGAGCATCGTCCGCGGCCCGTGGCGGACCGCGTCGTCAGGACTACCAGGCAGCGATCGGATTGCCCGGCGCGCCCGTGGCGCCGACGAGCTTGATGGGCGCCCACGAGAACAGGAACTCGCCGGGACCGCGTTCACCGAGGTCCTTGAGATCGAGGTTCTCGAAGAGGTAGATGCCGCGACGGGCCGAGAGATTCATGTGGCAGTAGGCCCATTCCTTCACTTCCGCGAACGGCGTCGGCCACTTGCCCTTGCTGCCGAAGTCGTAGGGCTCGATGCCCCAGTTGTCGGCACCGAGCATCGCGATCTTGCGCGTGGCGAGGTGATCGCAGACCTCGGGCGAGACGCCCGGTCCGCCGGAGTTGAACATCGCGTTGTCGGCGGCGGCCTGATCGGCGGTCTTCTCGAGGTTGTTCCGCCAGAGATCGTTCCAGCCCGTGCGGAACAGAACGACGTCGCCCTGCTCGGCGTCCTTGATGCCGGCCATCTTCAGGGCATCGCGATAGTCCTGCATGGTGATCGCGTAACCGATGGGCAGGTTGCCGCCCTTCAGCTTCACCATGTCGATGATGATGCCGCGCGTGAAGAACGAACCGACCTTCTCGGTGCCGTTCTTCTTCATGCCGTAGGGACCGCCGACGTCCTCGAGACGGACGCCGTTGTAGAAGTAGTTGCCGTCCTTCCAGCCCTTGGACTCCTTGCCCTCGATCTTGATCATCGGATGCGCGAGCGAGTCGAACTGCGTGCCGATCTGTCCGATCTGCGCCGTGACGAGTTCGTCCATGAAGGTCTGGCGATAATTGTCGCCGGACCAGGCGAGATCGTGCGTGGGCTTGCCTCCGCCGGGGATCGTGAGCGAGTACAACCGCCCCGGGAAGAGCGGCGTGCGCGAGTGGTAGGGCATGCCGAGCGTGGCGACCTGGCCTTTCCGGACGAGGTTCGCGGCGGCGGCCCGCTTCGCGGGCGTGATGTAGTTCGTGGCACCGGCCTGGTCATCCTTGCCGAATTCGCTGGGCCACCACTTCTCGTCCACCGGATTGTTGTCGGCGTGCGCCACACCCGCGAGGGAACCCAGAGCGAGGGCACTGCTGACCGCAACGGCGATGTGCTTCAGTTTCATGTTTCTGCCCCTCCGTACTACGTCATGCATCGGCGCCCGACTGTCGTCGACCTCCCGTGCCTGCGCGGCGGCCGCGAAGGCGCGGGACGCCCGGGAGGGGGCGTCCCGCAAACGATGCCGCGCCGCGATCAGAGATTGCCGCGCGCCATCTCGCCTGCGATGAACTCGGCCTGGCGGATGGCCAGCGCCACGATCGTGAGCGTCGGG
>CAUJJX010000329.1 GCA_963205165.1 Pseudomonadota bacterium | reverse complement strand
ATTGGTGGAGGCGGCGGGAATTGAACCCGCGTCCGCAAGCCCTCTACAGCCAGCCCTACATGCTTAGCCTGATCATTTGATCTGACCGTACGCCCGCCGACCGGCAAGCTGACGTACAGCGAGTCACCTTGGATTTGACGCCGGCTCAAGTGACCCGAGACGACGCGAGACCTAGTAAATGACTCTGCTCTGGCTTGCGCCAGCCGGCCCTAGGCCTTACCGGTGCAGAGTCCCGCGGGTTTTAGGCCGCGAGAGAGTAACGGTCGTCGTTGGCGACTGTCGATTTCCAGTTGGATTTACGAGGTAGCTGGGCCTCGGCATGCACTGAACTGCTTCGCGACCCACGTCGAAACCGGAGCGCCCCCGGAAGTCTGTGAAGCCGTGCGCGGCAGACTGCGGATCAACCTGCCGATGCACGTCCCGAGTGTCTCACAGATGGGTGTGCCGACAGTAGTTTCAAGAGCGCGAGCGGACTATCGATGACTGCGTCGGCACCCCAGTCGTCCGGGTGACTGGCCACGCCGAGGTAGCCGTAGCCCGCCGCGATCGCACCCATGCCGGCGGCGCGCGCCGCCTGGATGTCGCGGATGTCGTCGCCCACGTAGATGCAGTCGCCGGGCGCCACGTTCAACCGACGGGCGGCTTCGAAGAGCGGTTCCGGATGCGGCTTCGCGTGCGGGGTCGTGTCGCCGCAGACGACGCAACCGGCGCGGGGCGAGAGGCCGATGCGTTCGACGAGCGGCAGGGTGAAGCGCTCGTGCTTGTTCGTGACGATTCCCCAGGCGTGGCCGGCGGTCTCGATGGCATCGAGCAACGCGTCGACTTCCGCGAAGAGCGTCGTGTCGACGACGAGATGACGTTCGTAGAGGTCGAGGAACTCCTCGCGCATCGCGGGGAAGTCGTCGTGGCCGGGACCGATGCCGAAGCCCTGTCCGATGAGCCCGCGGGCGCCGCTCGACGCGTGCGCGCGCAGTTGCTCGAGCGGCAGCGGATCGAGGTCCCGCAGCCGCCGCTGGCGATTGAGCGCGCCGGCGAGGTCCGGGGCGGTGTCGACGAGCGTGCCGTCGAGATCGAACAGGACGGCGGCGATCATGCGGGACGGCGCGTGTGGAGGATGTAGTTCACCGACGCATCGGCTTCGAGGCGATAGCGGCGCGTGAACGGGTTGTAGGTCATGCCGGTGAGCCCGGCGGGTTGAAGCCCGGCGTGGCGGCAGAAGTCCATCAGCTCGGACGGCCGGATGAACTTCGCGTACTCGTGCGTGCCCCTGGGCAGCAGCTTCAGGACGTATTCCGCGCCGAGCACGGCGAAGAGGTATGCCTTCGGATTCCGGCTGATCGTCGAGAAGAACACCCACCCGCCGGGTTTCACTGCGGCGGCGCAGGCGCGCACGGTCTCGGCGGGGTCGGGCACGTGTTCCAGCATCTCCATGCAGGTCACGACGTCGTAGCTCGCGGGTTCGCGATCGGCGAGGGCCTCGATGCTCTCGCAGCGGTAGTCGACCCGCTGGCCGGACTCGAGCAGGTGGAGCTGCGCGACCTTCAGCGACTTGTCGACGAGATCGATCCCGGTGACGTCCGCGCCGCGCGTCGCCATGGACTCCGCGAGGATTCCGCCGCCGCAGCCGACGTCGAGCACGCGCTTGCCGGCGAGCTTCGCGATGCCGTCGATGTGATCCAGCCGCAGCGGGTTGATGTCGTGGAGTGGCTTGAACTCGCTGTTCGGATCCCACCAGCGATGGGCGAGGGCGGCAAATTTCTCGAGTTCGGCCGGATCGGCGTTCGTGGTTTGCATCGGGGCAGGGCCTGGTTCAGTGGAGGGGGCGCAACTGCGCGGACCATCGTGCGGCGCGGGCTCGCAGCGCTTCGGTGTCGATGCCGACGAGGCGCCGGTCGACGAGCTTCGGACGGCCGTCGATCCAGACGTGCGAGACGTCGTGGCGGCCGGCCGCGTACACGAGGTGCGACACCGGGTCGTAGCACGGAGACAGTTCGAGGGATCCGAGGTTCACGGCGACGAGGTCCGCCGCCTTGCCCGGCGCGATGCTGCCGATGCGCGCGTCGATGCCGAGGGCGCGGGCGCCATGCAGCGTAGCCATCGCGAGGGCCTGGTGCGCGGGGACGACGTCGGCGCGCTGGCCGACGGCCTTCGCGAGCAGGGCCGCGAGGCGCATCTCCTCGAAGAGATCGAGGCGGTTGTTGCTCGCTGCGCCATCAGTCCCGAGCGCGACGTTGACGCCGGCGTCGAGCAGCTTCGCGACGGGCGCGAAACCGCTGGCGAGTTTCAGGTTGGAGGTCGGGCAGTGCGCGACGTGGCAGCCGTGGCGAGCGAGTGCCTCGATCTCGCCGGGGTCGAGATGCACGGCGTGGACGGCGACGAGTCGCGGGCTCAGGAGTCCGAGGGTGGCAAGGCGTTCGAGCGGGCGCCGGCCGTTGCGCGCGACTGCACCGGTCACCTCGTCGAGCGTCTCGTGCACGTGCATGTGGATCGGGACATCGAGCTGCTCGGCCAGCACGCCAATCTTGTCGAATGTCGCGTCGGACACCGTGTACGGCGCGTGCGGCGCGAGGCAGAACGACAGCAGCGGATGGGGGCTCCATTCGTCGCGCATCGCGATGCCCTTCGCGAGGTAGTCCTGGGCGTCGTTCGCGTACGGCGTCGGGAATTCGAGGGCGATCATGCCGATCGCGGCGCGCATCCCGGTCTCGACGGCGGCTCGCGCCGCAGCCTCCGGATACATGTACATCTCGTTGAAGCACGTGACCCCGCCGCGCAGCATCTCGGCGATCGCGACGAGGGTTCCGTCGTGGACGAAGTCGTGCGACAGATGGCGGCCTTCGGCAGGCCAGATGTGGTCTTCCAGCCAGCGCATCAGCGGGAGGTCGTCGGCGAGTCCGCGCATGAGCGTCATGGCGGCGTGCGTATGCGCGTTGACGAGCCCGGGGATCAGGACGTGGTCGGGAAGCTCGATCCGGGCAGCGTGCGGGGATTCCGTCTCGAGTTCGGCGCGTGGGCCGACGCGGGCGATGGTGCCGCCCCGAACGAGCACGGCGTGGCCTTCGAGCGTGACGCCCGCGGGTTCGACGGGCACGAGCCAGCGGGGAGCGATCAGGAGTTCATCGGACATGGCGAGGCCGAAAAAAAGAGCCCTGCCGTCGGGGCAGGGCTCGGGTCACGCGTTACAGCAACTGGAATCGCGTTCGATCAGTTCGCGGGCTTGCGCAGCGTCGCGGTGATGAAGACGCGACGATCCGGGGCGTAGCACTTGATCAGTGCCTTGTGGCGCTTGCCGGCGCACTGCTCGGGCTTCGTGACAGGCTGCGTCTCGCCGTGACCGCTCGTCGTGATGAGCGACGAGTCGACGCCCTTCTTGTTGACGAGGTAGTTGCGGGCGGCCGTGGCGCGGCGTTCCGACAGCGTCTGGTTGTACTTCAGCGATCCGATCCGGTCGGTGTGGCCGGCGATGTGGATGCCTTCGCACTTCGCCGTCTTGAGCAGATCGGCGATCGAGTCGAGCTTGGCGATCACGTCGGCCCGGAGGACGTACCGGTCGAACGCGAAACGGCCATCCTGCTCGACCTCGATCGTGGTGGGCGGGCATTCGGCGTTGG
>CAUJJX010000328.1 GCA_963205165.1 Pseudomonadota bacterium | reverse complement strand
CCTGCCGTGTAGATCGCGGACGTCGACGCGGCCATGCGGAGATCACCGCCCGTCGCGATGTCGATGTCGCCCGCGCCCGTCCGGACGATGCGGTTCGCACCGAGGAGCACGTGGCCGCTGTCGCCGAGCGTCGCCGCATCGCGGACCGCCAGCGGATCGGCCGCCGCGAGATCCGCACCGGACACGAGACGGTACGACCAGCTTTCCTTCGACGCCGACGGGACGTCGCCGCTCGCGCCGACGAGCAGCAGACCGGCGCTCGTCGCGGTCGTGAATCCGTCGGACAGCGATCCGTTCAGGACGAGATTGCCGCCCGCGCGGAGCGTGAGCACGCCCGGCTCGCCGAGGTCGGTACCGCCGTCCGCGCCGTAGCGCCACTGGAAGGCGGGCGCGGTGCCGGCGCGGAAGTTCCAGTCGGTCGACAGCGTGAGGTCGCCGTCGGCCACGATCTCGATGCCGGGCCGCAGGTGGAAGCGGTCGACGCCCGCGTAACCGAGGCGGGTTTCGATCGCGGACGCGTTGGTCATGAAGGCATTCGTCACGCCGCGGAGCGACGAGGGCGTCGTCGCGGTGAGCAACGTCGAGTTGATCGCGCCGCCCGCCGGACGAATCACGGCCGTCGCCTCGACGACGATGCTGTCGGCGCCCGTGATCGTCGCCGCGAGCGGGCCGCCGATCGTGCCGTCCGCGTTCGACGTGATCGCGACCTCGTCGATCGTCGCGCCACCCGAGGCCACGCGCGGGGCCCGGAGCGTGACGGTGCCGGCGGCGGCCGCGCTGCCCGTCGGCACCGAGACGTCGATGACGCTCCCGGATTCGAGGATCAGCCGGGCGAGTGCCGCGTGGTCCGCCGTGTCGCCGGACACGCCGAGCACGACGTCGCCGCCCTGCGCTTCCGTGCCGTACGCCGTCGCGCGCGTGGCCGTCGCGTTCGCGAGCAGCCGCGCCGTCGCGCCGAGCGCGATCCGGCCGCTGTCGGTCGCACCCGCGTTCGCCGCGAAGAGTTCGATGCGTCCGCCCTTCGCACCGGACGCGTCGATCGTGCCGTCGATGTCGATGCTGCCGTCGTCGGCCGAGAGACTCACGCGGTTCGCGCGGAGCGTCGCATCCGCGAGCAGCGAGAGATCGCCTTCGCGCACGCGCACCGACACCGCGTCGGTGAAGCCGCCCGCCTGGAGACGCGCGGCGAGCGTGGAGAGATCGGCAAGGCTCAGCGCGTCGAGCGCGAATCGCCCGTTGCGCGGCGCGATGGTCGCCGTGCCCGTCGCTGCGCCCCGCAGCGTGCCGTCGAACTGCACGCTGCCCGCCACGGCGGACACGACGAACTGTCCGGCGTCCGCACCGGATGCGGACACGTCGACGACGCTGTCAGCGTGGGTCCGCACGCCGCCGAGCGCGGTTGCGAGCCGCACGATGCCGGCCGGCGCGGAGACCGTCACGGTGTCGAAGGTCTTCGTGAAGCCGGTCGCCTCGATGCGGCTGCCGGCGAGCAGTTCGATTGACCGGACGATCGCGCCGTCGCCATCGAGCGTGTCGGCACCCGTTGCCCGGAGCGTGACTTCGCCGCCGGCGAGCTGGATGCGTCCGCCGTGGACCACGCGGCCACCTTCGAGCACGACACGCGCGCCGAAGTCCGACGCGGTGGTCGTCGGCGCGGCACCAAGCGCTGCGGTCGTCAGCGTGCCGGTGGCGGCGACCGTGACATCCGCGCCGGTGGCCGCCGTGATGCGTCCGGCCGAGAGCCGCAGGTCGCCACGGAAATCGTGCGAGCCCGCGCCCGCGACCCGCAGCGCGTTCGTCGCGGACAGCGCCGTGTCTTCGAATCCGGCAACGACGAAACGGCTCGCCGCCGTCGTGCCGTCGAGCGTGATCGTCCCCGCCGTGATCGCGAGCACGCCACCGGCCGGGTTAGCCGTCGCGAGGCGGGCATCCGCATTCACGGCGTCGAGATTGCCGAGGCTGACCGTGCCGGCCGTGAGCGAGAGCGACGGATCGACGCCATCGGCCGCGAACCCGGCGAGGCCGGCCGCGTCGATCCCGAGCGATGCGAGGCTCGCGCTGCCGAAGGTCGCGGCACCGTACGTGTCCACCGTGCCGGAGCTCTTCAGCCGCAACGCCGAGAGACCGCCGAGCGCGTCGAGGCGCGACTGCGTCAGCAGCACGCCGGGCGTGCCGTCCGGTGCATCGCCGAACCCGATCGCGGACGCCCCGATCGCGAGCGCGCCGCGGCCGTTGGCGGATGCGAAGTCGAGCGCACCGTCGATGCGCGTGTCGAACGTCGCATCCGCGATGATCGACGCGGCCTGCAACGTCGCCCCGGATGCGATGTCGAGGACGCCGGCCGCGCGCGTCGTGCCGGTGCGGGCGAGCCGCACCTGACTCCCGGCGCTCACGCGGAGGTACGCGCCGTCGCCGACGATTGTGACGTCGCGCGTGTCCGTCGTGCGGGCTGCGCCGGTCGAGAGCGTCGTGCCGTTCGCGACCGTGATGCTGCCGGTCGCCGCGACCTGCAGGTCAGGCAGTGTCAGCGGCGCTCCTGCCGTCAGATCGAATCGCACGGACTCCGCGCGGACCGTCGTCACGAGCACGCCGTCGACGATCGTGCGCACGCCGCCGAGCAGCACGCTGCCGGCACCGAAGCGTTCGAGCGCCGCGGCTTCGAGCGCGACGTAGCCGGACGGGGCGGATGCGCCGTCCGCGACGATCGCGAGCTGCCGCGCGGCGATGTCGAGGTCGAGTGCACGCGCGTTCGCCGCGGTCGCTGCTGCACGCACGGTCGCGTCGAGCACGAGCGTGTCGCCGGCCGCGATCGAGAGCCGGCCCGCGTCGATGGTCCGCTGCTGCGCAGCGTCGGTGAAATAGCTGCTCGCGGTCGTCAGTTTCAGTTCGGAGTGATCGCGCGCCCACTGCCCCGGCTTCACCTCGATCTCCACGACGCGCGACGCGACGGTCCGCGAACCGTCGGCGTTCGGCGCCGTGAGCTGGCCGGGCAGCGTCCAGACGTTCTCGGCCGTATGCGTGACGTCGCGCGCGACGACGTCGACGACGCCGGCGTTCGCCGTCACGAGGAAGGCGCCCGGCAGCAGCGCGTAGCGCGCCGGCAGGAGCACGTAGTCGCCGGCCGCGAGACCGAGCGATGCGATGCCGGTGGCAAGGCGCACACCGGCGCCGGGCGCGAGCGTCACGCCGCCCTGGCTCTGCGCGTCGTACGGCGCGAACGACGATGCGAAGCCCGGCAGGATCGCGTAGGTGCCGGCCGAGTTGTCCGCCGCGAGCACGTCGCGCGAGCCGCCGGTGCCGGCGATGAATTCCCAGCCGAAGAGATCGCCGCCGCCGGACAGATCGAGCTGCGCCGACGACGCGAGATTCACGTCGGGGGCATCGACGATGATCTGTTTCGCGGGCACCGCATCGATCAGCGTGTCGACACCGCCGACCGAGTAGACGTACTGCCGCCCGCTCTGCGTCGTGCGGCCGAACGGGATCAGCTGGCCGGTGCCGGCGACCGACAGCAGCGCGCCGGCACGCACGTCGAGC
>CAUJJX010000327.1 GCA_963205165.1 Pseudomonadota bacterium | reverse complement strand
GCCTCTTCGGCGAGCGCGCCGGCAACGACGAGATTGGCCGCGACGTCCGGGCCGGAGACGGTCTGGAGGGCGGCGACGCGGAAGGGTTTCGAGGCGGTGTCGGTCACGGGGTCGATGTCGATGACAGAGGGGGTTGGAGTTTAGGGCCTGTTAACACTACGGATGCCAGATGCGTTGCCGGCGCGAACGCTTCGAGCAAGGCGCAAACCGGAGCCGGGTCGCACACCCGGCGCGCCAGAGTACGAGCTTCGCGTGCAACGCGGATCGGAGCGTTCACGCCGGCAACCCGGAGGGAATGAACCTCTCGGCGCGCATGGCGGCGTTGTCCTCCTGGCCCGGACGTCCAGTCCGGGCGGCGTCGTCCGCCTTGCCCTGCACGCCGAGAGGGTCATTCGCACTGGCATCCGTAGTGTTAACAGGCCCTAGCGCGGAGCGCGTAATCCGACGCGGACGGTTGTGCGGGCGAAGGCGTCGGATTACGCGGCGATGCCGCTAATCCGACCTACGCGAAGCTGCGCCATCAGGCATCCCTCTCCCGCAAGCGGACGAGGGGAGCAAGACACGACGCGCCGCTGGATCGGGATCACGGCACCTACTCCCCCACCTTCGTCACCGCCGCCGTGAACTTCGCGAAGAAGGCTTCGGCCATCTTCCGGGCGACGCCGTCGATGAGCCGCGAGCCGATCTGCGCGATCTTTCCGCCGACCGTCGCCGTCGCCTTGTAGGTGAGCAGCGTGACGGTGTCGGAGTCCTGGGTGAGCGAGACCTCGGCCGTGCCCTTGCCGAACCCCGCGACGCCGCCCGTGCCCTCGAACGCGAGCGCGTAGGAGTCCGGCGGGACCGGATTCACGATGGTCAGCTTGCCGGTGAACTTCGCCTTCACGGGGCCGACGGCCGCGACCATCGTCATCCGGTATTCGTCGTCGGAGACCTTCTCGACGCTCTCGCAACCGGGGATGCACTGCTTCAGGATCTCGGGATCGTTCAGCGCATCCCAGACAGCCTGCTGGGGCAGCGCGATCAGCTGCTCGCCCATCATTTCCATTCGGGGGTCTTCCTTTTGCGATTGACGGCGCAGTGCTCGGTGGCCAGGACCCGCGCCAGATCCTCGAGGCCTGCAAGATTATGCGCTGGCAGGAACGCGTCGACGTACGGCAACAGCGTCCGGATGCCGGCAGCCTTCGGCTCGAAGCCGTCGAAGCGCAGCAGCGGGTTGAGCCAGAGCAGCCGCCGGCAGGACTTGCGCAGCCGGTCGGCCTCGCGATCGAGCACGTCGACGCCGTCGCGGTCCAGCCCGTCCGTGATGAGCAGCACGGCGGCGTTCTGACCGAGCACGCGGCGCGACCAGTGCACGTTGAACTCCGCGAGGCTGGTCCCGAGGCGGGTCCCGCCGGACCAGTCGGCGACGACATTCGCGACGGCCGCGAGCGCGACGTCGACATCGCGATGCCGCAGCTGCCGGGTGACGTTCGTGAGGCGCGTCCCGAAGAGGAAGACGTGGACGCGATCGCGATCGTTCGTGATCGCGTGGAGGAAGGTCAGGAACATCCGCGCGTAGCGCTGCATCGACCCCGAGATGTCGCAAAGCACGACGAGCGGCGGCGGCCGGCGGCGCCACGTCGCGCGACGCAGTGCGATGCCATCCGCCCCGCCACGGAGGCCGGCACGCAGCGTCGCGCGGAGGTCCACATGCGGGCCACGCGCGGACGCGATGCGACGTCGGGTCCGGATCTCGCGCACCGGCAGTCGCAGCCGCGCCATCAGGCGCCGCGTCGCGTCGAGTTCGTCGGTGCTCATCGTCGCGAAGTCCGCGCGCTGCAGGCGCTCGGCCGCGGACGCATGGACGACGCGGGCCTCGGTCTCGATCTCGACGCGGTCCGGCAGTTCGGGGATGCCGGCCTCCGCGGCAAGCGCCTCGCGGACGCGGCGCGCGAGATCGTCTTCGGCGTCATCGCGCGGCCGGGCCGAGGCATCGGGCAGCGCATCGGACGACGACGCGCGGGCTTCCCAGAATCCGCGGAAGGCCTGGTCGAAGAGTTCGAACTGTTCGTGGCGCGACAGCAGCAGGCTCGCGAGGGTCCAGTAGACATCGTCGCGATGCTCGACGCCGACGAGTTCGAGCGCGCGCGACGCCGCGATCAGGCGGTCGGGTCCGACGGGCAGACCGGCCGCGCGCAGGACGCGGACGAAGCGCACGAGGGGGGCGGCGAGCGACATGCGGATCGGGTATAGGCCGTGGGGTTCTGCAGACCGATGAAGGGTACCCGGAGGCCTCCCGCGGCGCACCATCGGTTTCGGTTGTCACCGCGAAACGGGCGGGCGTAGGATCGTTGCAAATAAAACTATTTCACGTCTCACGCTTCGTGCAGGAGGTGACCATGTGCTTCGAATTCGAGTGGCTGTACTGGGCCCAGACGGCCCAGGACGAAGAGCAGCGTCGCAAGGACGCCGCGAACCGGTTCGACCCGCAGCAACCCGCCAGCGTGCCCGGCCAGCCGTCGGAGCCGCGACGACAGAGTGATCCGCAACCGCTGCACGCCTGACGGCGCAGCCTCGAATACCCGGCTCCACCAGCCCCGCCATGTGCGGGGCTTTTTGTTGCACCAGCCCCGCCGGGCGCGGGGCTTTTCGTTGCACCAGCCCCGCCATGCGCGGGGCTGCTCGTTGTATCGATCCCGCCATGCGCGGGGCTTGTCTCTGCATCGGTCCCGCCCTGCGCGGGACTTCTCGTTGCCCATGCCCCGCATTCGCGGGAGTTCCAGTTACACCCGCCCCGCATTGGCGACGAAGCGTCGCGGCCTCGACTACGATCGACCCGGTCCCGGCCTTCCCCACCCGCCATGAAACTGATCACCTGGAACGTCCAGTGGTGCCGCGGCATCGACGGCCGCGTCGACCCCGAGCGCATCGTCCGCGAGGCCCGTGCCTTCGCCGACTTCGACTTGCTGTGCCTGCAGGAAATCGCGATCGGCTTCGCGGACCTGCCCGGCAGTGCCGGCGAGGACCAGATGGCGCGGCTCGGTGCGGCGCTCGCCGGGTACCGCGGCTTCTTCGGCGCCGCGACCGACCAGGACGACGGCCGCGGCGGACGTCGCCTCTTCGGCAACGCGATCTTCACGCGGCTGCCCGTCGGCCAGGTGTTCCGGCACCTGCTGCCCTGGCCCGCCGATGCCGCGACGCCCAGCATGCAGCGTGTCGCCATCGAGGCCGTGATCGAGGCGCCCTCCGGACCGGTCCGGGTGACGACGACGCACCTCGAGTACTACTCGGTCCGGCAGCGGATCGCGCAGATCGACGCGCTGCGGCGACTGCACGTCGAGGCCTGCGAGCACGCCCGCGCGCCGCGCCAGCCCGGCGATGCCGGCGAGCCCTTCGCGTTCACGTCGCGACCGACCGCCGCGATCGTCTGCGGCGATCTCAACTTCACGCCCGACGCATCCGAACACGCCCGGCTCTCGGCGTCGTTCGACGACGGCACGCCGCGGCTCGTCGATGCGTGGACGCTCGTCCACGGTGACGCGCCGCATGCGTGCACCGTCGGCGTCCACGACACGCACCTGCCGCGGACGACGTGGGACCACATCTTCGTGTCCGCCGATCTCGCGCCGCGCGTGCGGAACATCGCAGCGGACGCCGCATCGCAGGCGTCCGATCACCAGCCGGTGCTGCTGGAACTCGACGGGTAGCGCACTCGTTCGGACGCGACCGTGCGCCGATCTGCCGCGGGATCGTGCCGGCCGCCCGCGCATCGCTCCAAACCCATGCCTCGCGGCCGCCTGTCGCGCACGCATCCGCCGATCCGACCGGCGACGCAGCGGCCGCAACCCGGGACAATGGCCGGCCCGCCTCCGGAGATGTCGTCTTGACCGAGTTTTCCTCGCGGCTTCCTGCCGTGCGCCGCGACGCCCACGGCAAGCGCCACGTCGACGTGCGCGCCGTGCTCCTGCTCGCGCTGCCCCTGATGCTCAACAGCGCCGTGCAACTGGTGCTGAACCTGACCGACACGTGGTTCGTCGGCCGCCTCTCGACCGACGCGATGGCCGCGATGGGCGCCGTCCACTTTCTCGCGATCGTGTTCCTGCTCGGATTCGGCGGCGTGGGTCTCGCCGTGCAGACCTTCGTGTCGCAGGCGTACGGCGCGCGGCGCAGCGTGCGGGCCGCGCGCGACACCTGGATCGGGCTCTGGGCAACGCTCGCGACGGCGCCGCTGTTCCTGTGGATCGCGCTGAACGGCGACACGATGCTCGCGCTGTTCGATCTGCCGCCGGACGTCGCGCGGCTCGCGGCCGACTGGTGGTGGCCGCGGATGCTCGGCGGCCCGCTCTCGGTCTGGCTCTGGGCGATCGCGGGCTTCTTCAACGGCATCGGACGTCCCCGCGTCACCCTCGGCGTCATGATCGCCGTCGCGATCCTCAACGCCGCGCTCAACGAGTTCTTCATCTTCCGGCTCGGGCTCGGCATGGCCGGCTCGGCGTGGGCGACGACGCTGTCGATCGGGGCCGGCTGCGCGCTGTCGATGGCCCTGTTCCTGTCGAAGCCGCTGCAGCATCCCTACCGGACACGACTCGCGTGGCGTCCGACGCGGCGCGGGCTGAAGCGGGTGCTGTCGGTCGGCGTGCCGACGGGCGTGTTCCCCGCCGTCGACCTCGTGGCGATCTCGCTCTTCCAGCTGATGCAGGTGAAGCTCGGATCGGTCGCGGGCGCTGCGACGCAGATCGTCATGATGCTGACGGCCATCGCCTACCTGCCGGCCATCGGCATCGCACTCGCGGGGACGACCCTCGTCGGACAGTCGATCGGCGCCGGCGACAAGGACTGGGCGCAGCGGATGGGCAACACGATCGTGCTGATCGCCGTCGTGTACATGGGCGCGATCGGCGTCGCGATCGCGCTCGCCGGCCCCTGGCTGGTGCCGCTGTTCAGCGACATGTCCCACGCCGGTGCGGCCGACGTGATGGAACTCGGCCTGACGCTCGTCTGGATCGCGGGGGCCTACCAGGTCTTCGACGCGCTCAATCTCGCGAGCGCGTTCTGCCTGCGCGGCGCGGGCGACGTGAAGACGCCGACCGTCTACCTGCTCGTGCTCGCATGGCTGGGCTTCGTGCCGCTCGCCCACATGCTGTCGTTCGCGCCGGGGGAAGGCTGGGTGGACTTCCTGCCGCAGTTCGGCCTGGGCGTGGTGGGCGGCTGGACCGCGTCGCTCACGTACGTCGTGCTGCTCGGACTGACGCTGTTCGCGCGCTGGCGGTCGGGTGCCTGGCGACGCATCGCGCTGTGAACCCGCGGACATCCGCGTGGTCGGAGGCGGGTGGCACCAGCCTTGCATTCTCACAAAACATGAAGATCGAATTCAGATGGGAGGGTCCGGCGATGCATCAACAGTCAGCGGCTGCGCTGCGCCGCACCGCCCACTTCGCCCGCTTCGCGCGCCCCATCGGCAGCGAGCGCGACTATCGCGAAGCGAAGACTGTCCTCGCGCTCACGCTGCGGTCCGGGCCGGGTTCGGACGCCGGGCTCCGCGCCGAAGCCCTCCTCCGGGAGATCGTCGACTACGAAATGCACGCCGACTCGGGTCACTGGGACGCGATGCCCGGCCAGACTGACCATCACGACGACGATTACGACGGTCCGCGACGACGGCGCAGCGACATCGGTCGCGAATGATTTCGTGTTAACCCGGGCTGACCTTTCCTGCCCGGGCGTTCTGGAAGTGCCTCATCTCCTCCTCTTCGCAAGCGCCTTCGGGCGCTTCTTTTTTTGTGCGATCGAACGGGAGGCGACGGTGGTCCCGATCGCGGCGTCGGGCTTCCGAGACAGGCGCGTCGCAACTCCGGAACACGCTGCCGGGGCAGCGCCGGAAGACACGCTCAACCCGGGAAGCGACGCAGCAGCTCGGCGATCTCGTCGGCGGTGAGCAACAGCAACTTGTCGTTGCGCAGCATCAGGTAGAGCTTCGCGGTCTCTTCCAGCTCCTCGGTGGCGTAGACGGCAGCCTCGAGATCGGAACCCGCGACGACCGGTCCGTGGTTGCGCAGCAGGATCGCGTGATGCCGATCGGCGACCTCGCGCACGGCGCCCGCGAGCTTCGCGTCGCCCGGCGGGAAATACGGCAGCAGGCGGAGCTTCCCGATCTTCATGACGTAGTACGCCGTGATCGGCGGGATCGGCCACTCCGGATCGAGCCCGTCGAGCACCGAGACCGCGACCGAATGCGTCGAGTGCAGATGGACGACCGCACCGGCGTTCGCGCGCTGCTCGTACATCGAGAGATGCAGGAAGGCTTCCTTGGAGGGTTTGTCGCCCGACACGACGTTGCCGCTGAAATCGAGCTTCGTGATGCGCGCCGGATCGAGCCGGCCGAGACACGAGTTGGTCGGCGTGACGAGGAATCCGTCGTCGACGCGCACCGAGAAATTGCCGGAGGAACCCGGGGTCAGCCCCCGGTCGTACAGCGAACGGCCGAGTTCGGCGATCTGTTCGCGCTGCTTCGATTCGGTCATGGATCGACTCCGGACGTGGGACTCGCGGCGCAGTGCCGCCGCGGAGGGTACGACGCACGCCGCGCGCGCCGGAGCCTCGCGCCCCGACGCAACGCCGCGTGCCTGCGTTCAGCCGTACTTCGCGAACGCCTTCGTGAAGAAATCGGGCGTCCCGAAGTTGCCGGACTTCAGTGCGAGTGCGAGGCGCGGTTCGTTGAGGCTCGCGGTCCACGGCACGCCGGGATCGATCTCCGCACCGATCTGCAACCCCTCGACGCCGAGCGCGCTGACGATCGCGCCGGAGGTCTCTCCGCCGGCCACGACGAGACGCCGCACGCCGCGCGACACGAGGCCCTTCGCGATCTTCGCGAGGGTTTCCTCGACGAGCGTGCCGGCATGTTCGCGGCCGAGCTTTTCCTGGACGGCAGCCACCTGCTCCGGCGCGCCGGTCGAGTAGATCAGGATCGGCTTGTCGCCGAGCCGGGGCGTCGCCCATGCGAGGGCTTCGCCGGCGACATCGCGACCGTCCGCGATCGCGACGGGGTCGATCTCCCAGGCATCGTGCGTCTGCTTCATCAGCTCGACCTGTCCCTGCGTCGCGGCGGAACAGCTGCCCGCGAGCACGGCCGCGTGGCCGGTGACTTCGGGCAAGCGGATCGACTGGCCTTCCGTGAGCAGGCCCTGGCGGCGGAAGTTCGCGGGCAGGCCCATCGCCATCCCGGAGCCGCCCGTGATCAGTGCGAGATCGGCGCACGCCTCGCCGAGCGCGAAGAGATCCTCGTCGGTGATCGCATCGAGCACGGCATGACGGCAACCCTCGCGACGCAGATTGGCGATCGCCTCGCGGATCGCGGCGGGCCCCTTGCGGACGGCCGCGTACGGCACGAGTCCGACCTTGCGCGTGGTCTGCCGGCCGAGCACGCGGACGAGCGACGGATCGGTCATCGGCGTGAGTGGATGCTGGCGCATGCTCGACTCGGACAGCAGCACGTCGCCGACGAACAGGTAGCCCTGGTAGACGGTGCGCTTGTTCGTCGGGAACGCGGGATTGAACACCGTGAAGTCGGTGCCGAGCGCGTCGGACAGCGCATCGGCCACCGGCCCGATGTTGCCGCGGTCGGTGGAATCGAAGGTCGAGCAGTACTTGAAGTAGAACTGCCGCGCGCCGGCACGACGCAGCCAGTCGAGCGCCGCGAGCGACATCGCGACGGCCTCGGGTGCCGGGTTGCTGCGCGACTTCAGTGCGACGATCACGGCATCTGCATCGGGCACCTGGAGATCCGCGCGCGGGACACCGAGCAGCTGCACCGTGCGCATGCCGGCTTTCACGAGCGTGCTGGCCAGATCGGTGGCGCCGGTGAAATCGTCGGCGACGGATCCCAGAAGAATGGGCTTCACGTTGGGTACTCCTTGCCTCGTCTCGAAGCGGGCGATGGTAGCGAATCCATGCGCCGGCCGGTGGTCCGGCGCGGCGCGCGTCGGCGGTCCGTTGCTGCTATTTCGTCGCGGTCAGGAGGTACTCGATCACGACCTTGCGCTGCCCTGCGTCACCGACGTTGTGCGTCGGCAGGAACTTCTCCCAGCGGGCGGCACGGTCGGCCTCCGGCGTGCGCGCGGCGATCTTCTTCAGCCGTGCCATGTCGTGGCAGGCGGTGCAGCGCTTCGTCACGATGGTCTCGCCTTCCGGCACGGCCCCATCGGCCGCGAATGCCGGCATGGCCGCAGCGAACACGACGACGGCAATCGAATGCTTCCACATGATCTGTTCTCCCCCGATGATGATGACGATGCAGCGACGTCCGCGACGGCCCCGGAGGGCCGCGCAACAGGACGCCCGCCACGCCTCCGGAGTGTGGCACGACACGCGAGGACAGCAAGCGAATGGACGACACCGTAATGCGGGCGATGGCGAAATGGCCGAACGTGCCGAATGCCTACGGCTGGCTCGCGCTCGATGCGCGCGGCCGCTGGCTGCTGAAGGGCGAGCGCATCGGCAACGCGGGCGTCGTCGAATTCATCGGCCGCAACTACGCACCGGACGATCGCGGTCGATGGTTCTTCCAGAACGGTCCGCAGCGGGTCTTCGTGACGCTCGAGATCGCGCCGTGGATCTACGCGCTCGACCACGCCGGCCACCTCGTGACGCACACCGGACGACGTGCGGACGGCCCGTCGGAAGCGTTCATCGACGACGCGGGCCACGTGCTCCTGCGCACGGACGTCGGCATCGGTGCGATCACCGATCGCGACCTGCCGCGACTCGCGCAATGCTTCGTCGACGCGGGCGGCCGGACGCCGGACGACACGGTCCTGATGCAGTGGCTCGAGAGATTCGAAACGGAGATGTGGTTGACGCTCGGCGCGCGAACGCTGCCGGTCGGTCGCGTCGGCGGTGCCACTCTGGCGACGCGCTTCGGCTTCGTGGCGGATCCGCGACCGGATCCGGGCGAGCCCGAATGCTAGGGATGGTTCACGCGGCGAGAGTCGCTGCGAACGCACCAGGAACTTCGTTTCACGAACGACGGATCGTCGGGCCACGCAAGGCGGCGCGGCGACATCCGGGTCGTGCGATCAACGATCGATCAGGCGCCATCGCGCCGACCGACGTACTGCGGACCAGGGCCAGGAGCCCGCGGATCAGAGACTGGTATCCATCACGGATGCAGAGCTGCCCGCAGGCATCTGGGTGACCCTTAGTTCGGTCTACCTGCTACCGGAAAGGGCCACGCGGCGGGCGCCGAGACGGGCTTCGGCGCGGCAACGGCGGGCGCCGGCGCGGCCGCAGCGGCCTTCGCAGGTGCTGCCTTCCGGACCGCCGGCTTCTTCGCTGCCGGTGCCTTCGTCGCCGCGGCGGGCTTCGCCGCTGCCGCCTTCTTGGCCGGTGCCGCCTTGGGCGCCGCGGCCGCCTTCTTCGCCGGGGCTGCCTTCGGCGCAGCTGCCGCCTTCCTGGCGACTGCCGGCTTCTTCGCCGCGACTGCCTTCTTGGCTGCCGGCTTCTTGGCGGCGGCGACCTTCTTCACCGCAACCTTCTTGGCCGGCGCTGCCTTCTTGGCGGCTGCAGGCTTCTTCGCAGCAACGGACTTCTTCGCTGGCGCTGCCTTCTTCGCTGCCTTCTTTGCCGGAGCCGCCCTCTTCGCTGCCTTCTTTGCGCGTGCCATGGTCGCCGATGGTAGCGCTCACGCGCCGCGCGGGTGCGTCGAACGCGGTACGATCTGCGCCGTGTGTTCTCGTCGCAACCTGCTCGCCGTGCTCTCGCTGACTTGTGCGCTGACCAACACGCGCGCTGCGATGGCGGACGGCCCGGTGACGGTCTCGGCCGTCGGCGACGTGGCGCTCGCGTGGCGCGTGGACCTCGCCATTCGACAGCACCAGTATGATCCCTTTCGCGAGGTGCGCGCGGCGCTCTCGGGGGCGGACCTCGCGATCGCCAACGTCGAGTGCGTGATGACTGAAGCGCCCGAGAGCGCGCAGCCCGAGCGCGCCGGGCAGCCGTTGATCCGCGCGCATCCGTCGAGCGCGCGCGTGCTGGCGAACGCGGGCATCGACGTCGCGTCGGTCGCGAACAACCACGCCTTCGACTTCGGCGCGCGCGGCGCGCTCGACACGCACAGGGCCCTTCGCGAAGCGGGCGTGATCCCCCTCGGCGGCGGCCGCGCAGAGGACGCGCGCGAGCCGCTGATCCGCGAGGTGCGCGGGCTGCGCGTGGGAGCCCTCGCGTTCGCCCAGCAGGTCAATCACTCGCCGGGCCGCGGAGCGCGCGTCGCGTGGCTCGACGCTCGTTCGGTCGACGAAGTGCGCGCGCTCAAGGCCAGGGTCGACGTGGTGCTCGTCTCCGTCCACTGGGGGCACGAGTTCGTCGAGACGCCGACGCCGGGGCAGGTCGCGATGGCGCACCGTCTGGTGGACGCTGGCGCGGACGCCATCATCGGCCACCATCCGCACGTCTTGCAGTCGGTCGAGCGCTACAACGACCGGCCCATCATCTACTCGCTCGGAAACTTCGTCTTCGGCCACCAGCCCACCCCCCGCGACCTCTCGGCGATCCTCGAGCTCTCGCTGCAGCGCGGCGCGCGCCCGATCGTCCGCGCTGCGCTTCGCCCGGTCCTGCTCGAAGGACGCTTGGGGACGCCTACGCCGGTGACCGGGCGGCGCGCCGCGCCGATCATCGCGCGGATCCGCGCGAGCAGCCGACGGTTTCGCACGGCGTTGATCGAGCGCGACGGCGTGATCGAGCTGGATTTTTCCACGGCGACGGCGACAACGACAACGACCGGCAGCACGAGAGCCGCGCCGTGAAGGTGGTGATCGCGCACGAGTCCGCGGACTTCGACGCGTTTGCGGCGGCGGCGTTGGCGACGCGCTTGTACGAGGGCGCGGTGTACGTCGCGACGGGGGGCTTCGGCCGCGGCGTGCGGGCGTTTGCGACGCTGCATCGCGACCGATTCAGCTACATCGACGTGGCGTCGATGGACGCCGCGAAGGTGACGCTCGCGGTGCTAGTCGACGTGCGCAGGCTCTCTCGGCTCGACAAGGTGCGTGCGCTGCGC
>CAUJJX010000326.1 GCA_963205165.1 Pseudomonadota bacterium | reverse complement strand
ACCGCTTCAGGTCCGAGCTGATCCGGTTCGACATCGACAGCCTGTCGCCGGCCGCGCCCGTCCCGGAACCCTCGACCATCGCGTCGATGCTCGGCGGCCTCGGCGTGCTGGCCGCGTGGCGTGCGCGGCGTCGGCGTCGCTGAATCGACGCACGGATCCGCGGCGGGCACGCGTTCACGGGTGCCCGCGATGCCGCAAATGAAAACGGGCCTTCGCGGCCCGTTTTCCTTTGTGCACCCGCTCGACAGCGTCAGCCGAAATTCACCATCACGTGCCGGGCGACGGTGTAGTCCTCCAGGCCGTACATCGAGAGATCCTTGCCGTAGCCGGACTGCTTCAGCCCGCCGTGCGGCATCTCCGACGCGAGCATGAAGTGCGTGTTGATCCACGTCGCGCCGTACTGCAGCGACGCCGCGACCTTCATCGCGCGCGATACGTCGCGCGTCCAGACGGACGACGCGAGCCCGTACTCGGAATCGTTGGCGAGCGCGACGGCGTCGTCGGGGTCGGTGAAGCGCGTGACCGACACGACCGGCCCGAACACCTCGCGGCGGACGATCTCGTCGTCCTGGGTGGCGCCCGCGACGAGCGTCGGCTCGTAGAAGAACCCGGCACCGGGCACCGATCGACCGCCCGCGACGACCTCGATGTGCTTCGTCGCGGCGGCACGATCGACGAAGCCGGCGACGCGCTCGCGCTGGCGCGCGGAGATCACGGGACCGAGTTCGGTGGCTTCGTCTTCAGGCGCGCCGTGCTTCAGCGTGCTCACGGCCGCGGCGAGATCGGCGACGAGCCGGTCGTAGATCTTCGCATCGGCGTAGACGCGGCACGCAGCGGTGCAGTCCTGGCCGGCGTTGTAGTAGCCGAAGGTCCGGAGGCCGTTCACGACGGCGTCGAGGTCGGCGTCGTCGAAGACGATCACGGGCGCCTTCCCGCCGAGTTCGAGGTGCGTGCGGCGCAGCGTCGGGACGGCCGCCTGCAGCACGGCCTGCCCCGTCGCGATGCTGCCGGTCACCGAGACCATCGCGACCTTCGCGTGCGAGATGAGCGGCTGGCCGACCGTCGCGCCCCGGCCGTGGACGACGTTGACGACGCCCGGCGGGAAGATCGCGGCGCAGACCTGCGCGAGCTTCAGCGTCGTGAGCGGGGTGAGTTCGGACGGCTTCAGGACCACCGTGTTGCCCGCCGCGAGCGCCGGCGCGATCTTCCACGCGGCCATCATCAGCGGGTAGTTCCACGGCGTGATCTGAGCGACGACGCCGATCGGGTCGCGGCGGATCATGCTCGTGTGGCCCGGCAGGTATTCCTTCGCGGCACTACCCGACAGGCAGCGTGCGGCACCGGCGAAGAAGCGGAACACGTCCGCGACAGCGGGCAGTTCGTCGGCCGTCACGCGCGCGAGCGGCTTGCCGCAGTTGAGCGATTCGAGTCGCGCGAAATCGGCGGTCTCGTCCTCGATGGTCTGCGCGAGCTTCAGCAGCAGGCCGGCGCGTTCCATCGGGGTCGTGCGGCCCCACGTCGCGAAGGCCTTCGCGGCGGCCACGACGGCGGCGTCGACCTGGCCAGTGCTCGCCTCGGCGACGCTCACGATCGGCTTGCCGGTCGCGGGGTTCAGGACCGGGAGGCTTTCGCCATCGCCAGCGACGAATTGGCCGCCGATCAGCAGTCGGGTTTCCATGGGGAGTCTCCTGTCGATGAATTTCTCGGGGTCATTTCGTGCTGCCCGCGACGTCCTGCGTGTCGCGCGTGAGCCGGAAGGCCAGCACGATCGGCACGAAGGTCACGGCGATGACGAACACGGCGACGACGTTGGTCACGGGGCGTTCGCGCGGGCGCACCAGCTCGGACAGCATCCAGATCGGCAGCGTGCTCTGCTGGCCGGCCGTGAAGGTGGTGACGATCACCTCGTCGAACGACAACGCGAACGCGAGCATGCCGCCCGCGAGCAGCGCCGTCGCGATGTTCGGCAGGATCACGTGGCGCAGCGTCTGGAAACCATCGGCGCCGAGATCCATCGAGGCCTCGATCAGTGCGCGGTTCGTGCGGCGGAAACGCGCGAGCACGTTGTTGTAGACGACGACGATGCAGAAGGTCGCGTGGCCGATCACGATGGTCCAGAAGCTGAACGGGATCTCGGCGAGATTGAGTGCCGCGCGGAGCGCGATGCCGGTGATGATGCCCGGCAGCGCGATCGGCAGGATCAGCAGCAGCGACACGGCCTCGCGTCCGAAGAACCGGCTGCGCCAGACGGCCGCCGCGGCGAGCGTGCCGAGGATCATCGCGACGATCGTCGAGACGGCCGCGACCTGCAGCGACAGCAGCAGCGCCTCGCGGATGTCGGGCCGCTGGAACGCGACGCCGAACCATTTCAGCGTGAACCCGGGGATCGGGAACACGAAGCTCTTCGACTCCGAGCTGAACGCGTACAGCACGATGATCGCGATCGGCACGTGCAGGAACAGCATCCCGCCGAGTGCCGCCGTGCGCAGTGCGATGCCGGGCCGGGCGCCGTGACGATCAGAGGGCATCGAAGGCTCCGAGGCGTTTCGCGAGCGCGAGGTACGCCCCCATGATCACGATGGGCACGATCGTGAACGCCGCGGCCATCGGGATGTTCCCCGCGACGCCCTGGTGCGCGTAGACGGCCTGTCCGAGGTACGGCGTCGAGGGACCGATGATGCCGGGGATGATGTAGTCGCCGAGCGTGAGCGAGAAGGTGAAGATCGAGCCCGCGACGATCCCGGGGAATGCCAGCGGCAGGATCACGCGGCGGAAGGTCTCGCGCGGTCGGGCACCGAGATCGCCGGACGCCTCGATGACCGACGCCGGCACGCGTTCGAGCGCGGCGATCACGGGCAGGATCATGAAGGGCAGCCAGATGTAGACGAACACGATGAAGGTGCCGAGGTGCGACGTCGACAGCGACGGGCCGCCGACGACCGGAAGTTCAAGGACCGCCTCGAGCACTCCACCGAGCCCCAGCGCGTTCGCGAACCAGTTCACGATGCCTTCGCGCGCGAGGATCAGCTTCCACGAATAGACGCGCACGAGATAGCTCGACCACAGCGGCAGCATCACGCCGAGGTAGATGAGCGCCTTCAGCCGCGGCCCCGCGAAACGCACCGAGTAGTACGCGATCGGGAACGCGATGACGGCGCACGCGACGGTGACGCACGCCGCCATCGTGACGGTGCGCAGCACGATGTCGTGGTTCGACGGATTGCCGAGGAACTCGCGGTACGTCGCGAACGAGAACTCGCGCACGACCACGCCGGAGAACTCGTCGATCGAGAAGAAGCTCTGCGCGAGCAGCGCGAACAGCGACCCCAGATAGATGATGCCGAGCCACGCGAGCGGCGGCGCGAGCAGCAGGAACAGCATCAACCGCGGGCCCCCGATCAGCCGCGTCGAGAGTCGGCGCAGCGGTCCGTCGGCGGGCAGCGCGAGCGTGTTCATCGGGCGGAACGTTCGATCACGTCGCGGTCATCCCGCGGACGCCGCGAGCGCCTGCACGTGCCGGCGTTCCACCTGCAGCTGCACGACGGCGCCCGGGCCGCGGCCGGCGCGCGTCGGTCCGCCGTCGAGGTTCTGCTCGATGACGGCGAGTTCTCCGCCCTCCACCGCGACCTGCACGCGGACGCTCGCACCGAGATACGTGGTCGAGACGACCGTGCCGTCGATGCAGGCCCAGCCAGGCTCGACGGGGGCATCGGGCGCGACGATACGGATGCGTTCCGGCCGGATCGCGTAGTTGCCGGGAAACCCGCCGAGCCGCTGCGCGAGATAACCCTCGACGAGGTTGGTCTGACCCACGAAGCCCGCGACGAAGGCGCTGGCCGGATGATCGTAGACGTCGGCCGGCGAGCCGATCTGCTCGATGCGACCGTGGTTGAAGACCGCGAGCCGGTCGCTCATCGCGAGGGCCTCGCCCTGGTCGTGCGTGACGTAGACGAACGTGATGCCGACGCTGCGCTGGAGGCTCTTCAGTTCCAGCTGCATCTGCTCGCGGAGCTTGAGGTCGAGCGCGCCGAGCGGCTCGTCGAGCAGCAGCACGCGCGGACGGTTGATGAGCGCACGCGCGAGCGCCACGCGCTGCCGCTGTCCGCCGGAAAGCTGCGCCGGCTTGCGGTCGTACAGACCCGCGAGCCGCACGAGTTCGAGCATCTCGCCGGCACGCCGCCGCCGCTCGGCCTTCGCGACCTTGCGGATCATCAGGGCGTACTCGACGTTCTCGCCGACGCTCATGTGCGGGAACAGCGCGTAGTCCTGGAAGACGGTCGTGACGTCGCGGGCGTACGGCGGCGTGCCCGAGACGTCGTCGCCGTGGATCTCGATGCGGCCGCCGGACGGCTGCTCGAATCCGGCGATCAGGCGCAGGCAGGTCGTCTTGCCCGAACCGGACGGACCGAGCATGGCGAAAAACTCGCCGTCCGCGATCTCGAACGAGACCTCGCGGACGGCGAGCACGTCGCCGAAGGACCGGCTGACCGAATGGAACGCGACCGCCGGCGTGGCCGCGCCGGCCGTGGTGGAACGCAAGGCGGGCCGCGCGATCAGCGGCCGCCCAGGATCGCGATGTAGTCGGACACCCAGCGGTAGTAAGGAACGCAGCCCTTCGGGTCGGAGCACTTCGCGACCGGCGTGCGCCAGAAGGAGATGCGATCGAACTCGTTGGCGCCGTTGGTCGCGCAACCCGTGTCGCCGAGCAGCTTGTTCCCCTTGCACGCGGCCGGCACGGCAGGCACCGAACCGAACCACGCCGCGAGGTCACCCTGGAGCTTCGGATTGAGCGAGTGCTCCATCCACATGTA
>CAUJJX010000325.1 GCA_963205165.1 Pseudomonadota bacterium | reverse complement strand
CCTCGCCGGTGACCTTGATGATGCCCTCGCCCTGAGCGACGGCGTAGAGCAGCGCGCCGCCTCGGCATCAATCGCACCACGCTCTACAATCGCCTGGAAAGCTGGAACCGTCGATGAGTCTTTATCTCGAACACTTCGGGCTGCGCGAGCCGCCCTTCCGTATCACGCCCCACACCGACTTCTTCTTCTCCGGCGCCAACCGCGGCCCGACCCTGGATGCCCTGATCTACGCCATCACCCAGGATGAAGGCATCGTCAAGGTGACGGGCGAAGTCGGCAGCGGCAAGACCATGCTCTGCCGCGTGCTGCAGCAGCGGCTCGGCACCAGCGTCGACATGATCTATCTCGCGAATCCGAACGTCGCGCCGGACGAGATCCTCCACGCCATCGCGCTCGAGATGCAGCTCAAGCTGCCGCGCGATGCGACGCGGGTCGAGGCGATCCACGCCCTCCAGAAGACACTGGTCGCGCGCCACGCGAAGGGCAGGCAGGTCGTCCTGTTCGTCGAGGAATCCCAGGGCATGCCGATCGGCACGCTCGAAGAGATCCGGCTGCTCTCCAACCTCGAGACCGAGCAGCACAAGCTCCTCCAGATCATCCTGTTCGGCCAGCCCGAGCTCGACGAGAACCTCCAGAAGCCCGACATCCGCCAGCTGCGCGAGCGCATCACGAACAGCTTCGATCTCGCACCGTTCGATCGCGAGGACATCGCGGAATACCTCCGGTTCAGGCTGCGGGCCGCAGGCTATCGCGGCCCCGACCTCTTCCCGCCGGCCGCCGTCGACCTGATCGCGCAGGCGAGCAAGGGGCTCACGCGCCGGATCAACATCATCGCCGACAAGGCGCTGCTCGCCGCATACACGGACAACACCCACACCGTCTCGACGAAGCACATCCGGACGGCCATCGCCGACAGCGAATTCAGCCGTGCCGCCGTGCGCGGCAAGATCCGGCGCGAATCGACGAAGCTCGCGACGCAGCTCGGGGTCATCGCGGTGGGCGGGGGTCTCGCAGCCTGGCTTCTCTACGATCATTTCGCCGGCCGACCGATCGTCCCCGCGCCTGCGGCGCAGCAGCAGTCTGCGCCCGCGACGCCGCAGCCCGCACCGACAGCCGCGGCGCCCGCCGCACCGACCCCGACGAACGTCGCGGCCGTCGTCACCACACCGGACGCACCGCCGGCGCTGCGCCTCACCGAGGACATCCAGTCCCGTCCGGCGACCATCGCATCGACGCCGTCGCGACCCGTCACCCGTCCGGTTGCACCACCGGCTGCCGCGACGCAGCCGGCACCCGCGCCGGCCGCACAAGCCCCGGCAGCCGTCGTCGCGAAGGCTGCACCGCCGACACCCGCCCCGGTCGCGAAGGTCGCGCGCGTCGAACCACCCGCGCCCGTCCCGGTCCGGACGTCGCCACAGGCACGCCCGACGGCAGCGCCCCCGCCGGTCGACGCACCCGAACCACCGCCCGAGATCGACCCGGAGGCCGCCGCCCTCCTCGAGCGCCGCGTCCGGGCGATGGGCCCCTGGCTCGCAGCCCAACCTGCCGTCGGCTACACGATCCAGATGGTCGGCGCGGCCGACGCCTGGTACCTCAAGCACTATTTGAAGAGCCTCCCCAAATCTGTTGATAGTGAAAGCCTTCTTGTGTACCGTAAATTGGCGGATGCGAGGCCTTCGCTCACCGTGATTCGCGGTTACTACGCGACGCCCGCCGAGGCCGCCGATGCCATCGGGGCCCTGCCGCCGGAACTCCAGCGATTCCAGCCGTACCTTCGCAGCCTCCGGGCCGTGCGCGCGGAATTCGAGGCGGTCAACCGCGCCGGAGCGGGGCTCGCCACCGCGCAAACCAATGCTCAGGGGAGCGCCGCCGACCGATGATCGATTCCTCGCCCGACCGCCGCAGGCGCGCCCGCGGTCATGCCACGGGGATCCTCGCCATCCTCGCGGGGCTGGCGGTCACCGGCTGCAGTTCGATGAGTCCGAAGCTGCCGGTCTCCGACGCGCACATCCTCGCGCCGAAGACTGCCGCGACACCCGACGACATCCTGCCGCCCGTCACCGCGCCGTCGCTCCCGGCGCCGCGCGCCCAGCAGAAGCAGGCCACGTACAGCGTCGTCGTCAACGAGGTGCCCCTCAAGGAACTCCTCCAGGCCCTCGCCCGCGACACGAAGCAGAACATCGACATCCACCCGTCGCTGTCGGGGCTCGTGAGCCTCAACGCGATCGACGAGACGCTCCCCGCGATCCTCGAACGCATCTCGAAGCAGGTGAACCTCCGCTGGAAGCAGGAGGGCCGCACGATCACCGTGATGCCCGACACGCCTTACGTGAAGACGTACCGCGTGAACTACGTGAACGTCTCCCGGGAAACCGACTCGGTGATCGCGGTCTCGGGCCAGATCGGGAACGTCTCCGCGACGGGCGGCACGGGCGCCACCGCAGGCGGCGGGGGTGGTGGCGGTGCCGGCGGCAATGCGTCGACCTCGACTGTCACGAGCCGCTCCAAGAACGACTTCTGGGAAACCCTCGAGAAGAACATCAAGGCCGTGCTGTCCGCCACCCGGACCCAGGCGCTGTCGGCCGACGAACGCGCCGCCCGCGACGAATCGCAGCGCGCACAGCGCGAGGAACGCATCGCGCAGGCCGAGGCCGTCGCGCGCGCCGGAGCCAACGCGAAAGACCTCTTCTCGAGCGCCTTCGACAATCAGGCAAGACCTCCGCTGCCCGGGGATGTCACGAACGAGGTCGCCGTCAACGCCGTCGCCGGCACGGTGACGATCCTCGCGACCGACATGCAGCAGCGCCTCGTGCAGGAATACCTCGATGCCGTGATGGCCTCGTCGCAACGACAGGTGCTGATCGAGGCGACGATCGTCGAGGTCACGCTCTCGCAGGAGTACCAGAGCGGCGTCGACTGGGGGCGCGTCGCCGGCACGCCGGGGTCGGGCATCGAGTTCAAGCAGCAGATGCTCACGTCGTCGCGGCTGCCGGTGTCGCCGCTGTCACCCGTGGCCGCCCTGACCTTCGGCGCGGCCTCGCAGTCGGGCATCTTCGGCGCGATCCGCCTGCTCGAGCGATTCGGCAACACGCGCGTGCTCTCCAGCCCCAAGGTCATGGCGATCAACAACCAGACGGCACTGCTGAAGGTCGTGCGCAATCTCGTGTACTTCCAGGTGCAGCAGCAGCAGTCGCAGGCCGCGAACACGGGCACCCTCAACTCGATCACGACCATCGCCCGGACAGTACCCGTCGGTCTCGTGATGTCGCTCACGCCGCAGATCAACGAGACCGGCAACGTCACGCTCACCGTCCGCCCGACCGTGACGAGCCAGGTCGACAGCGTCCTCGACCCGAATCCGCTGCTGTCGATCGAGAACAAGGTCCCGGTCGTCGAGGTCCGCGAGATCGAATCCGTCCTGCAGCTCGCGAGCGGCCAGACCGCCATCCTCGGCGGCCTCATCAAGGACGAGGTCCAGCGCGACCGCGACCAGGTTCCCGGCCTCGGCCGCACGCGCATCGGCGACGCCTTCGCCTACCGCAACGAGGTCGCGCGCAAGACCGAGCTGGTGATCTTCCTGCGGCCCACCGTGATCCGCAGCCCGTCGCTCGATTCCGACGAGCTGAAGTTCCTGCGCACCCAGCTGCCGCGGCCCGAGCAGCTGACGGCCCCCTTCGAGATGCCGCCCGCGCGATGAGCCTGCTGCTGAAGGCGCTCCAGCGCGCATCGAAAAGCCGCGAATCGCTGCCGCGCCGCACGCCCGGGTCCGCCAGCCCCGCCGCGACGACCTCGACCAGCGCGCTCGAACTCGAACCGGGCGACATCGAACCGCCGCGGCCGGCGCGTCGGGCCCTCGACTTCGGACACAATCGCGACGCCGCCGGCGCCGCACCGAAGGCCGCGGGCCGCGCAGCCGACGCGATGGAATGGGCGCGCGAGCATCCTGTCCCCATCTTCGCTGCCGGGGCGCTGATTTTCCTCGCGGGCTACTTCGTCTACGTCTACCTCGCGATCAACCATCCCGGGTTCTTCACGCGCTCGTCCTCGCAGGACCAGTTCGCCCAGCCCGTGCCACCGCCGCGCCCCGTGACGCCCCCGCCGGGCAATGCGCCCGTCGCGGAAGCCCCGCCCGCGCAGCCGCTGGCCCCCGTCCCGGATCTCCAGATCCCCGCCGAGCCGACGCCCCCGGGTGCGCAGCAAGCTGCCGTGCCGTCGTCGCTGCCGCCATTGCCGCAGCCCGCAGCCAGTCCGGTCACGGCTGCCGCGGCGCCGGTGGCCGCCGCACCGATTCGATCGCCGTCGGCCCCGGTCGCATCGGCGATCGACGATGCGCCACCGCCGATCGCTGCCGTTGCGCGCCCGCGCCGGATCCGCGCCGCACCGACGATGGCCGACAAGACAGACCGTCCGCGCGCTGCCGAGCGCCCGCTCGAGGAAGGTGTGCAGGTCCGCCCGACCGCCGCCGGCGACAACGCCGCCGCCCGGACCACCGAGGGCTGGGAAGCCCTGCAGCGACAGGACTTCGCGAAGGCGCAGTCGCACTACGAGGCCGCGCTTGCCGCCGATCCGCGCAACGTCGACGCACTGCTGGGCCTCGCCGCGACGGCGTGGCAGCAGGGGCGGCCCGACGCGGCGTCCGAGCAGTACTACCGCGTGCTGCAGCTCGATCCGCAGAATGCCCAGGCACAGTCCGGCCTGATCGGATTGGCAGGGCAGGTGGATCCGCAGGCCAGCGAATCGCGGCTGAAGCAGCTCATCAGCCACGATCCGTCGGCCTTCCTGTACGCGGCGCTGGGTCATCTGTACGCGGGCCAGGCGCAATGGAGCCAGGCGCAGCAGGCCTACTTCCAGGCGTTCCAGCTCGAACCCGCCAATCCGGACTACGCCTACAACCTCGCGGTCGGACTCGAGCATCTCGGCCAGCGCGGCATCGCGCTCGGCTACTACCGCAAGGCGCTCGACCTCGCACGCGCCCGCGGCCGGGCCGGTTTCGATCAGGTGCAGGTCACGGCGCGCGTGGCGAAACTCGCCGCCGCCACGGAATGAACGACATGCCGTCGAATGCCGCACTGAAGGCTGCCGCCGCCGCGGACTCCCGCCGCAAGACACGACTCGGTGAACTGCTCGTCCAGCAGGGCCTGATCACCGCCGACCAGTTGCGCATCGCGCTCACCGAGCAACGCACGCAGCGCATGCCGATCGGCCGCCTGCTCGTGCGGCTGGGCTTCGTCACCGAAGGCGTGATCCGCGACATCATGGCCCGCACGATCGGCCAGGAGGCCATCGACCTCTCGCAGGTCGTGGTCGACGCCGAGGCCCTGAAGCTCGTCCCGCAGGAATTCGCGCGGCGCAATCACCTGCTGCCGATCGCATTCGACACGCACGCGCGCACGCTCGTCGTCGCGATCACCGAGATGTTCAACGTCGTCGTGATCGACCAGCTCCGCGCGTCGCTCCCGCCGGACATCCAGGTGCGCACGCTGCTCGCGGCCGAGGCGCAGCTCGCGGAATACATCGACCAGTTCTACGGATACGAGCTGTCGGTCGACGGCATCCTCCGCGAGATCGAGACGGGGGAGCTCGACTGGCAGAGCCTCCAGCAGTCGAGCGGCGACGAGTACACGCAGCCGATGGTGCGGCTCGTCGGCGCGCTCCTGATCGACGCCGTGAAGCGCGGCGCGTCCGACATCCACTTCGAGCCCGAAGCCGCCTTCCTGCGCGTGCGCTATCGCATCGACGGCGTGCTCGAACAGGTGCGCAGCCTGCACAAGACTTACTGGCCCGGCATCGCCGTGCGCCTGAAGGTGATCTGCGGCATGAACATCGCCGAGGTCCGCGCCCCGCAGGACGGCCGGCTGTCGCTCAACCTCAACGGCCGGCCCGTCGACTTCCGGGTGTCGAGCCATCCGACGATCTACGGCGAGAACATCGTCCTGCGCGTGCTCGACCGCGAGAAGTCGATCATCAGCCTCGACCAGATGCGCCTGCCGCAGGCGGTCGTCACGCGGCTCAACCTGATGCTCGCGCGGCCCGAGGGCATCCTGATCATCACGGGCCCGACCGGCAGCGGAAAGACGACGACGCTCTACTCGCTGCTGTCGCAGGTGAACGTCGAGGGCGTGAACATCATGACCCTCGAGGACCCCGTCGAATACCCGGTCGCGATGATGCGCCAGACCTCCGTGAGCGACGCCGTGAAGCTCGACTTCGCGAACGGCATCCGCTCGATCATGCGGCAGGACCCCGACATCATCCTCGTCGGCGAGATCCGCGACCGCGACACGGCCGACATGGCCTTCCGCGCCGCGATGACCGGCCACCAGGTGTTCACGACGCTCCACACGAACTCCGCGCTCGGCGCGTTTCCGCGGCTGCTCGACATCGGGATCCTGCCGGACATCATCGCGGGCAACGTGATCGGCGTCGTCGCGCAGCGTCTCGTGCGCACACTCTGCACGCACTGCCGCGTCGAGCACCGGCCGTCGCTCGAAGAGAAGCACATCCTCGGACTCTCGCCCGACAGCACCGCGACGATCTTCCGTCCGCGCGACGGCGGCTGCCGGCACTGCAACAACCGCGGCTACCGCGGCCGGATGGCCGTCATGGAAACGCTCCACATGGACGCCGACATCGACGAGCTCGTCGCGCGCCGCGCGACCGGCCGCGAGATCCGCCGGCTCGCCGTCGAGAAGGGCTTCCGCTCGCTCGCCGAGGAAGGCATCACGCGCGTGCTCGACGGCAGCACCGGGCTGGCCGAACTCTCGCGATCCGTGGATCTCACGGGTCGCCTGATCTGACCGGCCTCGAGCTGCGAGGCGACGCCCGATGCCCACGTTCCGCTACAAGGCCATGGACGTCGATGGCCGCCTCACGCGCGGCCGCATCGACGCCATCAACGACGTCGACCTCGAACTCCGCCTGAAGCGCCTCGGGCTCGACCTCGTCACGTCGTCCGAGCTTCGCGGCAGCGCGGGCGTGCGCGGCGTCGCGGTCCCCCGGAAAGACCTCATCAACTTCTGCTTCGACATGGAGCAGATGACCCGCGCCGGCATCCCGCTGCTCGACGGTCTCCGCGACGTCCGCGACAGCGTCGAGAATCCGCGCTTCCGCCAGGTGATCGCCGCGATCCTGGAAGACATCGAAGGCGGCAAGATGCTGTCGCAGGCGATGGCGCCGTTCCCGCGCGTATTCGACGGCGTCTTCGTGAGCCTCGTGCGCGCCGGCGAGCAGACCGGGCGGCTCACCGACGTGTTCGAGAGCCTCTGGAACACGCTCAAGTGGCAGGACGAACTCGCCGCCGAGACCAAGAAGCTGCTGATCTATCCGGCGATGGTGCTGCTCGTCGTGCTGGGTGTGCTGCTCTTCCTGCTGATGTATCTCGTGCCGCAGGTCGTCGGTGTCCTGCAGACCATGCGGGTCGACCTGCCCGTGCAGACACGCATGCTGATCGCCGCGTCGGACTTCACGGTGAAGTACTGGTGGCTCGTGCTGGGCCTGCCCGTCATCGCGACCGCGGGAGTCGTCACGGCCGTGCGATCGAACGAGCGCCTCGCGTTCGTGCTCGACCGCGTGAAGCTGCGGATACCCGTCGTCGGACCGATCCTCCAGAAGATCATCCTCGCGCGCTTCGCGAGCTTCTTCGCACTCATGTACCAGTCGGGCATCACGGTGCTCGACGCGATCCGGGCGAGCGAAGGCATCGTCGGCAACCGCGTCATCGCTGAGGGCCTGCGGCGCGCGTGGCAGCAGATCAACGCCGGCGATCCGATGTCCGAGACCTTCCAGAGCCTCGGCGTGTTTCCGCCGCTCGTGATCCGGATGCTGAAGGTCGGCGAGAACACCGGCGCCCTCGATCGCGCGCTGCTCAACGTGAACTACTTCTACAACCGCGACGTCCGCGACGGTGTCGACAAGGCGCTCAAGATCATGGGCCCGGCGCTCACGTTCGTGCTCGGTGCGCTGATGGCCCTGATCCTCTTCGCGATCCTCACGCCGATCTACGATCTGATCGGCAAGCTCGAGTTCTGACATGGCCTCCCGGATCCTCGTCTGCGTTTCACCTGCCGCCGTCTCGATGGCGCTCTGGAAAGGGCGCATCACGGCATGCATGCGCTTCGAGAACGACGAATCCGGGCAGGCGGAGTTCGCCCAGGCGCTCGAGAGCCTGCCGCGCGTGCCGGTGCTGTTCATGGTCGATGCCGTCGACGAGGACTACCGCATCGAGACGATGCCGCACGTCAGCGGTCGCGACCGGCGCGAGATGCTCGAACGCAAGCTGCGCCAGACCTATCGGGCCGCCCCGTTCGTCGCGGCCCGCGTGCTCGCGCGCAGCCGCGGGCAAGGCCGCCGCGCCGACGACAGCGTGCTGTTCGCCGCTGTCACCGACACCGAGCTGCTCTCGCCCTGGATCGGCACCGTCGTCGACCTCGACATCCCGATCGCCGGCGTCTTCGCCGTCCCGACCGTCACGCCCGCTGTCGCCAAACCGCTGGGCCTCTCGAGCCCCGCGATGCTGATCGTCTCGCGCCACGCCGCGGGCCTGCGCCAGACCTTCCTGCGCGACGGCGAATTCCGCTTCTCGCGCCTCACGCTGCTGCGCGGCCTCGCCGAGACCGGCACCGACGCCGCGATCGGCGCCGAGATCGTCAACACGCGCATGTACCTCAACGCGCTGCAGGCCGCGACGGCCGATGAGGTCGTCGATGTCGTGATCCTCGATCAGGACGACAGCCTCGAAGGGCTCCGCGAAGCCGTCGCTGTCGTGCAGGGGATGATCCGCGCGCGCCGCATCGGCCGCACCGAACTCGCGAAGCGGCTGAAGATCCCGGCGGGCTCGCTCGACACGACGCTCGACGCACTGCACCTGCACCTGCTGGGCACGGCGACGCCCGCCGAGAATCTCGCGCCGGCGCCGCTCGGCGAAAGCTTCCGCCTGTGGCGCACGAGCCGCTGGCTGCTCGGCGCGTCGACCGCAGTCGCGGGCATTGCCGCGATCTGGTTCGCCCTGAACCTGCACACGGTCAGCGGCCTGGACGAAGAGCGCCTCGGCCTCGTGCGCGAGACCGACCGCCTCCAGACGCGCTATGCGGAACTCACGCGCGAGTTCCCCGAGACGCCCGTGACCGCCGTCCGGCTGAAGCAGACGGTCGATGTCTTCGAAGGCATCCGCCAGCGGGCGCGCACGCCCGAAGGCCTGTTCCAGGTGGTCAGCCGCAGCCTCGAAACGCGGCCCACCGTGAACCTCGTCAGCGTCGCGTGGCGTCACGGACACGTCGCCGACGCCGCTGCGGCGTTCACCGCCGCGCCGCCGCAGGGCACCGCGCAGGCCACCGCGGCGCCGCTGATCGAAGTCGGACTCATCACCGGCGAGATCGCGCCGTTCAACGGGGACTACCGCACCGCCGTCGCGACGATCCGTGCATTCGCCGAAGACCTCCGCAACGACCCGCGCGTGGCCGATGCGCGCATCCTCAAGCTGCCACTCGACGACAGCTCGCGGCAGAACCTCTCGGGCACCACCGCGATCCGCAGCGAGCAGCAGGTCGGCGCGAAGTTCGAGATCGCGATCACGCTGCGCGCCTCCGGAGGGCCGGGGTGATGGCCCGCCGCCAGCTCTCGGTGCTCGTGCTGCCGGCCGTGCTGTTCACCATCGTGGCCGTCGGCGGCGTGGGGCTCGTCGCCTATTCGGAAACGCTCGTCGACACCGCCGAAAGTCGGCGCGCATCCCAGGCACAGCAGTTGTCTGTCGCCCGCTCGCGCCATGCCAACGCCGGTCTCGAGAAAGAGATCATCACGCGCTACAGCGGCGTCTACGACGCCCTCGCCGACATCGGATTCGTCGGTGCCGAGCAGCGCCTCGACTGGGTCGACAGCCTGCGCGCCGCGAACCGCGAGGCGAATCTCTTCGGTGTCGAATACATGATCGGCCAGCAGGAAGACTTCACCGCCGCCGCCGATTTCGGCGCGGCCGGGCTGCCCATGCACCAGTCGGTGATGCGGGTGAAGCTGCCGTTGCTGCACGAGGGCGACCTGATGAACTTCTTCCGCCACCTGGCCGCGCATCGCGCCGGCGTGTTCGTGATGAACAGCTGCACGCTGCTGCGCGCGACGTCCGCCGTGCCGAGCGATGCGCAGCCCAACCTCAACGCCGACT